>JBDHXR010000001.1:0-84832 GCA_039810825.1 Fluviicola sp.
GGGTACAGATAGAATGGCCTTCAAATTGTTGTTATTCCAAAAATGATGTGTATTACATCAAAGGAGATGGTCCAAACCATGAGGTATTGGTGGAATTTGCAGAGTGTGCATATTTGAAATTGAATATCAACAATGTGAATTGTCAAGGTGCGAGTGACTATCTTAAGCTTTATTATATGGGACGTCAGGTTGGTGGACAGGGATCTGGAATTGTTGGTGCCATTTCAAAAGAGGGGGGCGGGTGCTATTCTTTTATAGCTTCCAGTTTTTCTTCCGTTCCAATGGGCGAAATGTACTGGAAATGGGAAGTAACAAGAAACAGTATTACAAACATTTATTATGATACCATTTATTTAAGCCCTGGAGAATATAGAACCTATGATATAAACTATTAAGAATTATGCGCTTTTTGACTTTTCTTTTCTTTGCTCTGTGTTTGTTCTCCTGCGGTAAAAAACGTACCATCCACATCACAGCCACCAATGGTGCTACGGGTGTGCGCTATGAAGGTTTGCAATACTTTGTGGTATTATATGCATTGTTGAAATAGGATAACTCATCATTCCACCTGTTTTGATTTCTATATGTCTTAGCTCTCCATTTCATTGAACTAGAAAAATAATATGCTAAAGAAATAGTACAAAATCAAGTTGATTACTATTCGTTCAAGCTAATTCGTCTAAAAAAGAATTTATTTCTGCTCGCTCTTTCTTTGATGGCTTAAAGTTGCCTTTTGTTCTGTAGCTATTCTGTGCAGCTTGATACAATGCAAATTTTTCAAATTCTTCTTCAGGTGTTTGGTTTAGTATATAGGAAGCGACTAACTTGGCTCCTACACGATTTGTTGGCAGATCAAGAATTTGATAGGTGAGAACAGCATTGTTTTGAGAAATTGTAATGATATCGTTTATTTGTACTTCTTTTGAAGGCTTCACAAGGGCATGGTTGAGTTTTATTTTTCCTTTTTGAATCCAATCTGTAGCAATAGAGCGAGTTTTAGATAGGCGTACATGCCAAATAAACTTGTCAATTCGCAAACTCATCTTTCAGTTTCTTAGGTAAGGATTGAATAACCAGCTGATAAGAATGTTTTACCAAATCAAAAATCAATTGGTCATCCACATCGCCATCCAATGCTACTGTATTCCAATGTTTTTTGTTCATGTGGTATCCGGGCAGAATACCGCTATATGTTTCTCTTAACTCAATGGCTTTTTCAGGATCGCATTTTAGATTTACAGTGCTTGCGTCATCAATATCAACGAGTAAAAACATTTTACCGCCAACTTTTAACACCAACGTAGTTTTATCAAAAGGAAATGTTTCTTCAACACCCTTCAGCGACAAGGCATAATTCAACAGCGTGTTGAGTTGCATATAAATTATACAGAGTTGTTGACTCTAAGCAAAGTAATTAATTGATAAAAACAGCTACTTCGCTCGTTTTTTCTTGATCACATTTAATAATTCCGGTGCCAGAAAGTGTTTCTTTTGTAACGGCAATGTTTAATACTGCCACGCCAGATTGTCCCAATTGATACATGTCATTTAGGTTAAAGCTTGCCAAACCAGATGCATCAGTAGTTGTAGAATAATCTATTACTGGTGGCTTGCCTGGGTTTGTTGTGGAAGTTCCGTATAAACGAACTGATGCTCCAGATACAGACGCATTGTTGCTGTCATAAACATACACATTTGCAATAGTATCTTTTTTCTTACGGCAACCTGTAGATAGGAAAAATAACCCAAAAGAAAGGAAGATTACAAAAACAGATACTCGTTTTAATGATGTGCTTTTCATACTATTTAAAATCAAGGATTTAACATAACAGTTAATACATTGGTAATATATCCTCTACAACGTATATAACCAGAACCTTCTTTGTTGTCTTTTTTAGCAATCACGTTAAAATAACCAATAGGGTCTTCTTTTTTGCCCAACATATCGTAATAAGGTTGCATGTTAATTTCTGCAAAACCTGCGCTATTAGATTGAACAGTGTCAACATATTCTTTGGTTGCAGGGTCAGAATTAACATCGCCAATTACTACAACCTGAGCTCCACTCAACAACTCATTGTTTGAGGAACGCACATATACTTTCAATGTAGAAGGTTTTTTGTTTTTACAAGCACTAAGAGTAAAAAAAACAGAGAGTAGTGCTAATAATCCAACTCGAAACATCATTTTATTCATAAATTTCATGTAAAAAAGTAGTTTTTAGGATGTAAATATATGCTTTTAATTTATCTTAACTTACAATTTTGTAATTTCGTTGAGCGAATACACATTAGTTATACTGTAATTTGATTCGCTTGGTTACAAATTTAAACTAATTTTATCCAGATTCGCAATAAAAATGAACAAAACGCCTTGAGCAGAAAATGAAAGCACGTATTGAAGAAACAAAATTAGCAATCTCCAACTTTGAAATCACTGATTTAGCAAGTGCAGAGGCATTCCGTATTCACTTTTTAGGTTCAAAAGGTGTGATGAAAGATTTATTTTCAGAGTTAAAAAATGTTCCCAATGAAGAAAAAAAAGAGGCAGGACTTTTGTTAAACTCGTTAAGACAATTTGCAGAAGAAAAATTAAACACCATTAAGGATAAACTTAATAGTAGTAATTCATCTGCTTCAAAGATCGATACTTCTAAACCTGCAGAATCAATACCAACTGGTAACAGGCATCCACTTTCTCTTATACGCAGCGAGATAGTTGCAATTTTTGAAAAAATAGGATATTCGGTTTCCGAAGGACCAGAAATTGAAGATGATTGGCACAATTTCTCAGCATTGAATTTCCCGCCAGAACACCCGGCTAGAGATATGCAAGATACTTTTTTTATTGAAAAGGGTGAAAATGAAATGGCTTTAAGAACGCATACTTCCTCTGTGCAAGTACGTGTGATGGAAAATTCAAAGCCTCCTATTCGCACCGTTTCACCGGGGCGGGTTTACCGCAATGAGGCAATTTCAGCCCGAGCTCACTGTTTTTTCCACCAAATCGAAGGATTGTATATCGATAAAAACGTGTCGTTTGCTGACTTAAAACAAACCTTAGATTATTTTGCAAAATCTTTGTTTGGAGATAAAGCCAAAATCAGAATGCGTCCATCGTATTTTCCGTTTACAGAGCCTAGCGCAGAAGTAGATGTGTCTTGCACAATTTGCGATGCGAAGGGGTGTAATGTATGTAAATATACAGGATGGCTAGAAATTTTGGGTTGTGGTATGGTAGATCCGAATGTGTTGGAAGCAGCTGGCATTGATTCAGAAACATATACCGGATTTGCCTTTGGAATGGGAATTGAACGCATAGCACAATTAAAGTTTAGAGTAAATGATTTGCGTATGTATTCAGAAAATGATGTACGATTTTTAAAACAATTTAAAGGAGTTAATTTATAATGGGTTTGTTTTCATCTACAAAAAAGGACATTTTTCCATGGGAAGAAGTCGTATCTATTGAACAATTTAACAATATTGTTAAATCATCCAAGGAAATACCGGTTTTGGTTTTCAAGCACAGCACACGTTGCAGTATTTCAGTAGCGGCATTGAGCAGGTTTGAAAAACAAATGAATCCAGAGAAAGCGCGTTGCTTTTATCTTGACTTATTAAACCACAGAGACGTTTCAAACGAAATCGCCTCACTTACGGGTATTGAGCACCAATCTCCGCAAGTAATTGTTTGGAGAAACATGGAGCCAATTTACAATGCAAGTCACAACGGAATTTTGGCAGATGAATTATTAAACGCGATTGGTTAATTTATGAAAAGATACGGAATACTTATTCTTTTAATACTGGTAGTTGCAGCATTTGTTTTGATTCCAATTTTTCAATCTGGCTCAGGTGAAGATCAAGAGGATATGGCAAAGCTTGAAATGAATGGCAACATACAATCAGCTTATGGGGCTGAAATTCCCATTCACTTTTCAATTCCTGATGGTTTGGAGAAAGTTGAACTGATATACAATGATTCAGTATTTGAGACATGGACAAAACCACAAGCTCAAAAGCAAACCATGGCGTTAAAAACCAATTATTTTGGTGTTGGAACAAGACCCTTGGTGTTGAGGTCAACTTTTTCTGATGGAACAGTATTGGAAAGTACTTCCCTAGTTCGAATTGTTTCGGATGTGGCGCCGGATTTCAAAAAAACACTCATTACGCGTGAATATCCTCACAATAAAGAAAACTATACGCAAGGATACGAATTTGATGGAAATCAATTGTATGAAAGCACGGGCGACCCAGGTCAAAAGGGGTCAACAGTTGTTGGAATGGTGTCATTGGAAACAGGAGCGTTTAATGGACCTAAAAACGGGCTTGACCAAACTTATTTCGGTGAAGGAATCACCATTTTTGGCGATAACCTTTATCAATTAACTTGGCAAAACCACAAATGTTTTGTGTACGATAAAAAATCCATGCAGCTAAAGAGTGAATTTAATTATCAAGGTGAAGGCTGGGGAATGTGCAACAATGGGAAGAGTATTATTGTTTCTGATGGATCCGAGTATTTGTATTTCAGAGACCCAAAAACCTTTCAAGTGCAGAAATTTATTCAGGTGTATGACAATATTGGCCCCAGAACAAACTTAAATGAATTAGAGTTCATTGATGGTAAAATTTATGCCAATGTTTATACTACTTCTACCATCATTGTAATTGATCCAAATACAGGAAAAGTATTGGAAGAAATTGATGCCAGCGAGTTGGTGACTAAGGGGAAAAATGGTGGCGATGTGTTGAATGGAATTGCGTACAATAAAATAACTAAGAAATTGTATTTGACAGGGAAGTATTGGACTAAAACTTTTGAAGTAACCATTCAATAAATCATGATTTCTCCGTACAACGATGAATATTTTATGCGTCAAGCTTATTTGGAAGCCCAAAAAGCATTTGACATAGGAGAAGTGCCTGTTGGCGCGGTTATAGTTGCCAACAACCAAATCATTGCCAGAAGCCATAACCTTACTGAAAAACTTCATGATGTTACCGCACATGCTGAAATACAGGCAATTACCGCAGCGGCTGAATTTCTCGGCGCTAAATACCTTACCACTTGCACCATGTATGTTACCCTAGAACCTTGTGTGATGTGTGCAGGGGCGCTTTATTGGTCGCAAATTGAAAAAATCATTTACGCTGCTTCAGATGAAAAACGAGGCGCCAGCCGATTTGAAAACAAGTTGTACCATCCAAAAACCTTGGTAACAAAAGGGCCGATGGAGCAGGAATGCAGTAGTTTATTGACTACTTTTTTCGAAAATAAGCGAAAATAAATACACTATTCACTCTTTTTTCTTAGCTTTCCACATCGAAAGTGAAACACTATGTCTAAAGATTCAACAGTCCTACAAATATTATCGTTGTCTAAACAGTTTAAGAATTTTCAAGCTGTAAAATCAATTTCTTTAGAAATACAAAAAGGCCAAGTTTACGGATTGCTTGGACCAAATGGCAGTGGAAAAACAACAACTTTAGCAATGTTGCTAGGAGTTTTAAAGCCAACAGAAGGTTCCTTTTCTTGGTTTAACAACGGCAATGCAGCTACGAATAGAAAGCGCATAGGAAGTTTGCTGGAAACTCCAAATTTTTATCCATATTTGAATGCGTATGATAATTTAAAAATTGTTGCTACAATCAAAGAAGTGAGCGATGTTTCCACTCGTATCAAAACTGTATTAGAACGTGTAGATTTGGTTGAAAGAGGTTTGCGCCCATTCAAAACGTATTCCTTGGGCATGAAACAGCGTTTGGCGGTTGCATCTGCTTTGCTTTCAGACCCGGAAGTATTGGTGTTGGATGAACCAACAAACGGACTTGACCCAATGGGTATTGCGGATATGCGTGAGCTTATCTTATCCATTGCCAATGAAGGCAAAACCATCATCTTTGCGTCACACATATTGGATGAAGTTGAAAAAATATGTACTCATGTTGGTATCATGCGAAATGGTGAGTTGCTTACTCAAGGTTCGATGCAAGATATTTTGAAACAAAAACAGTATTTCCAGATAAAAGCAGAAGATATGGATTTGCTGAGGAAAGAACTATCCAATTCATCTTCCTATCAATTATTGCAATCAGATCAAACTGAGTATGTGTTGGTTGAATCTATGGAAAGTGCAGATGGCGCAGCACTGAATAAACTTTTGGTTAGTAAAGGAATATTTGCTTCCGAAATACGTGTTTACAAGAAAAGCTTAGAAACTATATTTATTGAAACTGTTCAAGCATGAAAAAACTATTGAAAATCGAGTTTATTAAACTCAATAAATTACTTTCCATAAAAATCATCTTTTTAGCATACATGCTTGTTGTACCGTGTTGGATGTTTTTTATGAATTGGTTTTTTAAAATGAATCCGGCACTCAAACAAATTTTCACAAGCCACAATTTATTTGAGTTCCCTTATGTTTGGAGTTTCACAACCTATTCTGCCAGTTTCTTTAACATCTTATTGGCAGTAATTATTGTGTCTATTACAACGATGGAGATTCAGGCAAAAACAATGCGGCAAAATGTAATTGACGGATTGACAACAAAACAAGTTATCACCAGCAAATTTATCGTGATTTTCTTACTTGCGCTTTTGGCAACACTATACACCGGTTTGTGCGCTTTTATTATTGGTTCAATTACTTCTGGCGTTGGTAACTTTTATGCCAATAGTCACTTGGTATTCTTATACTTTATCCAAGCATTGGGATATTTTTCGTTTGCATTCTTATTTGCACTTCTAATCAAAAGATCTGCTTTGGCTATCGTTTTGTTCATTGTTTACTTTCCTGTTGAAACCATTGTAGGAAACATCATTTCAAGCAAGTTGTATCAATTTTTTCCACTAAAAGTTTATGCAGATTTAACCCCAACACCCTTCTTTCAACAGTTGCTTAAAATGTCTGAAAAAGAAACAGGAAACGCTGTGTGGGTCATGAATATGAATGAAAAGGTATTGCTTTCTCTTTTTTATATTCTCGTATGCTTTTTCATTACCAATTTCTATTTGAAAAAGAAGGATTTTTAGATCGGTTCTTCTCATTTGCGAAAACCACCTCAACACGCATGTTTTACTTTAGTTGAGTTAATTGTGAAGAAAATAACGATATAAAGTATTGAAAAACATCAAATTGTTTATAAATAGTACCCTTTAGTAACTTGTTATAAACCACAACTCTATTAATACTATTAATTTTGCTAATAGTTAAAATAAAATACGTAAACTGCATTATTTAAGTCAAGTTACAATCGAATGAAAAAAGTATTAGGAATCTCAGCGTTTTATCATGATTCTGCCGCAGCGATAACAGTTGGTGGTAAAATTGTTGCGGCAGCACAAGAAGAACGATTTACTAGAGATAAACACACGCCAGATTTTCCAGTTGAAGCTGCAAAGTACTGTTTAGAAGAAGCTGGACTTACACTTGACGACTTAGACGCTATCGTATTTTACGATAAACCTCTTTTGAAATTTGAGCGTCTTCTTCAAACCTATTATTCTTTTTCACCTAAAGGTTTGATTTCCTTCTTAAAAGCTATTCCAATTTGGATTAACGAAAAAATGTTCTTGAAGAAAATGATTTATCAAGGACTTGTTAAAGTGGGACCTTACAACAAAAAAAAGCTTAATTTATTATTTCCAGAACATCACCTTTCTCATGCAGCAAGTGCATTCTATCCTTCTGCTTTTGAGAAATCTGCAATATTGACAATTGACGGTGTTGGTGAATGGTGCACAGCTTCCATTGGTTTAGGTGATGGACAAAAAATAGAGTTATTAAAGGAAATGGAGTTTCCTCACTCAGTTGGTTTACTTTACAGTGCTTTTACATATTATCTGGGATTTACTGTTAACTCTGGTGAATATAAATTGATGGGGTTGGCACCGTATGGAAACGAAAATGATCCAGAGACTCAAGAATTTATCCAAAAAATAAAATCTGAATTAGTTGACATTAAAAGCGATGGTTCTATTTGGTTAAATCAGAAGTACTTTAATTATGCAACTGGTTTACGCATGGTGCACGACAACAAATGGAAAAAACTATTTGGTATTGCACGTAGAGAAGGAGAATCTGATTTAGAGCAAAGTCATTGTAACTTAGCTATCGCCATTCAGAAAGTTACTGAAGAGATTGTGATTTTAATGGCTAAGGAAGCCAAACGCGTAACTGGTGCAAACTATTTGTGTATGGCAGGTGGAGTTGCATTGAATTGTGTGGCTAATGGAAAGCTATTGGAAGAAAATATATTCGAGGATATTTATTTCCAGGCTGCATCTGGTGATGCCGGTGGTGCTTTGGGTGCCGCTCTTGCTGTTTCTCACATGTATTTCGAGGAACCGAGAGTAATTGACTATAAGTATGATCAAATGAACGGAACATATTTGGGTCCAGATTATTCTGAGAAGGAAATTCAATCAATGAATAAAAAGAATAATGCAAAATTTGTTCATTATTCAGATTTTAAAGATTTATCTAAGTTTGTTGCCTCAAAGCTAGCCGAAGGAAACGTGGTTGGTTGGTTCCAAGGTCGTATGGAATTTGGACCACGAGCTCTAGGGAACCGTAGCATACTTGGTGATGCTCGCAATCCTGAAATGCAAAAGAAGCTGAATCTAAAGATCAAATACAGAGAGGGTTTCAGACCTTTCGCACCGTCAGTCATGGCTGAGGATGCAAAAGAATATTTCGATTTACA
Organism: Fluviicola sp.; assembly: GCA_039810825.1. Lineage (GTDB taxonomy): Bacteria > Bacteroidota > Bacteroidia > Flavobacteriales_D > Crocinitomicaceae > Fluviicola. The sequence goes on from JBDHXR010000001.1 coordinate 8,718, forward strand.
AGCAGATTCGCCATACATGCTGGTTGTTGCACCTGTGAAAGAGAGTCGACGTGTTAAGCTCCCTGATAACTATAACGAAATGTCTCTTTGGGACAGATTGTACCAACAACGTAGCGATTTACAATCCATCACTCACTTGGATTTCTCTGCTCGTGTACAGATGGTTTATCCAGAATCAAACCCAAGATATTATTCTTTAATAGAAGAATTCAAACATCAAACGGGCTACGGATTGGTCGTAAATACAAGTTTCAATGTTCGTGGAGAACCTATAGTATGCACACCACACGATGCTTTCCGATGTTTTATGAGTACTGAGATGGATTATTTGGTTATAGGCGACTTTGTTTATACCAAAACAGAACAGTTAGATTGGGAGAATAAGGAAAAATGGATGGTGAAATTTAAGATGGATTGATATGTATAAACGATTTGGTCAATTCATTAAAACAAACAAACGCACTTCGCTTGTGTTCTTATTTGCCTTGATTAGTTTGTTTATTTCTAACATTGTAAGAAACTCGAACGGTTCAGAGATTTTTGGTTGGTTACGTTTGTGGAAATATCTTTCTCTAATTGTAGGATTCTTTACGCTTTACCTACTTTTCATCAAATTAAAACGCACCATTTTCGCAAATCTCACGTTACTTTGTTTTCTTTTGATTGGTGTTGAAACAATTTTGTTCTTTGTTTTGGGAATGCCTTCAGCTTTCAAAAAAGACTTTTCAATTCCTAAATTAGAATCAGATAATATTTTCTTCAAATTGGGTACTTTCAATCATAAAGACACAGTAATAAATGACACAAAAATTGTAAACGGCGATACTGTTTTCAATGTAACCTATTCGTTCGATCAATACAGAAGAAGAATTACCCCAAACACAGATATTAATAGAAAAAACTACAACCTATTCTTTGGATGTTCTATTGGTTTTGGATATGGGTTAAACGACAATCAAACCTTAGCTTATCACTTTCAAAATAAAGATACAACAGCAAACTCGTACAACTACTGTGTATCATCTACTGGTACAAATCACATGTTGGCAAAATTACAATACGAAGATATAAGCAAGCAGGTGAAAGAGAAAAATGGAAAAGCTTTTTATATCTTTTTCTGGGATCATATTTACAGGTCGATAGGTTGTATGTCAAGATATACAGAATGGTTGCACTTATCGCCGAACTATGAGTTTGAAGGAAAGAAATTGGTTCGCAACAAACGGTTTAAAGACGGTAGACCGATTAAATCTTGGTTCTACGAAAGTGTCTATCAAACTAACATTGTAAAGTATTTCCAAGCTGATTTCCCATTACGATTGAACGATTCTCACTTTGATTTGGTTACGGAAATGATTCTGGAATCAAAGAAAGAATACGAAAAACAATTTGGTAACGACGAGTTCTTCGTCGTTATTTACCCAAACTACATTAATTATACACCAGAAGAAATGAAGAAATTTCAATTTTATCTTAAGAATAAAGAGATTAAGTTCTTAGATTTGTCGATGGTGATTAAATACCAATCGAAATATACTTTAGGTGGTGATTCGCACCCAAATTCAGAAACCAACAAGTTAATTTCGATGTTACTTTACAAGAAACTTCAAGAATATAAGTAAAATGGAATTTTTAAGAGATTTATGGCGTTTCATGAAAGAGCGCAAAAAGTTTTGGTTAGCGCCTGTAATCATTGTGTTGTTACTGATTGGTGCATTGTTGATATTTGGAGGCGGTAGCGCACTTGCACCGTTCATTTATTCATTATTCTAAATGGCTGCACCAAAAATAAAATCTAATCCAACGAAAACGGTATTAACTATCGTTGTTGGCTTTTTATTTATTTATTTGATAACACACCAAAAATGGAGCTTAACCATTGCCTTTTTTATTGGTTTAATCGGTATTGCCTCTGACCTTTTAGCCAAACAAATTGAATGGGTTTGGATGAAATTGGCCTTGGTACTCAGCTATATTGTTCCAAACATCGTTCTTACATTAATTTTCTACTTATTCCTTTACCCAATTGCTGTATTGAACAAAATCTTTGGAAAGAAGGATCCAATGAACTTAAAGAATACCAAGTCTACACTATTTAAGACAAATCCTAAGGTATTTGACAAGGCGTACTTTGAGAAACACTGGTAGGAATATCATGCTCTTTCAAACTGTTCTTCTCATTTATGAAAAACCACCTCTACACGCATGTTTTTTTCCTTGTTTTCTGGAATAGATTCTGAAACAAGTGGTTTGCTATTGCTGAATCCTTTGCATTGAATTCTATTTGATTTGATACCATTTGAAACCAAATATGTTTTTACTTTATTTGCTCTATCCAATGACAATTGATATGCAGGAGTACAACAAACATGTCCATTTAGTTGAATATTTATTAATGAATCTTGTTGAAGAATTAGAAGTAATTTGGCTAAATTTTCTGAAGAATTTGGGGTAATATTTGTTGTTTTTGATTCAAAATTGATTTCTAGGTTTATCGGGGTATTGTATTCAAATTTATTTTCTATTTGATAGATAATCACATCGCACCTTCTGAATAAACTGTCTTGTCTTATTGATGGTGAAACTCGATACTCATTCATGTTTTCACTTTCAACAGCAAAAGAGTTTAAGTTGTTAGATTCAATGATTTCTTTAATTGCATTTATGCGGTTATTAGCTAATTTTTTTGTTGTATGTTAGATTGCCAATTGTATCTGTATAGGCAATAATTTTGATTTTTCCGGAACTTGCTTTTATGCGGTTAAATCTTGCAATCAATCGTTGAGGACTTATCACTTCAGCGCTACCAAATTTAAAAAACATGGATATTGAGTCCATACGTTTTGTAATGATAAATTCCTGAGAGAAAGAGCATGAAACATGCATACAGAATACGGATACAAATACAAACAACTTCTTTAGTTCCATATTGATAATTTAAATGGTTATAATATAGAAATCCTTTAAATCTTAAACTTCACACCAAATCGTAGATATAGATTGGGAGAAAATGACGTGCGTAAATAATTAGCAGCAGCACCTACTTGCACAAATGCTCTGTCAAAACCAAAAGCAAACGGGTTGTTTTTGTATGCAAAGCCTACATACAACCCCTGGTTTACAAAGGGAATTCCTTTGTTTGGACTGTATGAGAGGTCTGTACCAACTGAAGCAGCAAATGTTCGGTGAAAGTCATGAATTACAGATCGGTTAGAATTGCCAATCATGGGGTTTTTGAAGGGCGAAAACGATAAAAATTGGTAATCAAATTTTCCTTGTATCTGCAAACGCCCCTTCATATCTACTCCGGTGTTTACTCCGGCTTCCCAACTTGTACCAATGTATTGTGCAAAGGCAGCTAGGTAAATGGCGTAATAATCCAAATTCCAATATCCGAGTTCTAGCCCATATTCCAATGCATAGATGCTTCCACGTGATTCGGGGCGACAAAAATGAGGTCCCATTTCTTCTAGTGGATAATCAATACGCTGTGCAGTATCTGTAGATGTAAGGCAAATTTCATGGTGTGTAAAGATATTCCACGTGGAATCTTGGATAGTTTTTTTGGATACTGTAGCAAAAGAAAAAGGTCTATTTCTTAACCCAAATTTTGATTTCCAGCGCACCTCATGGTCGTAATTGTTGTCAAAGTAATAGGTTTTATCGGGATTTACATAATCCGTTGGTGCAATGAGTAGGTATTCGCCCTCTATTCTTTTTTGTTGAATCTGCAGGTTTTGCATTAAGAATGCGTCTGGCAACAATTCAGATGACATTTTGAGATTGTGCCCCATGTCGTTGCTACACACCAAGCATTCATCATACGCTTTTGGGATTGTTTTCTTGGTTAATACTCCGTAAGCGGCAAAGTCAACTTCTTTTATTCGTGTGCGATACCTTTCATGCTTCCACCAGCTATTGCCACTGTATTCCAATTTCCATTTTAGTTTTTTGGCATACAATGAGTTTCTTGTTAAGGAATAATAGGTTATATCTTTGTTGAAGAGATGGGGCTCCATTTCCAAGATTACAAAATTAGTTTTCCCATCATCAACTCGAATAATATTTGCATAGCGCATCACAGAATCGGAAAGTACAAAACAGGTTTTGGTATCGCCAAAATATTCCAATGACTCAATGGTATCTTCTAAAGAGCGTCCGGCAATAAAAATATGTACTTCTACCCTTCGGTGATTTTCATTTGGATTGCGTTGTGCATTCTCTTCTCCTCTGGCAAAAGAGGATATTGGAATCTTTTTTCGGGTTAATTGCGTTAAATACTTTTTTACTTTGAACGATCTTCTTTTGGAAAGATTCATGTTCCGAAGTTTTTTGCCAGTAGAATCGGCATAACCAATCACCTGAAAACTATCAATTTTTGCCAAATTAAAGGAAAAGACATATTTGCGCAATTTCACTTTATTTGCATCGGTTAACTTGTGGTCACCGCTTGGGTAATAAATGGAGTAAAGATCTTGTGCATAACTGTTTGCACCAATAGAAATACAACATAGTGCAGCAAATAGCTGTAAACGGAGTAGTTTGGGCAAAAATAGTTGTTTCACATCACGAAAATAAGATTTATTCGTGAACTATCAATTTAAAACCTTTTCCGTGTATGTTTAATATTTCAATACGTTCGTCGTCTTTCAGTAATTTTCTAAGTTTGGCAATGTACACATCCATTGATCTGCCATTGAAATAATTGTCGTCTCCCCAAATAGCACGTAAGGCTGCTTGGCGATCTAAAACATCGATTCTGTTTTTGCACAATAAATGTAGCAATTGCCCTTCTTTGGTTGTCAATTTTACTTCTTCATTTTTCAGGTATAAAATTCGCGTAAGCGGATCGTATTGCAACGTACCTATTTCAAAACGTTCGTTGTCTTCTTCTGAACCTGCGCCAGATGTTCTTCGCATGATAGCCTCAATTCGAGCCAACAATTCCTCCATGGCAAAAGGCTTTGTCATGTAATCATCTGCACCAACGCCAAATCCTTCCAACTTATCTTCTTTCATAGATTTTGCTGTTAAGAAAAGGATAGGGATTGTTGGATCTGTTAAACGAATTTCTTTTGCCAGTGCAAAACCATCCATTTCCGGCATCATTACATCGAATATACAAAAATCAAAACTGTTTTCTGTAAATTTTTCGTATGCATGCCTACCGTTTCTTGCTAATTGTACTGTATAGCCTTTGGCTTTTAAAAATGTTTGAAGCAATTGACCTAAGTTCTCATCGTCTTCTGCCAATAAGATTGATTTTTGTTTTGTCATTTGTCTGTTTTTATTATGATTCTAAATTCTGATCCTTCATTGTATTGACTCGTTACTTTTATGTTCCATTTGAAAATATCGGCGATAGCCTTCACGTAACTTAATCCTAAACCAAACCCTTTTACATTGTGAACGTTTCCAGTTGGAACACGGTACAATTTATCAAATATTTTTGAAATGTGCTCTTTTTTAATACCAATACCTTTATCTGTTACAGATAATTCCATGCGATCATCGTACACTTCTAAACTTACAGTAACTTCAATTTCTGATTTGCTGTATTTGATAGCGTTGTCTATCAGGTTGTTTACCATGTTTGTAAAGTGTAGTCTATCGGTGTTTAGATACACTTCTTCATTTGGTAAGCGCAAGATTAGTTTGCCATTTTGATTAGCAATTCGGAAAGAAGCAGATTCTGCAACACCACGGATAATTTCTAGAACAGGAATTTTTTCAAGTTTTAACTTCAATTCCCCTCTGTCCAACACAGCGCTTTGCAAAATGGATTCTACCAACACGCTCAATCGCTTGTTTTCATCACGTATCATGCGTACAAATGGAGCAGATGTTTCTGTATTCCCACCCATCATATCGGGGTCGCTCATGGCTTCGCAGGCCAATGAAATGGTTGATATCGGGGTTTTAAATTCATGCGTCATGTTTGATATGAAGTCGTTTTTGATGGTGTTTAATTTATCTTGAGACAAGATGGTTTTTAACATGAAGGTAAGTGCAATTAATATTAAAACGGCCAATGTTAAGCTGATTATCAGCAAACTACCCATTGATTTTACTACATAAAACTGACTCTTTGGGAAGAACACATGTAAAAACAATTTATCATCCAGTATCTTATTTGGAAATAGAAGCACCATTTGAGAGCTAGATGTATCCACATGTGCATTGTAACACGAAGGAGTTTTGGTAAACTTGATAGCTTGGTTGTACTCATCAGTAATTACAAACTGATAATCATCGGGCAATTTATCCGAAAGTAGTTCTTTGTGAATAAGTGAATCCAGTAAATTAACATCCACTCGTTCACTTGGAAGCATATACAAATTATCTCTAAAGGTTTGCACCATTACTTCGTTGATGTATTTTGCTTTTTTGATAATTCGGTTTGTTACACGTTGGTCAAGGTGGTATGCAGCTTTTACTGAATCTTCATGAAACAAACTTTTGGTATCGCCGTCTAATAAATCGCGAATATGGCGCACATCACGAGCCAAAACTTCTTGTTTTGAGTATAATCCGGTTATGGAGTCGTAACTTTTTCCGGTAACAATGAGGTATTTTTCAATGACACCTCTGGTATTCAAAATCGTGTCTTTTATTTCAATAGATTCTTGAACTTCGAACAAATTTTGGAATTCTTCTTTTAGCACATCTTTGTATTGATCTGCTACATCTTTGTCCATTAATTTACGGTATTTTCTTACATCTTCAATTTTTTCATATCGAATTGCAATACGCTCAAGCACTGTGTTTACTTTGCTTTTAAAGTCGTCAGATTTACGGTCGTAAAGTTGAAGAGTTTGGAAAATTTGAATCAACAACAAGGCAAAGATGGCTATCCATACCAAGGTAATTACCAAATTGATTCGAATTTTTAACATAACAAGCGAATATAGGATTATTTAACAGGCTCTTATGTTTGATTAACGTTTTTTATGAGAACATTTCGTTTCAGGCTTTAATGTTTCCCTCTGCGTGTTTTTGGCTTGCCATATTTCTCGTGCATTGCCTTTTTATGGTCGTACCGTTTGTTGACTTTCTTGTTTTTCTCTTTCTTTTCATGAAAAGCAGGACCAGGCGCGTCTATTGAGTTGCTACGTTTTTTTTGTTTAACTAGGGTCTCGCGCATTTTAAGTGAAGGTTTTTCAAAATCCATCATTTCAGTAGAGATTTCAATTTCTTCAGGCAGTTTATTGAAGGGGATGTTTGATTTCATGGCATCTTTAAAAGACTTAAACAGTTCTTTTTCATTTTCCTTCACAAATGCTATTGCCACACCAGTTTTTTCTTGCCTACCTGTTCGTCCTATTCTATGAATGTAGGTGTCGCAATCTTCTGGTAAATCAAAGTGAATAACGTGTGATACATCAGGAACATCAATTCCACGAGCTATTAAATCTGTGGCAATCAACACATCTATGGCACCATCACGAAATTCTCTAACTGCACGGAAACGGTAATTTTGAGATTTATTGGAATGAATAACTTCTGATTTATCAGGAAATTCAGCGTTTACAGACTCAAATAGGTGATCGGCAATTTCTTTTGATGAAGTAAATACCAAAGTCTTTGAAAAATCTTTTTGCACGAGCAATTGAAACAATAGATTTACTTTCGACTTAAAATTGGGTATTTCAAAAGCCTGTTGGTTTATTTTTTCTAACGGAGTTCCTGCTCCTGCAGCTTCAACGGTGAAATAATCGCCAATATATGTTTGGATAAAGCGTTCGACCTCTTCTGAAAGTGTTGCAGAAAAAAATAAATTTTGCCGTTTTTGTGGCAACATGTCTAGAATAGCAGTTAGCTGTGAGCGAAAGCCTAAGTTCAGTGTCTCATCTACTTCGTCAATAACTAATTTTTTTATTTGTTTTAATTGCAATGAACCACTTGCTGCCAAGTCAAAAATTCTTCCCGGAGTTCCAACCAATACATCCAATCCTTTTAAAACTTCTTCAGCTTGCGTATTTATGTTTGCGCCTCCAAATACTCCAACCGCTACACAATTGAGATAAGTGGTTACTTTTTCAATTTCTCGAACTACCTGCTCAACCAATTCACGGGTAGGCACAATAACCAATATTTGCGGATGAGGTTCTTTTGAAAAACGCCACATAGAAAGAAGAGGCAGGATATACGCCATTGTTTTTCCTGTTCCTGTTTGCGCCAAACCCAATACATCTTTTCCGGACATGATGATTGAAAAGGCATCACGTTGAATTGTAGTTGGCGTTGTATAGCCAATTTCATCCAAGGCTTTTATGAGTTGTTTGTTGATATTTAATTCCTTGAACGTCATTGTACTTTTTTTGCAAAAATACGAAATCAATTAAAACACATCAATTGTTAAAATTTTTGATAATCTACAAACAAACGTGTACTTTTGCACGACTGATCTTATTATTTTACCCATGAAAAATTTTACCCTGCTCTTCGGGTTGTTTCTAACAACACAAATTTACTCGCAAATTCAACAATTTGATTCACCAAGTTCTGGTTCTACCTTTACCAAAAATAGAGGCTATACTGCAGAACAAGGAAGAAAATACAACATGGAAAATTTTTATTCCCATCCGGATTTTGGGAAATTAACCTTTGCAGCTCCTTATGGTAAAAATGTTGTAGAAGACATTAGCAAGCGTACAAGCAATTCAAGATATTACATTGATTTAGATGACCCAACATTTTTTTATATTGAGCAATCAGCTGGTGCAATCAATACCTATGTTGATGGGTATTGGCGAGCAATAGATGCTACTCTACATCAAGAGAATTCTACTCGATATAAATCGGGCGTTCAACCTTGTCCAACAATTCTGGATGTTGCTGCTAAGAAAACGCAAATTCAATTAGGTGAAAACACATTTGGATTCAACAATTTTTTACTTAAAATAGTGGACAACAACAATCAAACAACCCTTGCACAGGCAAATTGGAGTCAAATTACTGTAACCAATAACGGTGCTTACATTACCGAAGTTTTCCCGGGGATAGATATGCGTTTGGTTTATAAACAAGGAGCAGTAAAGTCTGAGTTTATCATCAAACAAAATTTGAATGTGAAGAAGTTAATATTTGTTGATCAATTGGACGTTCCTGCGTATTTGAATGGTTATATTTCTGTAGATGAAAACACAGGCTTGCAATATGTTCTTTTTAATAACATAAATAATGGTGAAATAGAAATAAAGATTGATCCAGCTAGATGCCGCGATGCTTCTGATTCTAAAAAAAGTTGGCTAAATCCTTATGAATGGAGTAACAACTGCTTGTCAATCATCTGTGATTCAACTATATTGAATGATCCATTAAAAATATACCCAATAATTGTTGACCCATTGGTAACAGTGGTTGGTCCGATTGCTTCTCCAGCTAATTTAATGGGTTCATTACCAGCACCAGCAGCTTGTTCGCATACAATCAATGTAACTTACCCTGGAGGAACAACACCATGGGATGTGTCTGCTTATTGGGACGTTACATCAGATTTCTGTTATGACGACTTAGTTGATTATGGTTTTTTTCTCGATTGTTATATGTCTGAAGCTCAGGTATGGATAACATCAAGTTGTGGAGGTCCTTCTCCGGTTGGAGCCCCTGGAATTATTTGGACATGTATTGGGTGCAACACTCCCGGATTTTGGACACCAACCTTGCCATTTGGTTCAAGTGGAACACAAAGCTTGGCTCAATGTTATGCTCCATCGTGCTCAAGTCAGAACATGAGTTTTACTATTAACTTCAACAGATCATATTGTGGTAATTTCTATGGATACGATATGTGTCCTTGGGCAACAAGCTATTGCAACTATATGAATAATTGGTCTGTTACTCTGCAGGGTAGAAATGCTGAAACACTATCAAATACAGCAACGGGGAATGGTTCACAAACAATTGCTGCGCCTACTTGTGCTTCTGGAACACAACTGTTAAACCCAACACCACAATATGGTGTGCCGGGTTATACGTATGTGTGGAGTACTGGAGCAACCACGCCAACCATTACAGTTCCCAATGCAATAGGAACTTACACATGTCAAGTAACAGATGCATGTGGCACAGTAAGAACTGCAACTTTTACAATAACTTGCCCGCTTGGCATTGCTCTGAATGATTTTGAAGCGGTGTTGAAGGAAACAAACGTTGAGTTGACATGGAATACAAAATCTGATGCTGCATTAATACAGTTTGATGTGCTACGTGCAGGATCTGATTTGCAATTTCAAAAGATTGGCTCAGTTGTGGCAAATGCAGCCGACACAGATGCATATCGATATGTAGATACAAAACCTTTAGCAGGCATTAATTATTACCAACTTGCTATGTTGAATAAAAACAATGAAGTTGAATTGTCTGAAATTCGTTCGGTTTTGACAAAAGATAACCCATTGAGAGGATTAACGGTAGTGCCAAATCCAAACAAAGGGTCGTTTACCTTAGATTTATTGATTCTGCAAGAAGATACGTATGTTGTTGAGGTCATTGCAACAGATGGTAGAATATTTTATCAAGAAGAAATGCTGTTGAAGAAAGGAAAACAAATACTGCCAATTACAGCACCTAGTTTAGAAAAAGGAACGTATATAGCACGGATTAGATGTGGAAACAATGTGTTTCAAGAGAAATTTGTGGTAGATTAATTGGTAAAATAATCTAAAGAAAATTGTACTTAGTGCAAAAAGATTAATCCGATTGAAAAATAAATAAACAATCCGATAATATCATTGGAAGTGGTTACGAAAGGCCCGGTTGCTAATGCCGGGTCTATTTTGTATTTGTGTAAGATCAACGGTGCTAAGGTTCCTAATATTGCGGCAGTAATTGTTGCAGTAAATAAACTTAGACTTACCACCAAGGCTAGACGCACTTCATTGAAAAAATTAGCGATGATGAAAATGATAATCGAGCAAAGTAACCCGTTTAACATGCTAATCAACAACTCTTTTGACAAGCGGGAAAGCACAGACCCAAATTGTTCATTGCCACGCGCCAAAGATTGCACAACAATGGCTGAAGATTGTACACCGACATTTCCTCCCATTGCCGTGATTAGTGGTATAAAGAAAGCCAATGAAGGGAGGTGTGAAATGTTTGTTTCAAACTTAGAAATAACATGTGCACTCATGGTACCACCTAACATTCCTATCAGCAGCCAAGGCAAGCGTGCTCGTGAAATTCTAAATACACTCGACGTAGATTCTACTTTTTCAGAGATCCCCGATGCCATTTGAAAATCTTTATCTGCCTCTTCTTTGATGATATCTACAACGTCATCAATCGTAATTCGCCCTACCAATTCGCCCTTCAAATCAACAACAGGAATGGCTACCATGTCGTATTTATCCATGATTTTTGCAACTTTTTCTGAAGAGTCGCTTGTTTTTACATAAATCAAGTTTTTCTCTTTGAACAAATCGCGAATAGGAGTTTTTAGGCTGGCAAACAACAATTTTTTTAAGGATAATACTCCAACTAATTTGTTCAATTCATCCACCACGTAGATGGTGTAAACTTGTTCTACATCTTCAGCTTGACGGCGCAATTCAACCAATGCACGTTTTACTGGCCAATCGATGCGGGCTTGGATAAACTCTTTTTGCATCAATCCACCCGCTGTATCTTCGTCATAGTTTAATAGGTCAACAATGTCATCAGCGGCTTCATCGTCTTCCATGTGTGAGATTACCTCATGAATTTTTTCTTCAGGCAATTCACCAAGTATGTCTGCAGCATCATCCGAGTCTAGGTTTTCTAACTGCTCTGCCAATGCCTTGGAAGATAAAGAAGCCAAGAAGCGATCGCGCACTTCTTCTTCCAACTCCATCAATACACCTGCTTGCAGCTCTTCATCCAGTTGATAATACAAATATTTAGCATGTTCCATGGAAAGTTGGTCCATGATTTCTGCAATATCAGCAAAGTGAAGCTCGGTAATGTTGTGAATTATCCACGCACGGTCTTCCGACTGAATGGCTAGCCGGATTTCTTCTAAAAACTCTTTGGTTAATTCAAAGCGCATTGTACGTGAATTTTTTGCAAAAGTACTTCATTCAGTTGCAAGTAACAACCAAACTTTATTCATTACGAGAAAAATAACAAAAAGTTTCCTAGATTTCTAGCAATATCAGACTTCAATCAATACCTTTGCTTTGTCTTTTTCAATAAAGAACTCCCCCAGTTTCTGAGAAATGACGATACCGTAAATAAAAATGAGCTTTTATCAAGTTTTAGTATTTATTCATATTGTTTCTGCAATTGTGGGAATGGGACCCGGTTTTGTAATGATTTTTGTTGTGAAGAAAGCCAATACCTTAAATGAACTTCGTCAATCGTATTTTATTCGTCACCGAATACATCAATTTGTTATGATAGGCGGCTCAACTCTTTTGATAAGTGGCATATTAATGGGGGTAATAAATCCATTTCTTTTCAAGGCAGATTGGTATATAGCTAGTTTAGCTTTGTTTCTATTTGCTTTAGCTTATGGACCAATTGTTCTTTCTCCAAAATCAAAGCCAATCAAAGCATTACTAAAAGACACGACAAGTAATGAAATTCCTGAACATTATTACTCACTTTCAAAAAAACTATTCTTTTACGAACGAATTGAAAAAGTATTTTTTATTCTAATCATGGTTTTGATGGTGTTAAAACCTTATTCGTTATTTCCGGAATTCTGAATAAATAGTCCCATAAAAAATGCTGTAAAAGTAGCTCCAACTTGTGTGTGCAATGTGTCTTCAACGCAAAATGACAACAGCGATATGACAATAAATGACAACCACACAAAAGATTGTTTTTTGAGAGCAAATTTAAGTTGGTAATACCAAATTAGCAGGAAGGATATAAAACACACAATTCCTCCGATAATCCAAAAAGTAATGTACTGATTGTGTGTAATGTGCCTATTTTCTATGAAAAGCTTTGATTTTTGTTGTTCATAAGCATACTTAAATGCTGTGTCAATATCGCCTACACCAACTCCTAACATCCAATTTGATTTTAAGATATGTAACCCGACTTTTAAAAATTCAACACGTTCTAAGAATGATTTTCCATTTGGATTCTCCATGTATTTCAATTGAAATTTGAGCTGATACAAGAAGGATTTCAATCCACCATCTTCCATTTCAATAGAAGTCATTCCATTTTCCATGTTTTGGATGTCTTTTTTTGTAAGTTTTTGAAAATCTGCCGCGTCTTTTTTCAACCCTTTAGATGTCATGTAACGAATAACAATCGTTTGAATTGGACTTCCTTTTAAATCTGTACTATCGTATGGAATTTTGGAAACTTTATTCCATTCACTTCTCAATTCACTATCCGCTAAAAATGCATAAACAGGATAGCCGTTTTCCCAAGATACTTTATCAAACTGAGCAAAATAGTAGGAATTTCCTAAGGCTGTTGTTGTTTGTCTTAAGTTATCTGTCAATTTGATTTTAGGAGGAATTGGTTTTAAATGAATTATGAAATAGCCAACAACAAATGATAAACCAATCAGTAAAAGTGAAAAAATAGTTATTTTCAACACTTTACTACGTATTCTTTGTAGGATAAATACAAAAGCCAATAGAGTTATTCCTGCTAACGTAAGGTATCCGGTACCGATTTGAGCCAAATTGGTATAAAAAATAAACCAAATAATAAGTGGAAATGACAGAAACTGTGCAGGTAATTTTTTTATCCACCATCCTATGCATAAAGCCAAAGCCATAATCACCAACATAGAAAACCTGATGTGAGAAATAAATAAAGACAAACTACGAATGTCGTCGTATTTTTTTGCTCCCCACCAATGAAAATAAGCACATACATTAATTAGGCTGGTAACAAATACACTAATAATAAATGATAAAAGTATGATGTAGTAATATTTTTTATTGCTTAATGGGATCGCTGTGATAGCCAATGGGATAGTAAAAAATGGTATGATTATTCGTATGTTGTTCATTCCTTTTCCATAATCTGATGTCCACAACAAGGAAACAAGAATGATAAAAAAACTTGCAAGTAAGTAGATTAAAGACTTAGATGAAGTCCATCTAATCCATACATTTTTCCAATCCCAGCACAAAATAACATTTAATCCAAGAAGCATTAAGCCCAATGAAAGGGGTATTTTACTTAATGGCAAACCAACTGCAAGTGTAAGTATACCAATAAATTGAATAATAGAATGAATAGGTTTTCCTGTAAGTTTATCCAACATAACCAGTGCTTACATCTTCAAACGATTATTTCTTAAGAATAGTATTTAATTGAGAAGTATTTGACAGCAATTCTATTGCTTTTTGTAAATCTTTATCGTTTGCAAAAGCTTGTTCTACTCTTCCTCTTTGATAATAATACCGAGAAACAATTTCATTTGATAACAATTCATTGATTTCGGGCTCAAATTTATCCAGATCGCGCTCTTTAGAAGGAGTAACTTTTGAAAGCAATTTTTCATAATCTGATTTAATATCTTCAAAATATCCTTCATCTTCTGCCACTTTTTTCATTTTTAGCAACTGCTCTTCTGAAGCTGTTTCATACGTAAATTCTGTTTTCAGAGCGAATGCTTCAAAAGCTTTGTATTCTTCATCTGTAAGCATAAATGTTCTTGCTTCACCAATTGTTGGATGCGTTTTCTGATATTCGTTTGCGTAGTTAAAAATCACATTGTTGGTAACTAGCATGAGTAACAATCGAGATAGTTTTCGGTCTTCTACTACTACATCTGGTTCAATGCCTCGTCCATCGATAACTTTTCTTCCATTGGCAGTGGTAAATGTTTTTAGCAATGAGTCTGCTACTATATGAGGTTTACCTCCATTTTCATTGTCATAATATTCCAATCGTTGTACACATCTACCCGATGGGGTGTAATATTTTGCAATGGTTAATTTGATTTTTGATCCATATTTTAGGTCAAAAGTTCGTTGTACTAACCCTTTTCCAAACGATGTGGAGCCAATAATTACAGCTCTATCAAGATCTTGTAAGCTGCCAGCAACAATTTCAGATGCAGAAGCAGAGCCGCCATCTATTAAAACGGCAAGAGGAATTTCTGTATCTACTGGGTCTGTTAGCGTTTTATATGTTCTATTTTCTTCCGCAATTCTACCTTTTGTGGTTACAACTGTTTGACCTTTCTTAACAAACATATTTACAATTTTAACCGCTTCAATCAGAAGTCCGCCCCCATTTCCTCTTAAGTCAAGTATCAACGAAGTAATTCCTTGTTCTTTTAGTTTTTGATATGCAGCCATAACCTCGGACGAGGATGTTTGGGTAAATGCAGTTAGTCTGATATATCCTGTTTTATTCGAAACAATTCCAAAATAGGGTACATCTTGCAATTTGATTTCATCACGCGTTATTTTAATGGTTTGTTCCACTCCATTTCGTTCTACTTTTAACTCAATGGTAGATCCTTTTGGTCCGCGCAATGATTCAGAAACCTCATCACTTTGCTTGCCTTTCATAGGTTTCCCTTCAATCGAAATAATTTTATCGCCTGCTTTTGCTCCAGCCATTTGAGCAGGTTTTCCTTCATAAGGTTCTGCAATGTATGTGAATTCGCCAATTTTACGAATCAAAGCTCCAATTCCACCGTATTGTCCGGTAGTCATCATTCGATAATCTTCCATGTTTGATTCGTGGTAATAGACGGTGTAAGGGTCTAATTCCTTTAGCATGGCGTCAATGGCAGTTTTACTCATTTCACCGGGCTTAATTTCGTCAACATAATTGGTTTCCAATTGTTGAAAAATCATGTCCATTAATTCGAGCGATTTGATTTCTTCAAACCCTTTAGATTGAGAAAACGATACAGAATGAATTCCGAATAATAAAAAGAAACAAGCAACAGATTTGAGTATAAGTTGCTTAGTTGAAAGTGATGTTACTAATTTCATATAATAATGCTCCTTGATTAGGAATTGTAAAAATAACGAAAACAGATGTGAAAACTGCAATTTTTCAAAAACGTTTAAATTTTCAAAAAATTATCCTTCCACCAGTGAAGCTTCTATTTTTTTGAATGCTTTGGTTATGTGTTTTTCAATTTCGATGTACGAGAATTTTTCGGAGTGTGTGTAGATAATACAAAGGTTAATACGTATTCCTTTATTCGTAAGGAAGTTTTCAAATTCTTGTTTGTTTTTTCGAATAGACTCTTTGAGTAAACGTTTTATTGCATTACGGTCATGTGCTTTTTTCCAAATGCGTTTAGGAACAGAAATGACAATTTGAAAGGGAACAGAATGCTCTTTTTTTTCGATTGTTCTGTAGATTGTAAAAGGAAAAGAACGCGTTTGTAATCCTTGACTAAATAGCAGTTGAATTTTTTTTCTACTGCATAACTTATATTCTTTTCCAAATTTTTCCACGAATAATGATCCGTTATTTTATTGTCCAAGAAACGCCATCCTTGCCATCTTTAACAACAATGCCCGCTTCACTTAATTTGTCACGAATTTTATCTGAAGTTGTCCAATCTTTATTTTCACGAGCTTGTTTTCTCATTTCCAAGACCAATTCCATAGCAGCACTCATGGCTTCATTGGAGTTCGACTTTACGATTGATAAACCAAGAACATCACTAGTAAAAGAATTAAATTCACTTTTTAGTTCAACTAAATCTACTTTTGAAATAGTTTCTTTTCCGTCTCCAATTAAATTGATATATTTTACCGCTTCAAATATATTGGCAATCAATATTGGAGCATTGAAGTCATCATTTATTGCCTCATAAAACGAAGCTATAAGTTTTTGAATATCAAATGAGGTAGTTTTTGCTGGTGCTATTCCTTCTAATAAACTGTAAGCATCTGACAAACGAGCAAACCCTTTCTCTGCCGCGTCTAATGAGTCAGATGACAGATCCAATGTGCTGCGATAGTGAGCTTGCATCATACAAAAACGGATTACTTGAGGCGAATAAGACTTTTCAAACACACTGGTTGTTCCTTCAACTAATTCTTTCGGCAAAAAGTAATTCCCGAAGGATTTTGACATTTTTTGGCCATTTACGTTCAACATGTTTGCGTGTAGCCAATAGGTAGCTGGAGAGACACCAAAAGATCCACAACTTTGAGCAATTTCGTCTTCGTGGTGCGGAAACTTTAAGTCCATGCCACCACCGTGAATATCAAATTTTTCACCTAAATATTTAGTGCTCATTGCTGTGCATTCTATGTGCCATCCAGGATTTCCATTTCCCCATGGAGAGCGCCAAATTTGCATATCATCTGGACCTGCTTTTTTCCACAACGCAAAATCTGCAAAAAACTTTTTTTCATCTTGCGCATTAAGCGCACGTGTTTCCTCAACAAGTTCGTCAATTTTTCTTCCACTTAGAATACCATAATTATATTGTTTGCTATATGCTTGAACATCAAAGTATACAGATCCGTTAACGATGTACCCAAAGCCATTGTCGATAATTTGTTCAATAATTTCAATCTGTTCTTGAATGTGAGCTGTTGCTGTTGGCTCAATTGTAGGTGGAAGAAGGTTGTAAATACGCTGTAATTCTTGAAATTTCACATTGTATTTGTAAACAATTTCTAATGATTGAACTTGCTCCAATTTTGCAACTTTACCAATAGAGTCAACTTCTTCTCCGGCAGAATTTGTAATATGTCCGGCATCGGTAATGTTTCGAACATATTTTACTTGAAAGCCAAGTTTGAGAAGACAACGGTAAATAAAATCAAAATTTATGAAGGTTCGCATATTGCCCATGTGTGGCTCACTATATAAAGTGGGGCCACATACATACATGCCCACTTTACCCGGAATTAAGGGCATAAACTTTTCCTTTTTTCCGCTTAAACTGTTGTAAACTGTCAGTGAATTATTCAAAATTTTCTTTTTCTAAGTTGAGTACGAAGATAGCTAGAAATTTAGTGTATTGTGATGTTAGAAAATAGAAACTTTACCATCTATCAGAAAATCATTTAAAAATTAAGGATGAATGATTACTTTTGAATGCATTAAATCCAAACAATGGGAAGTAAAAAGGAACAACTTGTTTCAAAACGAAATGAAGCATTACTAGGCGGTGGTCAAGCACGAATAGATAAACAACACAAACAAGGCAAATTAACAGCGCGTGAGCGTATTACTTTATTGCTAGATGAAGGTTCTTTTCAAGAGATAGGAATGTTTGTGGAACATCGGGCTACTTCTTTTGGTTTAGACAAAATGAAAACTCCAGGAGATGGTGTGGTGACAGGCTTTGGAACCATCCATGGAAGAATTGTATATGTTTTTTCACAAGATTTCACTGTGTTCGGAGGGTCTTTATCAGAAACTCATGCGCAGAAAATCTGTAAAGTTCTGGATTTGGCTATGAAAAATGGGGCTCCAGTAATTGGCTTAAACGATTCTGGTGGTGCTCGAATCCAAGAAGGTGTTGTTTCATTAGCTGGGTATGCAGATATTTTTTTTAGAAATACACGAGCATCAGGAGCAATCCCTCAAATATCAGTAATTATGGGGCCTTGTGCAGGTGGAGCAGTTTATTCTCCTGCTCTTACAGATTTTATTTTTATGGTTGAAGATACATCCTATATGTTTGTAACTGGACCTAACGTAGTAAAAACGGTTACGCATGAAGAGGTAAGTTCTGAAGATTTAGGAGGGGCAAAAGCGCATGCTGAAAAGTCTGGAGTTACTCACTTTACAGCTTCAAATGATGTTGAATGCTTACGTAAAGTACGTGACTTGCTTACGTATATGCCACAAAATGCATTGGAATTAGCTCCTGAGTATGAAGTCAGTACTTTTTCGAAAGAAAAAAACAGCCGTATTGGCCAAATTGTACCAGAAAATGCAAACATGCCTTACGATATTCGCGAAGTTATTGATTGCATTATTGATGATGACTCGTTTAGAGAAGTTCAGCCAGATTTTGCTACAAGTATTGTTGTTGGATTTGCAAGGTTAGACGGTCGCTCAATAGGAATTGTAGCCAATCAACCGGCTTCTATGGCCGGGGTGTTAGATATCGATTCATCTCGAAAAAGTGCACGTTTTGTACGTTTTTGTGACTCGTTCAACATCCCATTATTGGTTTTAGAAGATGTACCCGGATTTTTACCTGGAACCGATCAAGAATGGCGTGGTATTATTACACATGGAGCGAAGCTTTTATACGCCTTTTCAGAAGCCACAGTTCCAAGAATTACTGTAATTACTCGAAAAGCTTATGGAGGTGCATTTGATGTAATGAACTCAAAAAATATCGGAGCAGATTTAAACTATGCATGGCCAAGCGCAGAAATTGCAGTAATGGGAGCAAAAGGAGCAGCGGAAATTATTTTCAAATCTGAAATTGCTTCTGCTCAAAATCCAGAAGACAAATGGAAAGAAAAAGAAGCAGAATATGCTGATCTTTTTGCCAATCCATACCGTGCTGCTGAACGTGGATTTGTTGATGCAGTGATATTGCCAGAGGAGACACGCAATACATTAATTGCTGCGTTTAAATCACTGGAGAAAAAATCTGAAACTTTGCCTAAGAAAAAACACGGTAACATTCCGCTGTAAGTTTATGTCTTAAATCATGAAATTATAGTCAAGTTCGAGTGTATTCTTGTATGATAAAATCAGGGGAAATGGAAAAAAAATTATACAATTATTTCACTAGGGATCATCGAGAAATTGAGTTTATTTTAGAAAAGGCGATTAGCAATCCATTAATTATTGACGCAAGTTTATACAATGAGTTTCGTGTAAGAATCTTGACCCATATAAAAATGGAGGAAAAGATATTGTTTCTCTATGCTCAAAAAGCCAATAACAATATACCTCTTCCATTACAAGCCCAATTACGGTTAGATCATGGTGCCATTACTTCTTTGGTTGCAACACCGCCAACCCCTGAAATAGTTAAAGTTTTGAAATACATTTTAGATGTTCATGATGAATTGGAGGAAAAATCAGGAGGCATGTATGATGCATGTGAATCTATTACGCAAGACCAAACAGAGAAAATTCTCGAAGAGTTGATGCAAACAACTCCTGTTCCTGTTCATCAGCCCAATCCTTTGCCAGTAGTATTCGAAGCGGCAAAAAGAGCGTTGTTACGTGCAGGGTATGATTTTGATTTGTTAGTTGAAAAATTGAAATAAAAAAAGTGCCAGATATTTCTACCTGACACTCTTTATAGAACTACAATTACTACCTATTAATTACTAATTTGCGTTGTGAAGCAATTTCCTGACTTATTATTTCAACAAAATAGACACCGTCAGCTAAAAGTGAAACATTTACGTTCACTTGGTTGCTATCTATTTTAGAATCATAAACCAAATTGCCAGACACGTCTAATATACGTAAATCTGAATCAAAAGGCGCATTGCTAATAGTTACAGAATTTGTTGCAGGATTTGGATAAAGAAGCCAATCATTTAAGTTTGCTTCATCAATCCCTAAACCTGTTACTGAGAAGCAAGCAGATGTATCAACACATCCATCAAATATTACAGTAACTGCATAATTTGCATTGGTATTGGCTGTAAATGTTTGGAATGTTTCACCTACAATTGGAGCAAAAGCATTGTCACAATTTAGCCATTGATAATCAGCACTGTTTTGAACTGCATTCAATACTGAGCCTACTTGATTTACTGAAACATCAGGTGCTGGTTTAACAACAACATTGTAACTGCTTGTAGCCGAACAAACTCCAGAATTTACAGTCAAGTTATATACTCCTGCATTGATTATTCCTGAGGCAGGAATTACAGGATTTTGATCTGTACTTGTAAACCCATTTGGACCAGTCCATTGATAAGAACTCATAGCGTTTGGAAACCCATTTAATTGAATGTCTGATTTCTCGCATATTGGAGAGTTGCCAGAAATTACAGCTGTGATTCCAGGAGTTACACTTATCGTAATTTGATTACTTGCAGAACAACCTGCTGCATTATAAGCAGTTACAGTATAAACACCTTGATTTGCCATTGTAACAGCACTAAGTGTTGGATTTTGCAAAGTGCTTACAAATGCACTCGGTCCGCTCCATTCATAACTGGCTGCTCCTGATGGATTAGCAAACAAATTTAGTACACTACCTTCACATAAATTGTTGGCATTAGCAGTTGCATTGACAACAGGTAAAGATGAAATAGTAACAGTTACACTTGCAGAAGCACTACAAATCCCGTCATTTACTGTAACAGTATATACACCTTGGTTAGACCCAGTTACGTTTGAAATTTGAGGGTTTTGAGCAGAAATTGAATATCCGCCAGGACCAATCCAATCATAAGTTGCCATTCCATTTGGTAATGAACTTAAAATTAAGGTTTCATTTTCACACAAACTTGGGCTATTCACTGAGGCAAAAACTGCCGGTAATGGACTTACTGATATCATTACATTCGTTGATGCACTGCATCCATCTACATTAGTAGTTGTAACAGTGTATTGACCAGCATTTGCCATAGTAATATTGCTAATACTAGGATTTTGGTCTGTACTAGTGTATGAATTTGGACCAACCCAACTGAACGAGGTACCATTATTCGTAGTTGTTGTAAAAGCCAAGGTGCTTCCTTCACAAAGTGTTGAACTTGTTGTGCTAATTGCAACAGAAGGGCTTGGTTTTACCGCAATTGAAATAGAATCAAGCGAACTACAGATTCCATCTGTCAAGCTAACAAAATACTTACCTTGATTTAAGGATGTCACATTTGTGATGATAGGATTCTGCGAAGTGCTATTAAATCCATTTGGTCCTGACCAAGTGTAAGATACCATATTGGATGGCAATCCTGTTAAACTCAGTGCTTGTCCTTCACAGATATTGATGCTGTTTGCTTGAGCATCAGCAGTAATTGAAGGATGCACGGTTAACACAATAGAATCCTTAGCAGTACAGCCTGTAGCATTTACAACTGTGACTATGTATTTTCCGCTGTTTGTTCCATTTACGTTAGAAATAGTTGGGTTTTGATTTGAACTGCTGTAGCCACTAGGTCCAGACCAAGTATAACTTGTTCCGCCACTCGGAGTAGCAAATAAATTCAATACACCTCCTTCACAAATATCAGTAGCATTTGCATTTGCCACAATAGTAGGTGAAGCATTCACAGCAATAACTATAGAATTTGAAGAGCTACAAACACCATCGCTAATTGTAAGAGAATAAGTGCCTTGATTTACTCCTGTTACGTTTGTAATGCTTGGGTTTTGTAATGAACTATTGAACCCGTTTGGACCAGACCATGTATAACTGCTCATTCCATTAGGAAGTGCTGTAAGTTGTAAAGTTTCTCCTGAACAGAGATTTATACTACTTGCTGAAGCAAAAGCAGTTGGTGATGGCAATACCGTAATGCTAACAGAACTACTTACTGTACAACCAGCAGAATTGGTAGCTACTACCGTATATGTTCCCGTATGTATTCCTAATACTGAAACAATACTTGGATTTTGTACTGTACTGGTGAATCCATTCGGACCTGTCCAACTGAATGCACTTGCACCATTTGCTGCTGCAGTCAATCCTAAAGTGTTACCTGCACAAAGGTTACTAGCATTTGAACTTGCTGTAACAGAAAGTGAGCCTGCCACTTGTATTACCAAAGATGTGGTAGAACTACATGAACCATTGCTTACAGTTAAATAATAAGTACCTTGATTCGAACCATTAACTCCTGTTATAACTGGATTCTGATCTGTACTTGCAAATCCATTTGGACCTGTCCATGAATATGACATACCATTTGGTAGAGCTGAAAAACTTAAGTTTTCACCAACACAAAGGCTTGTTTTATTTGCTGTCGCAAAAGCAGTAGGAGCAGGGTTTACTGTAACAGATACATAAGCTGTATTCGAACAACCTGATGGGTAGTTAGCTGTTACTGTATAAGTACCAGTATGAATTCCGCTCACACTATTAATTGTTGGATTTTGCTGAGCGCTGTAATAACCATTTGGCCCAGACCATGAATAGGAACTTGCTCCTGCAGGGCTGGCAGTTAAGGTTAAATTATCACCGCCACATAGCACACTCGCACTTGCGCTTGCAGTTACAGTTGGTGCAGGGTTTACAATTACATTCACAATTGCAGAGTCCACACATCCACCTAATCCGGTTACATATACTTTGTAAGAAGTTGACGTTGAAGGGTTCGCAATTGGATTTGATATAGAAGCATCATTTAATCCTGTTGCTGGTACCCAATTGTATGAAACTCCACCATTTACAAACAGTTGACCGGTGCTACCTTGACAAATATTAACATTGCTGCTCACACTTGAAATAGGCTGAGGAAATATCGATACTGCAATACTTGCAGAGTTTTGACATCCATTAGCATCAGTTACAGTTACCGAATATGTTCCTTGAGCACTTACTGTAATTGAAGGCGTGTACTCATTGGTATTCCATGCGTAAGCATTTGCTGGTGAAACACATGTTAACTGCACGTTTCCACCTGAACAAAATGATGTTGGTCCGTTTGCCGTGATTACTGGAGTTGCTGGTTTCGGATTAACAATTACTTGAACAGTGTCCGTTCCTAAACATAAGCCATTTGATACAGTGACAACAAAAGTGCCAGATGAAGCTACTGTGATGCTTTGAGTTGTGGCTCCATTATTCCAATTATACGATACTGAACCACTTGCAGCAGTAAGAACTACGTTTCCTCCTTGACAAAAGGTGAGAGGTCCATTTGCTGTAATATTCGCATTGTAGTAACTTATTTTCACTTCTGTAAAAGCTGAAAAAGCTCCACACCCATTATTATCTACGGCATAAACCCTGAAAAATCCACTTGTATCGGCAGAAAACGTTTGCCCTGTTCCTACGATTGCACCTCCTTTGAACCAAGTATAAGTTGAAAAGCCACTACCAGCTGTTAACGTTACTTGATCTCCAGGACAGATTTGTTGCATGGTATTTGGCGTAATGGATACAATAGGTTGCGAAACACATGGCTGAACTTTAAGAACAGTTTTAAAAGTTGGCCCCCAGATTCCATTTGCGTCACAAGCACGAATATTTAACACATGTAAACCTGTATCTGGAAGGAATGACCATGTTTTTTGTAAGTTTTCAATAGCATCGTCAAAATTTCCGTCAAATGCTAACATTGAAGTCCCCGAACCTTGACCAGGATCTACATCAAAATAAAACTCCGCTTGCTGCACTTTAATATTGCGTAATGCTAAAGGCGTTGTTAGATTAACAGTGGTTCGAAATACTGGACCCCAATTGTTTTGAATATCCTTTACACGAATATTTAACAAGTGAATTCCGAATGAAGGAAGAGATGATAAATTGGAAGTCAAAGCCTCAATGGCGTCGTTAAAGTTTCCATCAAATGCTAATACTGTAGTACCGTTTCCTTGCCCAGGGTCAGTATCCCAAAACAATTCAGCGCTAGAAATTTTAGGCAAGCGCACAACAAGTGGCGAAGTGATGTTAACAGTTGTTTTGAAAACTGGTCCCCAGTTATTGGATTGGTCTTTCACCCGAATATTTAGGCTATGAACACCAATTGCCGGAAGAGATGATAAACTGGAAGTCAAAGCCTCAATGGCATCGTTAAAGTTTCCATCAAATGCTAAAACTGTAGTACCGTTTCCTTGTCCAGGGTCAGTATCCCAAAACAATTCAGCACTAGAAATTTTTGGCAAGCGTACAACAAGTGGAGAGGTAATGTTAACAGTTGTTTTGAAAACAGGTCCCCACGTATTTAATTGGTCTTTCACCCGAATATTTAGTGAGTGAACACCAACAGCAGGAAGGGTTGCAAGGTTTGAAGTCAAAGCCTCAATGGCGCTGTTGAAGTTTCCATCAAAAGCTAAAACTGTTGTTCCATTCCCTTGCCCAGGGTCAGTATCCCAAAACAATTCAGCACTAGAAATTTTAGGCAAGCGCACAACAAGTGGCGAAGTGATGTTAACAGTTGTTTTGAAAACTGGTCCCCAGTTATTGGATTGGTCTTTCACCCGAATATTTAGGCTATGAACACCAACAGCAGGAAGCGTTGACAAATTGGAAGTCAAAGCCTCAATGGCATCGTTAAAGTTTCCATCAAATGCTAAAACTGTAGTACCGTTTCCTTGTCCAGGGTCAGTATCCCAAAACAATTCAGCACTAGAAATTTTAGGTAAGCGCACAACAAGCTGTGAGGTGATGTTAACAGCTGTTTTGAAAACAGGCCCCCAATTATTTAATTGGTCTTTCACTCGAATATTTAATGAGTGAACACCAACAGCAGGAAGCGTTGACAAATTGGAAGTCAAAACTTCAATGGCATCGTTGAAGTTTCCATCAAAAGCCAACATCGAAGTACCATTTCCTAGACCTGGATCAGTGTCCCAAAACAGTTCAGCTTGTTGCACATTTACGGAACGAAAAATCAATGGAGAAGAAGCGTAGAAAATCGTTTTAAAAACAGGTCCCCAATTATTTAAATCGTCTTTTACACGAATATTGAAACTATGAATTCCAACAGAACCAACGCTGATTCCGTTTTTAAACAATGCTTCCACAGCATCATCTAAGCTTCCATCCGAAGCACTCACTGATATCCCCATCCCAAGACCAGGATCAGTGTCGATGAAATACTCTGCTTGTTGAATTTTTCGTTGAGAGATAGCAAAAGAACTCATCAACAGAAAAAAACATACAAGCAAAGGGATTGGATTTAATAACCGTTGTTTCATATTCAAAAGATTTTAATTGTATAATCAAACTACTTTTGAATATTAACGGTCAAATGAATTTGCTCTAATTTTCAATGTACCACTTTGAAGAATAGTTCGTGGAGCATTCACAAAATACACACGCGCTGAACCATTAATAGGGTAGAAATTATCCAACGTAAAGGATCCACCATAACATCCTGCATCATTGATAGTCAAATCAATATCGTAGTAAGTGAAATCTGGATATCCGCCATTGATAGCGTCAGAACCTACGTTAGGCTTTCCAGTAGTTGTATTTACTGTAGTATTTGAGCTAAAAGTATTGGTTCCATCGTCTACGATATTATACAAAGTACTGCTGTTATTGATGAAATTATATGAGCAAGAAATTACAGCGCTACCATAATAATTTCGAATAGCCTGATGTGTACCTCCTGAAGTTAATAACAAATTATTCAGAACGTCTATGCTGCAATTTGGCACACTGTTTACAAGAATCTCAACTGGGTAAAACGTAGATGAATAAGTTGTAGTAGAATACATCGTGTTATTTATTACCTTATTGGAAGCTATTGCAGAGTTTTTTGCGCCATTAATTGAAATTCCAGAATGTTGATAATTTGAATTATAATTTTGGAATCCATAGTTGTTACTGATGTTAAAAAATTGAGAACCGCTTGCCCAATAAATAAAGTTTGCATAATAATATCCTGTCGCACTCATTTTATTGCCCACAATATTCAAGGTGTCATTTGTAGGTACTACATCTGAATACACATAAATCAAAGATTTATAGTACGTACCAGCATTGTATGTAGAACCTACTGCTGTAGCATTAATGCTATTGCCAATAATATTTCCATAACGTATAGCTACATACCCATCACTAAGGATATTTGATGCCACATTTGAAGATAAATAATCTTTATTCAAATCGATGTAGCCATTCAAAAGTTCACAATTCATAATGTTTATTTCACAACGAGCACCCACTGGGCTGTTTGCAGATGCAGAAATATATCCTGTAGTATTCTTCATGTGTAAAATAGAGATTTTACGGCTAATAGCGGGAGTAATTGAAATGTTCCCAGTCATCACCCACATAGTGCCCTCTACATTAGAGAGAAGTTGAATAGATTTAGTAATGGTTAAATTTTCAGCATAAGATGCACCACCAGATTTTGGTTGTATGAGAATACGGTCTCCATCACTTGCTGCATTAATAGCTGCAGTAATTGTAGGATAACAACCTCCTGATCCTGATTCATTTACACATAAGTCAGCAGCGTTAAGATTTGCCACCAAAAAGAAGCTAGAAGCTAGCCCTAAAAGTACTTTTCTTGTTTTCATAGTTATAAAAATTAATTAACGAAATTATGAGATACTAAGACATTAAGGAATAGGTATTTATACCTAGTCATTAATCTCCATATCACAGACAAAAGAAAACAGATTACAATGAATCTGAAATACGGCATACTACGTATTCTGCAAATGTTAGATTGTAATGTCTTTATCATTTAATTCTTACCTCGATTATAAAGTTTGATTACGGTTCTTTTTCTACTTTTGTACCATGGAAAAATCTAAATACACCGTAACTGCGGCGTTGCCTTATGCCAATGGTCCATTGCACTTAGGTCACGTTGCTGGAGTTTATTTACCAGCAGACATCTTTGTAAGGTTTTTAAGAGCAAACAACCATGATGTTGCCTTTATTTGTGGTTCTGATGAACATGGTGCGGCAATCACTTTACGCGCTAAAAAAGAGGGAATTACTCCGCAAGAAATTGTAGATAAATACCATAAGATAATAGGCGATTCATTTAAGAAATTTGATATTTCATTCGATATTTTTCACCGGACATCTGAAAAAATTCATATCGAAACGGCTCAAGATTTTTTCAAAGTATTAGAGAAAAACGGAAAATTTATTGAAGAAACAACCGAGCAATATTATGACGAAGAATTTCAACAGTTTTTGGCAGACAGATACATTACCGGAGATTGCCCGAATTGTGGAAATAGTGGAGCATACGGAGATCAATGTGAAAAATGCGGCTCTGCGCTTTCGCCAACGGAATTAAAGAATCCAATTTCCACTTTAAGCAGTAAAACTCCTGTATTAAAAAGTACATCACATTGGTTTTTACCAATGGACAAGCATGAAGAATGGCTACGTCCATGGATTAAAGAAGGAATTTTGGATGGAATCAAGCAACACGATCCTAAATTTTGGAGAAATCAAGTAATTGGTCAGTGCTTGAGTTGGATTGATGGAGGATTAAGACCACGTGCCATGACGCGCGATTTGGATTGGGGCGTTCCTGTTCCTTTGCCTAATGCAGAAGGTAAAGTTTTATATGTTTGGCTTGACGCACCTATTGGCTATATCTCGGCAACTAAACAATGGGCTATTGACAATGGCAAAGACTGGAAAGATTATTGGTGCAACAACGAAAGAAAATTGGTCCATTTTATTGGAAAAGACAACATTGTTTTTCATGCAATTATTTTTCCAATATTGCTAAAAGATCACGGGGGTTTTATTTTACCCGATAATGTTCCGGCTTATGAGTTTTTAAACCTAGAAGGAGATAAATTTTCAACTTCCAGAAATTGGGCAGTTTGGTTGCATGAGTACTTGGAGAAATATCCAGATAAAATTGATGAATTAAAATATACATTAACAGCAATAGCTCCGGAAACCAAAGATGCTGAATTCACTTGGAAGGAATACCAATCTCGAGTAAACAACGAACTGGCAGATATCTTAGGAAATTTTGTAAACAGAGCTTTGGTGCTTTCTCAAAAATACTACACCGGCAAGGTTCCTGCAAGTGGGAGTTTTACTGAGGAAGATCAATATGTATTGAATGAAATGAAGGCTATTCCATCTCGTATTGCCACTTTAATCTATCAATACAAGCTACGTGATGCACAAACTGAAGCGATGCTTTTAGCAAGAGTTGGCAATAAATATCTTGCTGATAATGAACCGTGGAAATTAGTAAAGACAGACCCAAAACGTGTAGAAACAATTATGCACGTTGCGTTGCAAATAACGGCAAATTTAGGCTTGGTATTAGATCCCTTTCTACCTGAAACTGCAAAAAAAATTCGCGGATTTATGAATATTGAAAATAAACCGTGGTCGGCGTGTGGTGATTTACTGTTAAAAGAAGGACATACTATCAATGAGCCTGTTATATTGTTTCAAAAGATTGACGATGACTTTGTGAACAGAGAAGTTGAGTTATTGCATGCGTCACAACCTGTTAATGTATCTAATTTCAAAGCTCAGAAAGAGGAAACATCATTTGATGATTTCTCAAAAATGGATATACGCTTGGGGACAATTCTTGAAGCTATTCGGGTTCCAAAGGCAGATAAACTATTGCAGCTTACTGTTGATACAGGAATTGATACTCGTACAATTGTTTCAGGGATCGCAGAGCATTACCAACCCGAAGAAATTGTAGGTAAAACAGTGGCTGTATTGATGAATTTAGCTCCAAGAAAAATAAGAGGAGTAGAGTCTCAAGGGATGATATTAATGGCAGAGGATGCAGAAGGAAAACTAAGTTTTATGGTGCCTGAAAAAACATTTAGCGCGGGCGGAGAAATCAGATAGTTTGAATTCTATTTTACAGTTAAATAGTTGTGAAATAAATTCTAACCTTTGAAATTCAGTATTGATACAGTATTTTTGTGAAAAATTCACAGAAAATTCATGCAAGAGAGGAAAAAAATAATTGTCTACAATGAAGCAAAATTGATAATTATTTCCTCGTTTATTTCTTTATTCTGTTGTGTTCTTGCATATTCTTTAAAGCTAATTACAGAGTATGCTCAACATCATTTCAGAGAAATAGCAAGCAGTAATATTACCTGGTTTTTGCTGTTTCCAACGATTGGAATTACCATTATTTATTTTTTTCGCAAACACCTGTTTCACAATAGAAAAAATAAAGGAATTGCAGAAATTTACAAAACATTAGACTTAAGGAAAGATCATTTGCCTTTGTTCAAAGTTCCTTCTCACTACATCAATGGGTTTTTCACAGTCATCTTTGGTGGTTCAACAGGAATTGAAGTTTCAACAGTTGTAGCAACTGCAACACTTGGCAATGAAGCTTACAAAGTTGATTTTTCTGCTAAAATGTATAAACGTGAACTGATAAGCGCAGCAGTGGTTGCAGGAGTTGCAGTTTTGTTTCAAAGCCCTATCGCAGGGTTTTTATTTGCCGTGGAAGCAATTGCTCGAAAATTCAATAAATATCTAGTTTTAAGTTGTGGCGCTTCTGCATTAGTAGCTTGGGGATTTATTTCTATTTTTAAAAGTGAATCTATCTTCCCGTTTCATGTACAAACATGGTCTTGGCAAGCGTTGCCATTTTTTGTTATGTTAAGTCTTTTTGGTTCTCTGCTTTCCATATATTTTACCTTACTCGTCATTAAAATCAAAGAGTTTTCACTAAAAATTAGAGGACCTTACCTTCGATTGCTTATTGGAACGATACTCATTGGAATTTCTTTATATTGCTTTCCTTTTTTATATGGCGACAGCTATCATGGCACGAATGGTTTGTTGCAAAAAATTGCCGACAACAGCACTGTTTCTATTTCATTGCTTACTATTTTAGTGTTCTCAAAACCCTTGGTTGCGGCGTTAACATTGGGAGCAGGAGGTGATGGAGGCGTATTTGCACCTAGTATTGTAGCTGGAGCCGTACTTGGAATTCTGTTTGCACAACTTTCAAACCATTATTTTGGCACATCGCTTATTCCTGTTAACTTTGCGCTAGCTGGTGCTGCTGCCACGTTATCTCCATCAATATCTGCACCGTTCACAACCTTTATTTTGGTTTGTAATTTAGTTCCAAACGGATTTGTATTGTTCTTTCCAATTTTGTTAAGCAGTTTTATTGGGCAGAAATTTGCACGTTTTTTATTGCCTTACAATGTTTATTCCTATACAGGTCGTGCCAATGGAAAGCCTCAAGATTAATTGTAGATTCCAAAGAGTTAATCGATTTTTATCCTAGCTTTGCAAAACTTAAATCGAATGCTTTGAACAATTTTTGTATCCTTATTCCAACGTATAACAATGAAAAAACACTATTACGTGTGTTGGAAGAAGTACAGTTGCACGAACCTTCAATACCAGTGATTGTTGTAAACGATGGGTCCACAGATTCAACAGCAAATTTACTAGCGAAGGTATCGGATAAGGTGTTAATTCTTAGCAACTCAGTAAATAAAGGGAAAGGGTATTCTTTGCGAAAAGGCTTTTCTCAAGCAATACAATTAGGCTATACTCACGTCATTACGATGGATTCAGATGGGCAACACTTTGCAGAAGATATAGCCAAGCTAAAAATTATGTCTCAGCAAAACCCGGATGCAGTAATCATGGGGTCAAGAAACATGGAACAAAACGATGTGCCAGGTAAAAGCTCATTTGGTAATAAGTTTTCAAATTTTTGGTTCAAGGTAGAAACTGCTATTTCCTTGCCAGACACTCAAACAGGTTTTCGAATTTATCCGCTTCAAACAGTAAGGAAATTGTGGTTAATTACTAGGCGTTTTGAGCTGGAAATTGAAGTTATCGTAAAATTAGCATGGAGATTTGTTCCTTTCATAGCTGTTCCTATTCAAGTAAAATATGACCCTACTGAACGCGTTTCTCACTTTAGACCTTTCCAAGACTTTACAAGAATCAGTATACTAAACACCTTTTTGGTATTGATTGCTTTAGTGTGGTATTACCCTCGTAAACTGTTTCGCTTGCCACTTTGGGAAATTATTAAGCATGAAACTGTAAAACCGCAAGAAAGTAATTTGAGAAAATCCATTTCATTGGCATTTGGTGTGTTTATGGGAATTGTCCCTCTTTGGGGCTTTCAGCTGCTTATAGGAATTCCGTTAGCTATTTTATTTCGATTGAATAAAGTATTGTTTATTGCTGCAGCAAATATTTCGATTCCGCCAATGATTCCTTTTATTCTTGCTGGAAGCTATATGTGCGGACAATTCTTTTTGCAAGGGAACATCGATGTAGATAAATTAACGAACTTGACTTTGGAATCCATTCAACGAAATCTGTATTTCTATTTAGTTGGAGCCGTTATTTTCGCAATCATTTCTGCAATAATTACCTTTGTGATAAGTTTTGGGCTATTCAAAATATTTCGAAAAGCTAATACTGAACACACGTTGAATAATTAGTTTGGATTGAATTGTTGGTTTCCTCCAATGCTTTTTTGTTGACCATTTTCAAAATCAATTTCTTTTACAACTTTACCACGCTTGTCATAAAGTTTCATTTTTCCATTTTTTAAACCATCAACATAATTTATTTCAGAAACAATATTTCCACGTCTATCATTTTCAATGGATTTCCCATTCAATTTCCCTAATTTGTATGACGTAACATTGCTAGGTATTTTTCCTCCAGGCCAGTATGTGTACCATACACCATCTTTCTCTCCATTTTTGTATGATCCTTCTTCAATTTTCTTGTAATCTTTTTGAGAGTATGAAACAGAAGGTCCGTTTTTTACACTTTCTTGTGTTTTAAAGTCTTTAAGCGGACCATAATCGATGTGCTTCGTTTGCTTTGTGATTACTTTGTAGGTAAACATATCTTGTTCTTTGCCATTGTCAAAATAGGTAGTCCAAGCTTTTATTTTGTTTCCATTTTTGTAATAACCGCTCAGCTTTAAATTTCCGGTTGGAAAGTATGAAACCCATTCTCCATTGAGCTTGCCGGCTTTAAATGTTGCTATGTTTTTTTCTTTCCCATTCTCCCAATAGTTTACCCATGTGCCTTCTTCTTTCCCGTTTTTATAGAGTCCAGACATCAGCAATGTGCCATCTTCATACCACGTTTCCCATTTTCCATGCTTTTCATCGTGAGCAAATGGACCGGTTTTAAACTTGCTTCCATCTTTGTAAAAGTAATTCCACGTTCCAGTTTTCAAGCCTTTATCAAACTCGGCAGTATAGCTTAGTTCGCCTGTTGGATAATAAAAAGACCATTTTCCATGTTGTTTTCCGTTTGCAAAGGTTCCTTCTTGGTCTTTTGTGCCTTTATTTGTGTACCAAATCCACTTGCCTGTTTTTTCGCCATCTAAGTACTGTCCTTCTACGTTTAATTGTTTGTTATCATAATAATAGGAATATGTACCATTCAATTTGCCATCTTTATAGTTGCTTACTTTTTCGAGTGGGCCTGTATAATAATAATATGACCAAGTACTGTCTTTTATTCCGTTTATAAATGACCCGGTTAGTAGGGTATGGCCATATATGGATTTTTCTTCAAAGGAACCATTTTTTAATCCGTTTTTATACCGATACTGTTCTTTCAGCGCTCCGGTATTGTAGTAAACAGTAAGTTGACCGGTTCCATCTTTTAGTGTTTGTGTATGTGCTTCATCATCTAACCAAAATGCGTTAACAAAAACAGTTGAGTCAAGAATTTCCTCTGTTTTCATTTTTTGCCCGGATAAATAATATGTTTCCCATATTCCAAAAGGTTTCCCTAGTTTAAACATGCCTTCTAGTTGAATGTTGCCAAATTCATTCCATTCTCTAAAAACACTGTCTTGCTTATTGAGTTTGAAATACCCTTCTGATCGCATTTTTCGATTAGAAAAATAAACCAAAACACGACCGTTTAATTTTCCTCGATAATAATTTCGTTCTTCAACTTCGACTCCGTTTTTATCGTAATACAACCACTTTCCATGTTGCTCATTTGTCTCACCCAATACATCCTTGTAATAGGAACCTGTAGATTCCAATCTGGTTTTCTGAAAATCGTAGTAATTTGAAACTTTTTGGGTAAGATTTTCCTTACGAATAGTTTGAGAAAAGCTCAATGAAGAGAAAAAGAGAATGCAAAAAACGAGTAATTTCATGGGTTTGTTCTTTATTAGATAACGTTAATATGTGTATCTGTTACGGATTATTTATGAAGAAATCCTTTTAAAGCGAGGTAAATACCAGTTCCGATAATCACAATTCCAACAAAACGATTCATTCCAACCAATACTTTATCAGTAATAAATGGGCGTAGCTTTTTAGCACCAATAATTTTCAGTAAATCCAGAGAAAAAAATGTAATCAGGATAAAAAAGATATACCAATAGGTAGAGTCGTCTATTGAATTTCCAGAAGATTTTTTCCCATCCACACCAAAGGCTATTACTGTAAGCCAATAGAAAATGACAGCCGGATTGGCA
This sequence comes from Fluviicola sp., assembly GCA_039810825.1. Lineage (GTDB taxonomy): Bacteria > Bacteroidota > Bacteroidia > Flavobacteriales_D > Crocinitomicaceae > Fluviicola. The sequence continues at coordinate 42,650 of JBDHXR010000001.1, forward strand.
AAATTTAATATGAAACCTTTTACTCCCGTTAGGATCAAATCTTTTGGCGTACTGTTTAATTCCTTATTTGTTTCTTCGCTGTTTTCTTTTGGTTTTTTAACCAAGGTGAAAATTCCGAAAATGAGCAATACAAATCCTCCTACAATCGAGATTATATGTGCGTTTTCTCCAGACGTTAATTTTGTAACTTGAGAATAAAAAAGAAGCGCAAAAACAATGTAAACAATATCTGAAAGAAATACACCGATATCTAAAGCAATTGCGGCTCGAATACCTTTCCGAATGCTGGTTTCAAGCAATAAGAAAAAGACAGGACCAATCATTACGCTCAATACGAATCCTGTAATTACGCCTTTTACAATAATATCTATCAAACAATCAGGTTTTTCAGTTTTTACAAATATAATGATTCGTGGTTCACATCAAAATAAAAATTTAATTTGACTAAGGTTCTAAGCAAAATAATTCAGCCATGAAAAAAAATGGACATCAAATAAAAAAATATAAGTTATTCTATGATAACTCACAATAAAGTCATTACATTTGCAGGTCTTTGAATTGTTCGTTCAAACAAAGCAGTCATAAAAACAAAAAATATGAAAACGGCCGTTGCCAACAAGAAGTTAGAAGAAATTATTTCCAATGTCGATAAAAAAGGAATCGATTACAAAGGTATAGTTGATGATCTGAAAGAATTGCGCGAGCAAGCTTTGAAAGAACAAGATCCATTGGTTGTAAAAGTTTTGCGATTGACTTATGAGTTTTTACAAGAAAGAAAAGCGTACGACGTACAGGCACAATTTGACGAAGATGAAGAAGGAAATGAATATCCTCTTGAAGTTGAAGACAAAGAAAATCTGTTGTATTTGTTGAATTTGCTGAAGAATGCGGATCACAAAATTAACCGTGAAGAGATAAAAGATTTTAGAACTGCATTGAAACAAGAATTATACTAAGATTGAATTCTTTATATTGAAGCCACCTTATTGGTGGCTTTTTTGTTTCCTTTACATCTAATTTTATTTTCTTATTTCATATATTTGTGAGGTGAGACGAATTGTCGGAGTTATATTGCTTTTTGTTTTTTTGATGGGGCACACCTCATTCGGGCAATTCATGCGCATTCCTACGCTTATTCATCATTATTTTGAACATGTAGAATGGGATAATTCAAGCCTTTCAACATTTCTTTCAGAGCATTATTCATTGCATATAAACCATCCTGATGATAAGCATCACGATCATGAAAATCTGCCTTTTAAAACGATTCATGCAGGCGTACATACCGTTGTAATAACTCCACAACCACAATTTTGTCTATTACAAAATGTGTTTTTCCCTACTAAAACAATTAGTTTAATTTCAAATCAACTTAATTATTCGAACCAATACTTAAATAGTATTTGGCAACCTCCTCGCTTTAGCTAATCATTTCTTTAGAAAGTATTCATGTGTGTTTAAAAAAACACTGTGAGAAGTTTAATGATTAGTTAAGTTTATTATGCTCAATAATATTATTGCGTTCTCTATCAAGAACAAACTTATTGTCGGCCTTTTTGTATTGGCCCTTATTGTCTTTGGAATTTTTGAATTAAAAAAATTGCCAATTGATGCTGTACCTGATATTACAAATAATCAAGTGCAAGTAATTACAAATGCTCCAGCTCTTGGGGCAACTGATGTTGAGAGATTAATCACCTTTCCCATTGAACAAGTGAGTAACAACCTTCCGGGGTTGATTGAAATTAGAAGCTTTTCACGTTTCGGTCTGTCTGTTGTTACAATAATATTTGATGACAAAACAGATATTTATTGGGCACGGCAACAAGTAGCTGAGCGCTTGCAACAGGTAATGGATCAAATTCCTAAAGGAATTGAAAAACCAACCCTTGCCCCAGTAACAACAGGACTAGGTGAGATTTATCAATATACAGTTCGAACAAAGAAAGGATACGAAGATAAATACAACGCGATGGAGTTGCGCACAATTCAAGATTGGATTGTAAGACGGCAATTGCTTGGAGTTAAAGGCGTGGCTGAAGTAAGCAGTTTCGGAGGACTGTTGAAGCAGTATGAAGTAGCAGTTGAAATAGAAAAGTTAGTTGCGAACAACGTTACCATAGAAGAAGTTTACAATGCACTTGAAAGTAACAACGAGAATACGGGAGGTTCTTACATTGAAAAAGGCCCAACCATTCTATACATTCGAAGCGAAGGATTAGCTTCAAGTATTGAAGATATTCAAAATACGGTTATTAAAAAATTACCCAATGGAGTGCCAATACTTATTCGAGATATCGGTGAAGTGAAATTCGGGAATGCTCCGCGAAATGGAGCTTTGACATACAATGGGAAACAACAGGTTTCTGGAGCAGTTGTTATGATGCTAAAAGGCGCAAACAGCAATGAAGTGATTAATAGCATAAAAGAACGTATTGCACAAATCGAGAAAACTTTGCCAGAGGGCGTTGTTATTGATCCTTATTTAGACAGATCAAAAATGGTGAATAATGCTATTAGCACTGTTACTAAAAACTTATTGGAAGGCGCGTTAATTGTGATTTTTGTGCTTGTTCTATTTATTGGGAATATTCGAGCCGGTTTGTTGGTGGCTTCTGTGATTCCTCTTTCAATGCTTTTTGCAATCATCATGATGAACTTATTCGGAGTAAGTGGAAATTTGATGAGTCTTGGTGCTTTAGACTTTGGGTTGATTGTTGACGGTTCTGTTATTGTAGTTGAAGCTGTATTGCACAAAATGAGCAGTAGCAACCGTTTAAATCATAGTATCCAATTTTCTCAACTTGAGATGGATCTGCAAGTACAAAGTTCAGCCTCTAAAATGATGAACAGCGCTGTTTTCGGGCAGGTAATAATATTGGTAGTTTACCTTCCAATTTTCTCGTTCCAAGGAATTGAAGGAAAAATGTTTATTCCAATGGCTCAAACAGTTGCATTTGCTTTGTTAGGAGCATTTATTCTTTCCTTGACATACATTCCTATGATGAGTACGTTGATATTGAGTAAAACAAAGAAAACGAAGCAATCTTTTTCTGATAAGATGATGTCTTTTATTGAAGCGAAGTATCAAAAAGGACTTGTTTTTACAATTCGTTATCAAAAATCCATTTTGCTGTCAATTTTTGCTTTGTTTCTCTTTGCGCTGTTTACTGCTACCAAATTGGGTGGAGAATTTATTCCTGAACTTCCTGAAGGGGATTTTGCAGTAGAAACCAGAGTGTTGCCGGGGAGCAACCTGAATACTTCTATTGAAGCAGCATCAAAAGCTTCAAAAATTATTCTTGAAAAGTTTCCAGAAGTAGAACAAGTTGTTGCTAAAACGGGAAACAGTGAGGTTCCGGTTGACCCTATGCCGGTTGATTTGACCGATATGATAGTGATTTTGAAAAAGCGAAATGAATGGACTTCAGCATCTACTTATGAAGAACTTGAAAAGAAAATGGCAAAAGAATTAGAAGCAGTACCGGGTGTGACTTTTGGTTTTCAATTCCCTGTTGCTATGCGCTTTAATGAACTTATTTCTGGAGCAAGGCAAGATGTAGTTTGTAAAATTTTTGGAGAAAATCTGGATACACTTGCATATTACGCACATAAAATCGGGAAAATTGTCAATAAAGTTGATGGAAGTGAAGCCTTGTATGTAGAGAAGGTAACTGGTCTCCCTCAAATAGTAGTTTCATACAATAGAGCTGTTATCGCACAATATGGCTTGTCTATTCGTGAAATAAACAGTGTATTGAACAGCGCTTTTGCTGGCGGATATGCCGGTGAAGTTTTTGAAGGGGAAAAACGTTTTGATTTGGTTGTAAGACTAAGTGGAAACAAGCGGAAAAACCTTGAGGATGTTCAGAAACTACTGATTAACACACCTTCTGGCGCACAAATCCCATTAAACTCTTTAGCAAAAGTTGAAATAATTGAAGGTCCAAACCAAATTCAGCGAGAAAACTCACAACGCAGAATAACTGTGGGGTTTAATGTGCGAGATAGAGATGTTCAGAGTACTGTGCATGATTTGCAACAAAAAATTGAAAATGAAATTAAATTGCCTGCTGGCTACTTTATTTCCTATGGAGGCGCTTTTGAAAATTTGGTTGATGCAAAAGAACGGTTATACATTGTAGTGCCAATAGCGTTAAGCTTAATTTTTATTTTACTGTTTTTTGCTTTTGGTTCAGTTAAACAAAGTTTATTGATATATACTTCTATTCCATTATCTGCAATTGGAGGAATCTTCGCATTGTATGTAAGAGATATTTCGTTTAGTGTAAGTGCAGGAATTGGTTTTATTGCCTTATTTGGAGTTGTAGTATTAAACGGAATAGTTTTGGTGGCCGAGTTTAACCGTTTACGAAAAGAAGGGATGAACAATTTACTTAAAGTAGTAATTGTTGGGACTACAACACGTTTACGCCCTGTTCTGATGACTGCTTTTGTTGCTTCTCTCGGATTTTTACCAATGGCACTGAGCCATGGTGAAGGGGCAGAGGTGCAAAGACCATTGGCAAGTGTAGTTATTGGCGGGTTATTGGGAGCAACTTTTCTGACACTTTTTATATTGCCAATGTTATACATGTTTGCTTATAGAAAGCATAAAATTGACACTAAAATTTTGACACTTCTTATTGTAGGTTTACTGTTTTCAACTCCTAATACCTTTGCCCAGTCAACTATTTCTTTGCCACAAGCTATTGATACAGCCTTGGCAAATAATTTATCTGTGAAGAATGAACGATTGACAAGTGAATACAAACAAAAGTTGATAAAATCAGGTATTGATGTCCCAAATACAACTGTTTTTGGTGAATATGGACAAATAAACAGCTATTATTCAGATACGCGTTTAGTGTTTTCCCAGACAATCAATTTCCCTACGGTTTATGCACGGCAAAAATCTGTTTTCAATGAAGAGTGGAAAAGCAGTGTTTTGAATATAGGTGTAAAAGAAGCGCAATTAAAAATGCTTGTGTCTCAATTGTATGTTGAACTTATATTTCTTCAGCAGAAAAAAGAATTATTACTTGCAAATGATAGTATTTATTCAATTTTTTTGATTCGTGCAAACCAACGATATCAGAGCGGTGAAAACAATGCACTTGAAAAAGCAACAGCTGAAAATATGCGTAACCAAATTGCAATACAACTTAAGCAAATTCTTCAAGACATTGAGCTATTGCAGTTGCAATTTCAACTTGTATTAAACACGTCAGTTTCTTTTCAGCCTGATGTTCATACCAATTTTTTCAATTCAGTTCATATAATGGATAGTTCTTCTTTATTGGCACACCCAATTCTTGAATTTTACAAACAACAAGAACAATCAGCACAGGCTGTTTTGAAATTGGAACGTTCTAGATTGCTGCCAGATTTAGTGTTTGGATACAACATTATGGGAATGAAAGGTACTGGTTCAGACAACAATGTTTACAATAGAGATCTACGCTTTCAGTCAGTGCAAGTCGGTCTCGGAATACCAATTTTTAATAGCGGAATTAAAGCTCGAATTAATGCAGCAAAAACAGCTAAGTTAATAGCCTTAAACTCAATGGAACAAGAACAAAAAAAGTTCATGTCAGCATACACATCTGCATCAATGAAGTATCAGTCTAATCAAGATATTGTTAATCTTTTCGAATCATCTGCTCTGAAAAATGCAATGCTCATAGCTAACTCAGCTTACAATCAATTTGAAAAAGGAGAAATTAATTACTTGGAATTGACTCTGTTGATGAACCAATCTATTCAGATAAAGAGCGATTATATACAAGCATTGAAAGCTCGAAATTTAGCTGCTATTGAACTAAATTATTATTTAAATAAATAACAAAACACTAAAATGAAGAAGTCTCTTTTTATGCTAATGTCCACAACAGTTTTGTTTGCTTGTGGAAGTAGCAACAACGAATCACAATCTCCTCAACAAAAGGAGAATGTATTAACACTTACAGAAGTGCAATACAATAATGCAGCTATTGAAACTACACGAATAGTGAATCAAGCAATGGCAACTCAAATTAAGTTGAATGGAAGGGTTGAAGTTCCTCCTCAAAACAGAATTTCAGTTAGTTTCCCATTAGGAGGATATTTGAAATCAACAAAACTTTTGGAAGGAATGCCGGTAAAAAAAGGCCAAATTTTGGCTGTTTTAGAAGATATGCAGTTTATTCAGCTGCAGGAGGATTTCCTAACAGCCAAAGCACAATTGTCTTTGACAGAAAGTGAATTCAAGCGTCAGAAGGAACTAAATCAGACAAAAGCTACCAGTGATAAACTATTCGAGCAAGCACGGGCAAACTTTCAAACTAAATTAGTTGCAATAAAATCGTTGGAAGAAAAATTAAAACTTATTGGTGTAAATCCCGAAAAACTTAACGATAACACGATTTCTAAAAGTATCAATGTGTATGCACCAATTTCTGGCTATGTTTCTGTTGTTAATGTAAATGTTGGGAAATATGTTCTTCCGAGCGAAGTGATGTTCGAATTGATTGACCCAAGCTTGATATATCTATCACTCACAGCTTTTGAAAAAGACATCAATGCACTTGCAGTTGGTCAAAAGCTAAGCGCATATTCCAATACAAATCCGGAGTTAAAATTTCCATGCACGATTACTTTTGTTAAAAAAGACCTTCAAAATCAAAGTTCGGCTTCAGTTATCTGTAGTTTTGATAGATTTGACAAGACTTTGGTGCCTGGATTGTTTATGAATGCAGAGGTTGAACTGACTAATCAAGCAAGAAATGCCTTACCAAATGATGCAATAGTTCGATTTGAAAACAAGCAATATGTTTTTGTTGTTAAATCAAAACGCACATTTGAAATGAATGAAGTAAAAGTTGGCACTTCTGAAAATGGCTATACTGAAGTGGTAAATTCAAACAATTTTGAAAACGAACTTTTTGTCGCCAAAGGAGCATATACACTACTGATGGCGTTGAAAAATGAAGGTGAAGAATAATCGAATTTAAGATTAAAAGATTTTTTACAAAAACCCCAATTCTAATTTTGCTTCTTCACTCATCATGTCTTTATCCCAGGGTGGGTCAAATACCACGTTGACTTTTGATGCAGCAACTCCTGCAATATTGCCAACTTGTGTTTCTACATCTTTGGGTAAAGATTCTGCAACTGGGCAGTTTGGTGAAGTTAAGGTCATGTCAATTGAAACTTCAAAGTCTTCAGTAATTCGGACTTCATATATTAATCCCAATTCATAAATATCAACTGGTATTTCAGGGTCATAAATTGTTTTTAAAACACTTACAACGTTGTTTTCAAGTTTGTGAATTTGCTCTTCTATTTGTGTGCTCATTTTATTTTTTTAATGCGGCCAATGCCAAAAGTTTAATGTTTTTTACCATGCTTGCCAACCCATTGGAACGAGTAGGAGAAAGGTGTTCTTGCAAGCCTATTTCTTGAATGAAAAAAGGTTCGTTTTTCAATATTTCATCTGCTGTTTCGTTGTTGTAAACGCGAATTAACAAGCCAATGATTCCTTTTGTAATAATTGCATCAGAATCAGCTGTAAATTGTACTTTTCCATCTACTATATTTGCATCTAGCCAAACTTGACTTTGACACCCTTCGATAAGCCGATCCTTGGTTTTTAATTCGCATGAAATTATTGGAAGCTCCTTGCCAAGTTCAATGATGTACTCGTATTTTTCCATCCAATCATTGTAGATAGAAAATTCATCAATTATCTCTTGTTGTTTTTCTTGTATTGTCATTTTATTAGGATAGCATTGAAATGCTTTTTTCTACTGCTTCAACAAATTTGTCAACTTCTTCTCTTGTATTGTAAAAGGCAAATGATGCCCGCACAGTGCCTGGAATTTGATAAAAATCCATCAAGGGTTGTGTGCAATGGTGACCTGTTCTTACTGCAATCCCTTGTTTATCCAGCAATGTGCCCAAATCAAACGGATGAATGTTGTGTGCATGAAACGAAACTACAGAAGCTTTGTTTTTCGCCGTACCAATAATCGAAATATTTTCAAAAGTACTTAATAAATCCTGCGCATAATCAGTAAGTTCATGTTCATACGCTTCAATATCTTTCATGTCGAATTGACTTACATATTCCAATGCTTTTCCTAAACAAATTGCTCCTGAAATATGTGGAGTGCCAGCTTCAAATTTAAAAGGCAACTCATTGAAGGTTGTTTTTTTGAAGGTGACTTTTTCAATCATGTCTCCGCCTCCTTGATAGGGCGGCATTGCTTCTAACAAGGCTTCTTTACCGTACAGTATCCCAATTCCCGTTGGTCCGAATACTTTGTGACCAGAGAAGGCAAAAAAATCACAATTTAATACTTGAACATCCACCTTTAAATGCTGAATACTTTGCGCTCCATCAATCATAACTTTTGCCCCTACAGCATGTGCCAACGTTATGATTTCTTCTATAGGATTTATTGTGCCCAAGGTGTTTGAAACATGTGTAACTGAAACCAATTTCGTTTTTGATGATAACAAGTTTTTATATGCATCAAGATCAAGTTCACCCCTTTTGTTGATAGGTATCACTTTCAATTCCAATCCTTTTCTTTCTGCTAACATTTGCCATGGAACGATGTTTGAATGATGCTCCATAGTTGATATGATAATTTCATCACCTTTTTGCAACAGTTCTCCAAAAGAAAATGCTACCAAGTTTATACTATCTGTGGTTCCTTTTGTGAAAATAATTTCTTCTTTCTTTTCTGCATTGATGAACTCACGAACTTCTTCACGTGCATATTCGTAGTCATTGGTTGCTTGCTGACTTAAAAAGTGAACACCTCTGTGAATGTTTGCATTGCTCTTTGCATAATAGGTATTGATTGCATCAATTACCATTTGAGGTTTTTGTGAGGTAGCTCCGTTGTCAAAATAAATCAAATTTTTATTATAGACTTGTTGGTGCAATGAAGGAAAATCTTGTCTTATTTCTCTGACGCTAAATTTTCTAAAAGAAGGTTCCATTTCACAAAATTACAAAATGCTATTTATATTATTTCTAAATAGTACTAAAATCTTGTGATATTAACAAAAAAAACCCCCAATTATTTTTTGTAATTGGGGGAGTTGCTACCACACGTACTTTTTTCTATCAGTCTGTACATGTTTTTTACCTAACTGAAACCTAAACTAACTTAAACTGTTACCTAACTAATAGTGTTATGTGACTGATAGAGTATTTGCTACGGTGAATGAGGAATATGGAAAGACCCAAAATCCAGATTCTACACATTCACCAAGCACAATTTTTTTCCATGTTTTATGAAACGTTTTTCATTCATGGATGTGTTTTCATCTATAAACAATGTGCCAAAAGTTGTTTTTACATTAAATGCCTGAAATACAAGGGGGTTGATTTAGATAGTCAGTGATGATTTTTTCAAAATGAAAATAATTTTTTCAAAATGAAAAATTAATCCAATTCTTTCAACATTCTGTAGATGGTAGTTTGCCCAATATCAAGCTTATCGGCTACCAATTTTATGTTATCGTCGTATTTTTCTAAGAAGAGTTGAACGATTTTCAGATTGTAGGCACGTAAGCTCATTTCCTCAGTTAGTATTGAGGCAAGCATATTTGACGAACCCAATACAATGTCTTCATCTTGAATTACATCATCGCTTGAGAGTACTACAGCAAGTTCAATAACCGATTTAAGTTCGCGGACATTGCCCGGCCAATGGTAAGCCATTAATTTGTTTTGAGCGGATGCACTTATTTTCTTTTGTGTTATTCCATTTTCATTACAATAGCGTTCACTAAATACAGTACTTAACAAAAGGATGTCCCGATCACGCTCTCTAAGCGGTGGAAGTTCAATAGGAAGACCAAATAAGCGAAAGTATAAATCTTCCCTAAATTTTCCTGCCTTTACTTCTTGCAATAAATTTCGATGGGTCGCAACGATGATTCGGCAATTGAATTTGTACACAATGTTGCTGCCAATTCTAGATGCTTCTCGTTCTTGAATTGCACGGAGTAATTTTGCTTGAAGATGGATATCCAATTCTGCAATTTCATCTAAAAATAATGTGCCACCATTGGCTTCTTCAAACTTGCCCTTTCTAAGTTGATTTGCTCCAGTAAACGCCCCTTTTTCATGGCCAAACAATTCGCTTTCAAACAATTCGTTTGGTATAGCAGCAACATTTACGGCTACAAATGGTTTATCTTTGAAAGTTGAATTGTAATGAATTGCTTTGGCAACAACCTCTTTACCGGTGCCTGTTTCACCATAAATTGTTACCGTTATATTGTTGGTAATAGCTTTTTGTAATATTTTGTACACATGTTCCATCTTAGAGCTTTTCCCAATGATGGTAGAATTGAAGTTGAATTTTGTGCGTACTTCTTGCTCTAACTTTTCAATTTTTTCAATCAATTGAAATTGCTTACCTGCATTTGCAATGGTATTTAACAAGCGGTTTCTGATATCATTCCCCTTAACGATGTAATCGTATGCTCCAAGTTTTAATAAAGTAACGGCTGTTTCAATATCTTCTTGCTCAGAAATGATGATGATGATGGTATTTGGGTGATTTTGCTTGATTTTCTGAAGCAATTCTTCCCCTTCAATACCAGGTAACCGATAATCCATGGTTATGGCAAAAGGAGAGTCTTCTTTAATTGAGCTAAGCATACTTTCACCATCAGAAAATGATTCAACATCATAATCCGGATTTAGAGACAGCAAGTGGACCAATAGCTTTCTATACCACTCATTGTCTTCAACAACTACAATTTTATTTCCTTTATTTTGTGTCATTTGATATGTAATTTTGTACTTGCACAAGGCAATTATCTATGTGTGGTATGAGCTCAGTATATTTTGATTTTCGTTCATATCCTTGTGTTGTTTCTGGCATATTTTCTATTTCTTTAATAGCTTTATAAGCATTGTTTCCACCAATCTGCATAATTGCTGGAGCTATTTGGTGGGCAATACTTTGTATTTGTTTCCAATCATCTTTTGCTTCTGCTTCTTTGAGTTGAGTCAGTGCATCTTGTGTTGTGGAGATAAATGTTTCAAGCAGTTCCATCAGAAAATCCTTATCGTTTCCAATGAGTTGAAGCAGATTGATTAAGTCAATTTTATCAAGAGAGTTTTGCATCTTACATTCCTATATTTTCAATTTTTTCTTTCAGAATTTGGGGTTGTATAGGTTTAAGCAACACATCTGTCCAACCACGTGAAATCATTTCTTGATAAACTTGTTCATCTCCTGCAGCAGTTAACCCAATAATGGGTTGCGCTTTCAATTTATCCAATTGTTTTAGTTTCTCAATAAATTCTTCGCCATTCATTTCTGGCATTTGAACATCCAATAGTATCAAATCTACTGAATTGATGTTTAATAATGCTAACGCTTCAATACCGTTTGATGCTTCGTGAATTTTCACATTTACTTTTTTAAACATTCCCTTCAAAAGCATTCTATTAAACGGTTCATCATCTACAATAAGGATAGATTTTTCGGATAATATTGAGAAATCAACACTTGATGTGGTTTTGGATTCAGACTTATCGGTTGATTTTTTCATAGGAATGGTAATTTCAAAGCATGTTCCTACGCCAAGTTCACTTTGTACAGTTATTTGTCCACCCATTTTTTGGACGATTTTTTGTGTGATGCTTAACCCTAAACCTGTGCCGCCATATTTTCGTGAAGTTGACGTTTCTGCTTGTTCAAACGGCTCAAATATATGCGCTAGTTGTTGCTTTGTCATGCCTATTCCTTTATCCTTCACTAGAATAGTACAAATTCCCGCATTTTCTCCATTGAGCTCATACTTTAACCCAACTTCGATGCAGCTTTCTTTTGTGAATTTATTGGCATTCCCAATTAAGTTTATTAGAATTTGTTTAAACCTCAGTTCGTCGCCAATAAGTGTTGGGAACATTTTAGGTTCACAATCTACAAGAATTGTATTTTTTTGTTCTTCTGTAGCAAGCGAAAATTGCTGAACAACTAAATTTACAGCTTTAAAAGGATTAAACGGGCTTTCTTCCAATTTGATGTTGTTTTCTTCTAATTTTGATAAGTCAAGAATGTCATTAACAATTAGCAGTAAGTGTTTTGCCGAGTCATTGATAATAGATGCTTTTTTGCTAGTTTCAAGCGATAGTTTTTCATGTGTTAATTGTTCAGAAAAGCCAGATATTGCGTTGAGTGGTGTGCGTATTTCATGACTCATTGTGGCTAAGAAACGAGATTTTGCTTCTGTAAGTGCATCGCTTTTTTCTTTAGCAAGTTTCAATGAGTAGTTGCTTTCTTTGGCTCGTCTAAAAAGGTAAACGATGAGTATTACAATGAATCCAATCAACACTGCAGAAATGGCACTAAAAGTAAGTGTGATGGTGTTTGTTTTCGCGGCAATGGTCTTGGCTTTTTGAGTTTTGTTCACGAGTTGGGTTCTATCTAAGCTTGCAATTTGCTGAAAAAGAGAATCTATTTCTTTGCTTAGTTGAACGTTACTTTGTTCTATAATTAGTTTTGATTTATTGATATTGCTTTCTTTTTCTACTGCTTGTGTTTTAACAAGACCAATTTTTTTCTTTAAATCTTTGGTGTTTTGAGTTGCTATTCTTTCTGTTGCTATTTGCTCGCTCTTACTCTTCAGTTGGATATCTTCGTTTTCTTTTTTTCGATCTTTTCTTGATTTTCGGGAAGGTTTATCGGCATCTACTGAGTTGTTTTGATTAGCAGCAGCTTTTCTGATTTCCAACTCAAGCTGAGTGCGTTGGTCGTTTTTTATTACTTCTTTCTCAACCAATTGCATGGTTTCATTAACGCGAGTTTCATTTCGCATTAGCATCAATTTAAATTGGTTGTCAAATTTTTTTGAGCTTAGGTCTCTGATTTCCGAAATGGTCTGCTGATAATCATTGTTCTTTTTTTGATAATTTTTCAAGTAACCAATTTGCCGCAATGTTTTGGATTGTAATATTTCGAAATCCAGCATCGCTTCGTTGTGATTTTGATAGATGTATGTATAGATCAAATTTTCAGACTTCAATAAGTTTAAATTTATTTCTTGAATCAAAACTTGACTGTTTTTTTCTTCTTCTGTAGGCAATGGAGTGTTGGCTACTTGATCTAACCGTGTAAATACAGCGTATCCTGTGGTGCAAACTACAATTAAGAGCAACGCAATCACGCCAAACAATATGCGCTCAAATATTTTTTTTTTCATTTTGGCAACAGTTTTCAAATTGAAAATTAATCTTTTATTCCTTTGTTTCTATTAAAATTGAAAATATTTTTTTTTAGACATTTACTCTGGCTTTACTTTAGAAAGGTGCAATCTGAAATTTTTAAGAAAAAAACTACTGTATTTCAATTCGTTTTTCATGAAAAAAAATTAACTTTCCCCCTTTTTATTATTACGACATAATATTTTTTTAATATCACTAGCAAAAGGAAATATGAAAGTAGGTATTCCGGTTGAAATTTCGAAAAATGAATTGCGTGTTGCTGCCACACCAAAAACGGTGCAACGACTTCAAAAACAAGGGTTTCAAGTTTTTATTCAAGATGGTGCTGGCAATAAAGCCAATTATTCTAACGAAGCATTTAAAGAAGCAGGCGCTACCATTGTATCTTCGGCAAATGAAATCTATGGCCAGTCTGATATCGTTTTAAAAGTGCTTCAGCCGACTGCTGAAGAGGTAGAAATGATGCGTGAAGGCTTGGTACTATTGAGTTATTTATGGCCTGCCCAAAATCAAGAGTTGCTTCAAAAATTGGCAAATCAAAAGGTAAATGCTATTGCAATGGATGCGATTCCGCGTATTTCACGTGCTCAAAAGATGGATGTGCTTTCATCAATGGCAAACATTGCTGGCTATCGTTCTGTGGTTGAAGGGGCTTACCATTTTGGAAGATTTTTAAATGGTCAAATTACAGCAGCAGGAAAAGTAGAGCCTGCAAAAGTGCTTGTGATTGGTGCAGGGGTAGCAGGATTAGCTGCAATTGGCGCTGCAAATTCATTGGGTGCTATTGTACGCGCTTTTGACACACGTAAAGAAGTAGCCGAGCAAATTGAGTCTATGGGAGCGAAGTTTCTAACTGTAGAAATTGATGAGGATGGTGCAACTTCTTCAGGGTATTCAAAGGAAATGAGTAAGGAATTTATTGAAGCTGAAATGCAATTGTTCTTAGAACAAGCAAAAGATGTGGATATCATCATCACCACTGCGAAAATTCCTGGTCGCGAAGCGCCTAAGTTAATATTGGATTACCACGTAGAGGCTATGAAACCAGGGTCTGTAATTGTTGACTTGGCTGCTGATTCTGGTGGTAACTGTACGCAAACCAAAGATGGTGAAGTAATTGTAACTAAAAACGGAGTAAAGATTGTTGGTAAATTGGATCAGTTGCCAACTCAAGCTTCTCAACTATACGGAAACAACTTATGTCACTTGTTAGATGACATGGGAAAGGCAGAAAACTTCAAAATTGATATGGAGGATGCAGTAGTTTCTAGAGCTATGGTTACCCATGATGGGAAAATAAATTGGCCACCTGAACCTTTGCCGGTTAGCCCACAAAAACCAAAAGCAGAGGTTGTGCAAATTTCTGCCGAGGAGCAGCGTGCTATTGATGCCAAAAAGGTAAAAAACAAAACCATTTCTTTGCTGATTCAGTTGGGAGTAGTAGGTGCGCTGTTATTTCTTATGGGGCAATTTGCTCCGAGTGAGTTTATGCAACACTTTACTGTATTTGTATTGGCTGTGTTTGTTGGATGGCAAGTGATTTGGAATGTGAGTCACTCACTTCACACTCCGTTAATGGCAGTTACCAATGCGATTAGTGGAATTATTGTAGTTGGAGGATTGTTGCAGGTCTTAAAGCCAACAAGTGATTGGACAGACCCTCTAACAATAGTTGCTTTTATTGCAATATTAGTGGCTTCAATTAATATCGTTGGTGGGTTCTTTGTAACGCATCGCATGTTGAAAATGTTTAAAAAGTAAGTTCGAGATATATGAGTATAGGAATTCAAACAGCAGCGTATTTATTTGCAAGTATCTTGTTTATTTTAAGTTTGGGAGGGTTGTCTTCTCAAGAATCTGCAAAAAGAGGGGTTCTTTTTGGAATCGTAGGAATGATTATTGCTGTATTAGCAACAATATTTGGTGTGTCTGATGGCTCAAGCGGTTATGTTTACATCATCATAGCAATTGCAGTAGCTTCTCTGATTGGAATCATGGTAGCCCGAAAGGTAGAAATGACATCAATGCCTCAATTGGTAGCAATCCTTCATAGTTTCGTGGGGTTAGCTGCTGTTTTAGTAGGTTACGGTTCGTACATTGATCCTCACAGTCATGAGTTGGTAGGTGCTACTAAAACTATCCATTTGGTAGAGGTTTTTGCAGGAGTGTTTATTGGTGCAGTTACTTTTACTGGGTCAATTATTGCTTGGGGCAAATTAGATGGAAAAGTAAGAAGCAAACCTTTTCTGTATCCGGGTAGACATCTTGTAAATATTACATTGCTTGTCATTTCAATTGTATTGGGAGTATTTTTTGCTAAAGCATCTGGTACAGACGGACTGATTTACCTGTATATCATGACTGCTATTGCGTCGTTTATTGGGGTGATGTTGGTTATGGCTATTGGTGGTGCAGACATGCCTGTTGTAGTATCTATGTTAAACTCGTATTCTGGTTGGGCAGCAGCAGCAGCAGGTTTTATGTTGAGTAATGATTTGTTGATTGTTACAGGTGCACTAGTTGGTAGTTCGGGGGCAATCCTTTCCATCATCATGTGTGAGGCAATGAATCGCTCATTTATCTCTGTAATTTTTGGTGGTTTTGGGAATGCACCTGCAAGCAGTGGAGAAGCACAAGCAATTGAAGGTGAAATCACTTCAATCTCACATGAAGAAACTGCTGAATTGCTTACAGAAGCTAAATCAATTGTGATTGTGCCTGGATATGGAATGGCAGTTGCGAAAGCACAATATCCTATTCATGAAATGGTTGAAATTCTTCGTAAACAAGGAAAAGAAGTTCGTTTTGCTATTCACCCTGTTGCTGGTCGTTTACCTGGTCACATGAACGTGTTACTAGCTGAAGCCAATGTTCCTTACGACATTGTATTGGAAATGGACGAAATTAACGACGACATGCCGGATACGGATGTAGTGATGGTAATTGGCGCTAATGATGTGGTAAATCCCGGAGCTTTGGATGATCCTTCTAGTCCTATTTATGGAATGCCTGTAATCAAAGCTTGGGAAGCAGCAAAAGTAATCGTAATGAAGCGTTCAATGTCTGTTGGGTATGCAGGAGTAGAAAATCCACTTTTCTACAAAAACAACACCGATATGCTTTATGGCGATGCGAAAGAAAGTGTGAACAAAATTGTTTCAAGCTTAAAAGATTAATAGAGATGTATTGATGAAAGTGGCTGTTTCTGATAGCCACTTTTTTTTGTAATTAGCCCCACAGTTTAACTGTTGTATTAAACCTGCAAATAGATGAACGAGCCAAAAAAACGTGTTTTATATATTTCGTATGACGGAATGACAGATCCATTGGGTCAGTCACAAATATTACCATACATCATTGGCTTGTCAGACTCCTATTCTTTTCAGCTTATAAGTTTTGAGAAACACGATCGACTTTTAAAGCATAAAGAAACGATTGAAGCAATATGTGAATCAAATAATATTGAATGGCATCCCTTAATATATACCAAAAACCCACCTGTTCTTTCAACACTCATCGATGTAATAAAATTATTTAAGCATACCAAAAAGCTCTATAAAGCAAACAAGTTTTCAATTGTTCATTGCCGCAGTTACATTAGTGCGCTTGTTGGGTTGGCCTATAAGAAAAAGAACAAAGCACAATTTATTTTTGATATGCGTGGGTTTTGGGCAGACGAGCGTGTAGATGGCAAATTGTGGAACTTAAAAAATCCGATATATTACTGGATTTTCAAATTTTTTAAAAGAAAAGAAGTAGATTTTCTTATACATGCAGATGCAGTGGTTGCGCTAACTCAAAAAGCAAAAGATGAAATGCTTACATGGGGAATCAAAGCGTTGCAAGCCAATAAAATTACGGTAATCCCCTGTGTTACTGATTTCTCACTGTTTGACAGTGTAACAGAAGAAAAAAGAAGACTTGCAAAATTGAAATTTAACTTACGTGAAAATCAATTTGTATTGCTTTATTTAGGTTCAATTGGCACATGGTATCTGTTAGATGAAATGCTACATTTCTTTTCCTGCTTAAAGCAGATTAATCCGGATTCCAAGTTTCTTTTCTTAACAAATCATAGCGAAAATGACATTAAGCAACGGGCAGTAAAATACAATCTTGGTAAAGAAGATATATTGGTTCACTTCGCAAACAGGAATGAAATCACACACTATGCGCATGCTGCAGACTATGGAGTGTTTTTTATTAAGCCATCGTATTCAAAAATTGCCAGTTCTCCAACTAAAATGGGTGAAATGCTTGCAATGGGGATTCCGTTAATTTGTAACAGTGGTGTGGGGAATGTGGAAGAAATTGTGAAAGAAACAAATTGTGGATTTTGTGTTGCCGGATTTTCAGTAACCGACTACAATCAGGTTATTCAAAGCATGTATGAAAATAAGTTGGACCCAGCCTCTATTCGTTCAAAAGCAGCCGAATTTTTAGAACTAAGCAAAGGAATTTTTCTTTATAAGAAAATTTATGCACTTCTAGGCTGATTTTTTTCCCAAAAATAAAATCTACCCATTGATTTTCACGAACTTATGAATTAGCATAAAAAAACGGTAAACGAAGCACTAATTAAGTAGAATTCGGTAATTTCGTACTGAGTTTTGATTATGAAGAGAATATTACTTTTGGGTGCGGGTCTTTCAGCAACTTCGTTGATAGATTATTTATTAGAGCATGCTAACCAATACAATTGGCAAGTAAGAGTGGTTGACCAATCATTAGATTTAGTTCAAAAAAAAATAAACAAGCACCCGAGTGGAGTTGCGCTTTCTTTTAATGCTTTGGATAGAAATGAGCGTTTAGAAGAAATAAAGCAAGCTGATATTGTTATATCCATGTTGCCAGCCCGTTTTCATATTGAAATTGCCAAAGATTGTTTGGAGTTTAGAAAACACTTGGTTACCCCTTCATACGTTTCTAAAGAAATGCATGAAATGCAAGATGAGGTGATGAATGCCGGATTAATTTTCTTGAATGAAGTTGGAGTTGACCCTGGCATTGACCACATGAGTGCGATGCATATCATTGACCGTATTCATAATAATGGGGGCAAAGTAACTTCGTTTAAATCATATTGCGGCGGATTGGTCGCTCCAGAAAGTGATAATAACCCTTGGAATTATAAATTTACGTGGAATCCTAGAAACGTTGTGCTAGCCGGTCAAGGCGGTATGGCACAATATATTGATAGAGGACAGTATAAATACATTTCACCCAATCGTGTTTTTACTCAGTTAGACCATATTTCTATCCCTGGATATGGAGATTTTGAAGGCTATGCAAACCGAGATTCGCTATCATACAGACCAATTTACGGACTTGAAGAAATACCAACCATGTATCGAGGAACGTTGAGAAGACCGGGTTTTTCTCAGGCCTGGAACGTATTTGTGCAATTGGGAATGGCAGACGATGTAGGTATTTTGGAAAACTCACAAGAATTAACGCCCAGAACTTTTGTAAACGCATTTTTGCCTTTCAATGAATCATTATCGGTCGAAGAGAAATGGACACAAATCTGCAATGAATTTGGGGTTGATTCAATTGAGAAGTACAAATGGTTAGGATTATTTTCAGACGATGAAAAAATAGGTATTTCAAATGCTACACCAGCCATGATTTTAGAGCGTATTCTAATAAAGAAATTGGTGATAGAACCGGGAGATAAAGACATGCTGGTGATGGTGCATCAATTTGAATTTGAAACTGAAGAAAAGCGTCAAATGCGTTTAGAATCTTCGATGGTGAATATTGGAGATGGCCAAG
The DNA here is from genome assembly GCA_039810825.1 of Fluviicola sp. Classification (GTDB taxonomy): domain Bacteria; phylum Bacteroidota; class Bacteroidia; order Flavobacteriales_D; family Crocinitomicaceae; genus Fluviicola. Next base: position 61,668 of record JBDHXR010000001.1, read on the forward strand.
CACACACTGCAATGTCAAAAACTGTAGGTCTGCCAATGGCAATTTGTGTAAAATTGATATTAAATGGATCAATTTCAAGACGAGGCGTGGTTGTTCCTGTATATAAAGATATTTATGAGCCTGTTCTGAATGAATTGGAAGGTCTCGGAATTTCTTTCAACGAAATAGAATTTGCACATTAAGGACATAATGGGTTTAATCAATTCATTTTTAAAAAACAATAAAGTTCTTGGTGTTATATTAGGTTTAATTCTATTTAATATTTATAACATAATAACATGTTATATGCCTGATATTATGTCTGTTGTGTTTGATTTAATTTTAAATATTTTTTTAGTTTATTTTCTAGTCCCAAAATGGCGTAATAAAAAACAGCATTCAAGCTAATATTATGTTTTTTAAATACTCATAATATCAAATAAGTGCTAGCCACAAATAATCCGCACACTTCTACCTATATCCCCAATTCATTTCTAGAATAAAGCCTATAACCGAGTACCCCAGTTATAGTACCAAACAGCAATACAGCATCAGGGATTTTTACAAAAAACGAGAGCATAAGCACTGAACTAAAAATAGGAACTGTTATCATTGCTTGTTGCTTTGTCTTTGACGTGAATGCGAATGCAGGAATTTTTTTATACAACTCTATTCGTAAAAACTTTTGTTTATACTCCATAATGCCCGAAAAAATTAGGAGCGGAGGTAAAATCAGACCTTGAGGAATACCCATATCGCTATAACTAAGAAATGACCAAATGCGTTCCAGCCAAGAAAATTGATCATGAATATTAAACATGAGCAAGTAAACAAGTGCTATGCTGATTAAAATTCCTGCTATACCAAAGTAGAGTTGGAAATATGTTTTATTCGTGTCTTCCTTTTTTAAAACTTGAATTGAAATACACTTCTTTACTTTCACTGCACTTAGTGTCCAGTGTAAAACCCAATCTATTAAGTAGAAAAGAAAGATAAAACTTGCATCCCAATTCCAATAAAAATAACCCAATATCGGGATAAGTCCTTCAATTAGTATTTGGGCAATTAGAATTTTTTTTGCGGTCAAACTATTTAGATAAACGTGTTATTGCTTCGATTGACAATTCAAAGTCAGGATTGTATTTGATAGCTTTTTGATAGTATTTGATAGCTTGATATTTATCTCCCTTCTTTTCTGAACAATAGCCAAGGTTGTGCCAAGCTTCTACATACCGAGGTTCTTTTATCAACGTTTCATTAAAGAAATACATGGCACTATCAATATCATTTTCTTGGTTTTGTTTGATGCAGCCCAATTGAAATAAAGAAGTTGCAAAGTCAGGGTCTTTTTTGAGCATAGCACGGTATGTTTCTTTTGCTTTTTCTACATCATTAAACTCTTGATATGCAAAGGCTAAATTGTATAGCGCATCCATGTTGTTGGGTCTAATTTGAGTTGCTGTTGTAAAATATTGAATAGCAAGCGGATTGTTTTCTTCTTGATACAACACCCCTAGTTGCAAGTATGCTTCAAAAAATTCTGGATCTTGATCAATTGCTGTTTGATACGAAGATTTTGCTAAGTCTCCTTTTCCCAAACTACGATACAAAGTTCCCTTTAATGTATAAGCATCTCTATAATGTTTGTCTATTCTCAAAGCTTCATTGGCATGATAAAACGCTTTATCGTAATCTCCTTGTTGTGAATAGGTTGATGCTAATGCCACGAGTGCTTGCAAGTTTTTGGGTTGTTTTTTAAGAATGTATTTAAAATGTTTTTGCGCCGTAGCTACATCAGAAACTGTTCTTGTAGCTCTATTGTTTAATGCATTTGCATATAAGAATCGGGCGTCTAAATTCTTGGGTTGCAAGCGGTATGCTTTTGCTCCATCTTGCAAAGCTTTATCAAAATCGTAGCGTTTAAGCATCAGATTACCGTGTTGTATTAACACTGGAACGCTGTCTGGAAATTTTTTAAAGAGCTGGTCTACTGTTAACTCTTTTTGAGTTTTATTAGTGGTATTTTGTCCGCACGATGTAAGCAAAACAGTAACCAAAATAATTAGATAAATACGCATTTTCAATAATTATATGGTGCAAAAATAAGGAAATTAATCACTTTAATAGTGTATAACGGTTATTGTGTAAGTTGGGTTGGGAAAGATTAACTGTAAAAAAAAACTGCCTTTTTGAGGCAGTCTTTAATTGAGTATGATTTATTTATAAGCCTAAAAGAACAGCTTGAGGGTCTTTGCCTCCAAAGATGATTCTTTCAGGGTTCTCAATCATTTCTTTTACTTTCACTAAGAATCCCACAGATTCTTTTCCATCAATGATTCTGTGATCGTAAGAAAGTGCCAAATACATCATTGGGCGAATTTCAACTTTTCCATCAATAGCAACCGGTCTTTCAACTATGTTGTGCATTCCTAAAATTGCTGATTGAGGTGGATTGATGATTGGTGTAGACATCATAGAGCCAAATACACCTCCGTTTGTGATTGTGAATGTTCCGCCTGTCATGTCTTCAGGGGTAATTTTGCCATCACGTGCTTTGATTGCTAAACGTTTAATTTCTTTTTCAATTTCTGCTAAACTCATTTGCTCTGCATTGCGAACTACCGGAACCATGAGTCCTTTTGGAGAAGAAACGGCAATACCGATATCTGCATAGTCGTGGAAAACGATTTCATTTCCGTCTATTTGTCCGTTTACGGCAGGAAATAAATTCAATGCTTCGGTAACGGCCTTTGTAAAGAACGACATGAAACCTAAGTTTACCTCGTGATGCTTTGCAAATTGGTCTTTGTATTTAGAACGCAAGTCCATTATTGGCTTCATATCCACTTCGTTAAACGTCGTCAACATGGCAGTGTCGTTTTTCACTGATACCAATCGTTCAGCAATTTTACGACGCAACATGGACATTTTTTCACGGGTTTGATTTCTTGTACCGCCCCATCCTTGAGCTGCACTTGAAGAAATTCCTGCTGCCATTGCTGCAACAACATCTTGTTTTGTGATTCTTCCTTCTTTCCCTGTACCAGCAATATTTGCCCCAGCAATACCATTTTCAGACATTATTTTTGCTGCTGCAGGAGAAGGAGTACCTTTTGCATAACTATCGGATACCGGTCCGGGATTTGGTGTTTCTGCTTTTTTAGGTTCCTCAACTTTTTTCTCTTCTACAATTGGAGCTTCTTTTTTCTCAGCAACCACAGGTGTTGAACCAGCGGGTCTTGGTGCAGCTGTGTCAATCAAGCAAACAACTTGACCAACTTTAACTACATCGCCTTCGCCTGCTTTTAGTGTAATTATACCTGCTTGTTCTGCGGGCAATTCCAATGTTGCTTTATCCGAATCAACTTCAGCAATAGCTTGGTCCTTTTCTACATAATCTCCATCGGAAACCAACCACGTTGCAATTTCAACTTCAGAAATTGATTCTCCAGGACTAGGTACTTTCATTTCAAGGATTGACATAATCAAACTTTTTTATGTGTTGTATTTTATTTTTTTGTTTTAGTAGATGCATATGCAAATACATCATCGAACAAACGCTTTAAGCGTTTTTCATGTAACTTCTTTGAACCTTCAGCTGCGGCACCGGCTGCAGGTCTGCAAATTCCTTTAAATCCAAGATGACTTAGATTCATTGCAATAAATGACCAAGCACCCATGTTTGCAGGTTCTTCTTGAACCCAAAGTGTATTTTTAGCTTTGTATTTTGCAAGCACATCGGTGATTTGCTTTTCTGGTATTGGGTACAATTGCTCAATACGTACGAATGCCATATTTGTAGCTCCCATTTCTTCAGCTTTTGCTGATAATTCGTAATATATTTTACCAGAACAGAAAATTACTGTATCTACATTTCCTGCTTTTGCTTTCGGGTCATCAATAACTTCTTGAAATGAACCTTTTGCTAATTCAGCCATGGATGAAGTAGCATCAGGATGACGCAAAATTTGTTTCGGAGAAAATACGATAAGTGGCTTTCTAAACGGACGATTTATTTGTCGTCTTAACAAATGAAAATGATTTGCCGGAGTAGAAGTGTTTACTATTTGAATGTTGTTATCTGCACATTGTTGCAAGAAACGCTCCATTCTTCCGCTAGAATGTTCTGCACCTTGACCTTCGTAACCATGTGGCAGCAACATAACTAGTCCACTTTGTGTTGACCACTTGTCTTCACCTGGAATGATAAATTGGTCAACCATGATTTGCGCTCCGTTGTAGAAATCGCCAAATTGTGCTTCCCAAATGGTTAATGTTTGTGGAGTTGCTAATGAATAACCGTATTCAAATCCTAAGACACCGTATTCAGAAAGCAGTGAGTTGTATATAGAAATCTTTGCTTGTTTAGCGTTTAATTCATTCAATGTAATCACTCGTTCTTCTGTATCTTCAGTTATTACAACTGCATGGCGGTGAGAAAAGGTTCCGCGTTCTACATCTTGTCCTGAAAAACGAATTGGATGACCCTCATCTAACAACGTAGCATATGCTAATATTTCTGCTGCACCCCAATCAAGTCTATTTGTTTTGTATGACTCTAATCGGTCATCAAATATTTTTTGAATTTTTCTAAAATATTTTTTTCCTTCAGGCAAGGTGGCAACTTTTTTACTCAACTCATCCAGCTTTGCAGATTTTACACCTGTTTCTGGGCTCTTTTCAAAATCTTTTGCTGTACCATGTCTAAATCCTTTCCATGCATCACTTAAGAAATCCCAAACTATTGCTTTTTCATCTTTTTGTGATACAGCAAATTCTTTTTCTAAGAAATCTAAATAGGCATCTTCCAATTTTTTTGCTTCATCTGTGGAGATAGCACCTTCTGCAAGCAATTGTTTCAGGTAAATATCTTTCGGATTTGGATGTTTAGCGATTAAATTATAAAGATTTGGTTGTGTAAATTTTGGTTCATCACCTTCGTTGTGCCCATATTTTCTGTAGCAAAGCAAGTCAATGTAAACATCTGTATGAAATTTTTGACGGTATTCCATAGCAATATCCATAGCTTGAATCACGGCTTCTATGTCGTCTCCATTTACATGAAATACTGGAGAAAGTGTGATTTTTGCTACATCTGTACAATAAGTAGAAGAACGAGCATCTAAGTAGTTTGTCGTAAATCCTACTTGATTGTTTACCACAATGTGCACTGTACCTCCAACTCTGTATCCTTTAAGCATGGACATTTGCACAGTTTCATACACAATTCCTTGTCCTGCAATTGCTGCGTCACCGTGAATGATAATTGGACAAACTTGATTTTCATTTTGGTACTCTTGATCCAGTTTTGCACGCGCAATACCATGTACAACCGGCGCAACCGCTTCAAGGTGAGAAGGGTTTGCGGCTAGAGTAAGATGTGCTGTTTTTCCTTCTTTAGTTTTGATGTGGTTGGTGTATCCAAGGTGATATTTAACGTCGCCATCAAAGCCCTCTAATGCATCAAATTCTTTTCCTTCAAACTCACAGAATATATTTTGTGGTTTTTTCTCGAATATGTTTGCAAGCGTATTTAATCGACCTCGGTGTGCCATTCCCATCACGAAATATTCTACACCCAATTCAGCACCTTTTTGAACCAACTTGTCTAAAGCAGGAATCAATGCTTCACCACCTTCAATTGAAAATCGTTTTTGACCAACAAATTTTTTCCCCAAAAATGCCTCAAAGTTTGAAGCTTGTTGCAGCTTGTTGAAAATCTGTTTTTTATCCTCCTTCGAAAAGGTAATTCTATTTTTTAGTTCGATACGATTGTTCAGCCATTCAATAACCTGAGGTTCACGGGCATACGTGTATTGAAAACCAATAGATTGACAATAAGTTTGTTCTAAACAGTTGAGTATTTCTCGTAATGAAGCAGCACCAATCCCAAGCAAATCTCCAGCTTGATACACGGAGTCTAAATCTGCATCACTTAAACCAAAATTAGCAATATCCAATGATGGTTCATAGGTTCTACGATCACGTACCGGATTTGTTTTAGTAAACAAATGTCCACGACTTCTATAGCCATGTATTAATTTTAGAACCTTGTATTCTTTCTGGAAATTTTCCGGAATTTCACCATTATCCTCATAATTGGTGCGTGCAAATTCAAAGCCTTCAAAAAACTTTTGCCATCCGATATCTACACTTTGAGGGTCTTTTAAATAAGACTGATACAAATATTCAATTGCGTTTACATCCGCATTTCCGACATAAGTCACTTTATCCATGATTCAATCACTCTATAATATAGTGTGCCAAAGGTATAAACTTTTATACATAGTGCACCCATGAATTTTAATTAATTGTATGTTTTATGATGAATACTGTTAAGTTGTAAAGTTTCTTAACATTATTGCCCTATTTTATTTGTATTGCAACTTAAAATATACCTTACTCAATTCTCTATAAAGTATAGTTTCAGCTAAATTGAAATAATACCCTTCATCGTTTTGATTGTGAATTCCTTCAGGAAGATCAATAAGGTATAGAAGATGATTGATTTCAGTTGTATCTAATGTGGTTAAATAGTTTTCAAGCTTTATTAGCCAATCCAAGTGATTGTTAGTGTCTAATAGAATTTCTGGCAGTGCTGCTCGTTGCAAATCTTTGTTAAGTTGTTCAAGAAGCAACTCGATCATTTTTCTAGAACTGATTCGCAACTGAATTCTATCAATTAATTGCGGTAAATTGGTTGTTGTCATCTTTACTTGGTTTATTGTTTAGTTCTGTTATTCTAATTGACTTGTTTTATTAAAATGTTCTCATTCTATAAATATAGACTTTATCGAGTATTCGTGTTCAATTTTTTAGGTGAAATATCTTTGAATAAACTTCTGGTTTTTTCAATACGATAAACATGTTAATTTTGTACCATGAACAAGGACATTGATGCAATCATTTTTGATTTAGGAGGCGTATTGATAAATATTGATTATCAGTTAACAGAAGATGCTTTTGTAGCTTTGGGGTTGAGTAATTTTTCTGAAGTGTATTCTCAGATGCAGCAATCAGATTTGTTTGACCGTTATGAAAAAGGGAAAATAAGTTCTTTTCACTTTATCAATCAATTGCTCGATAAATTACCTAAAGGCACAAGTGCAAATCAAGTAGTACATGCATGGAATAAGATGTTGCTGGATTTTCCTGCTTCTCGACTTGAAAAGCTCAACGATTTAAAAAAGCATTATCGGTTGTTTTTATTGAGCAATACCAATGAAATTCATATTGATGCATTTCGGCGTATTTTCTCAGCTGCTTTTGGCGATGCTAAAATTGAAGATTTTTTTGAGCAAGTTTATTTTTCTTCAGAAATAGGGATGAGAAAACCAGATGCTGAAGTGTTTGAATTTGTTTGCAATAAAAACGGTTTAAACCCAGCTAAAACTATGTTTATTGACGACAGCCCGCAACATGTTGAAGGAGCGAAATCTATTGGAATTGAAGCTGTATTATTGGGTAAAAATCAAGAAGTTTTTTCCTTACCCTTTTTCTTGGCATAATTCAACCAAAACACCGTTTGCAGATTTTGGGTGCATGAATGCAATCAATTTATTGTCTGCGCCATCTTTAGGTTGTTCATGCAACATGGTAAATCCTTTGGTTTTATATAAATCAATCTCTTTTTGTATATCTGTAACGTCAAAAGCAATATGGTGAATGCCCTGTCCTTTTTTCTCGATAAATTTTGCAATGGGACTATCGGGATTTTTAGCTTCCAACAATTCTATTTTTGATTCGCCGACTTTGAAAAATGCTGTTCTAACGCCCTCACTTTCTACCGTTTCTGTTTTGTAACACTCCGTTTGCAACAATTCTGTATATGTACGAATAGCATCATCTAAATTTGAAACAGCTATTCCAATATGTTCAATTTTATTCATTCGAAAGTTTTTGTCAAATATATAATAAAAAACCCCGATGCAAGATCGAGGTTTTTAAATAATATCGAGTATAGAGTTATCCTTTAAAGAATTTCTCTGTTTTGTTGTCAAAATTGATGTAATATGCTCCCTTTAATAAGTTAGAGCAAGGAACAGTTGAACCAATTCCTTTTTTCACGATGTTTCCGTATGCATCGAAAATTTCATAGCGTGTTTCAATTGGTTTTCCTGCTGCAGAGAAAGAGATTATGTCTTTCACCTTAACAGGAGTTTTTGAAACTGTTGGTATCGCTGACATAAATTTCACATCTTTTGAACTGTTTTTAGCTCCTGAATGGTCAACTTGAACAACACGAATTGTGTTTTCGCCAGAATGTGGAGTTACTAAAAATTCATAAGAATTAGTTCCTGGCGTTCCTTTTCCTTGAACTTCACCTACCTTCACCCATTTGTTCCAGCGGTATTGTTCAATCATAAAAGGTAGCTTTCCTTGTTCGTTTGTTGTTTTCCAAGTAAGCATTCCGTTGTTAGTGATTTGTATATCTACAGTATTAAAAGTACTTTTTGGTAAAAGAACCTCAGGATTCAAAATTTTTGGCTTGCACCCATCGTTGTGTTCAATAACAATAAATACTGCTTCGCCCATTTCTATATTAAATAGAGAGAAATCGATTTCAAAGGCAGAAAGTTGTGTTCCACCAGGTAGCACATCACCGTTTACAGTAACCTTTGTTGCGCAAAATCCAAATCCATCCGCGTCTTCTGGATTTTGAACGTATAGGTTTTTACCTTGATAACTTCCCTCTATAGAAAGAGAAGTTCCATAGCTGGAATAGCTTATGAAAAACAGCGTATAGCAAAGTAAGATTAGTTTAAAATGTTTCATATCTTTTAGAAAACTACACTAAAAAGTATTGCAATAATAATAGCAAATTTTTAATTACGCAATCTTTTTTAAATTTTTTTTTATTTTTTTTCATTTTCGTATTCTTTTTTTTGTGTTTTATCCGTTCATTTTTACGATTTGTCGACAATGTTGAAAAAACTTATTTTATAAAAACATGCACTCATTGTTTATTTTTATTTATTTTAGTATTGAAATTTCAATTGTAAACAATGAACCTTTATTCTACAAATTCTACAAAGTGCTTGCTAGTTGTTGCTTTATCTTTGATAATTATCTCATGCTCTAATAATAGAAAGCAATCAGATAATGCAGGAGGAAGCTTTCACATGGCTATAGATAATGAACCAACAAATTTGGTAGCTAGAAAAGTTGCTGATTTTTATTCATTTTCATTGTTGTCGCATGTAATGGAAGGCTTGGTTAGTGTTAACTCGGAAGATTTGTCGCTTCAGCCGCAACTGGCAAAAAGTTGGCAAATTAATGAAAACGGAACTGTTTTTACTTTTCAAATTCGAAATGATGTTTATTTTCATGAACATGCTGCGTTCTCATCAGATGAAGATAGATTGATGACCATTGAAGATGTGCTGTATTCATTTGAAAAAGCATGCAAGCCAGATCAAGAGGGTGAGGCTACAGAAGCATATTTAACGTTGTTGTCTGGTCAGGTTAAAGGTGCAGATGATTTTTTTCAAGGGAAAACAAAGACGATTGAAGGTGTCCGAATCAATAAAGCAAAAAATGAATTTGTAATCGAGTTGATGAATTCGGATCAAAGCTATATTAATAAATTGTCTAATTTGACTGCAAGTATTGTTTCAAAAAAGGTTGAAGAATATAAAGGTGGAGAGTTTGATGTTGTTGGAACGGGTCCTTTTTATTTTTCTAAAGAAGCGAATACAAAGCAAGACGAATATGTGTTGTTGAAAAATCAAGATTATTACATGCTTGATGATAAGGGTTGCGCCTTGCCTTATTTAGATTCATTGATTTTACATGTTCAACCAAAAAAGCTAGAACAATTGGATATGTTTGAACAAGGTAAATTAGCAATTATTAGTGGATTGCCCACTTCAAGAATTACATCCATGTTAGAAGATCACATCAAAGATTTTAATACACAACCACCTTTGTTTATTTTATATAACAATCCATTGCTTACAACGGAGTATTATTTTTTCAACATGACCGAAAAAAGGTTTCAAGATGTTCGTGTTCGTAAGGCATTTAATTATGCCATTGATAGAAAACGTTTGGCAGACAATGTGCTTCGAAATCAATACTACGAATACGGAATATATGGAATTACTCCACCTGTTGGATCTGCTTTTAAAGGCTATGGATTTAGCGAGATAAAAAAAGAGGGATATGATTTTAACCCGGCTCTTGCAAAAAAATTATTGGCAGAAGCAGGCTATCCGGGAGGCAAGGGCTTTGGCTCTGTAAATTTACGTTTTGACATCAAAGACATTAACTCTGCAGTTGCAGAAGAAATAGCAAGCCAGTTGAATGAAACGCTTGGTATTAACGTAAACTTGGATGGCTCAACGTTTGAGCAGCGAAACTCGGATGAAAAGAAAGCGAATGGTGATATTTTCAGAACTGCGTGGATTGCAGATTATGTTAGCCCCGAAACGTTCCTGATGAATTTTTACGGTAAATTGGTGCCAAACGATATCAATGAAGAGTCAGTTATCAATCATGCTCGCTATGTAAACCCTAAGTTTGATGAATATTTTGATAAAGCTCGTCAATCAGACAGAAAGAAAAGATATGATTATTTTACACAAGCTGAGGTAGAATTGATGAAAAATCCTCCAATCATACCTCTTTGGTACGCAAATAATTTCACAATTACCTACTCGAAATATCGAAACTTGAAAAATAATCCGTTGCAGATTTTGGATTTAAGAAAAGTATATATCAAAGAGTGGACAAAAGAGGAATTTATTAAAAATTCTAAAAAGTAATTTTATTTTTACGCCAACTAAGACTCAATTATTATGAAAACCATACTTAGTATTGGCATAACTTTTCTTGCCTTTTTTTCATTTGCTCAGCCTAGTCAAACAGTGCGTGGAACTGTTTATGATTCCGAAACAAATTTTCCTGTTTTCCCGGCTGAGGTAAGTATCAAATTAAAAGATACTATACTCAAAACGTCAACAAGCACAGAGGGTATTTTTATGCTATTAAACGTACCTGTTGGAAAGCATAAGTTGGAGATTAAATCTCCAGATTTTGAATATTATTCAATGTCTGTTGATGTAAATTCAGGGAAACAAACGGTGTTGGAAATAAAAATGGTGGAATTGATTACGCAAGTTGATGAAGTAATTATTACTGCCCAAAAACCAGGCGAGGTAAAAAACGAAATGGCTACAGTTTCTGCTCAACAGTTTAGTGTGGAAGAAACAGAACGTTATGCAGGTTCACGAGGCGATCCTGCGCGTATGGCAAGTAACTTTGCTGGTGTGCAAGGAGCAGATGATTCAAGAAACGACATTATTGTAAGAGGAAATTCTCCGTTGGGCATTGTATATAAAGTAGAAGGAATCGATATTCCAAATCCGTCACATTTTGCAACTTCCGGAAGTACCGGAGGCCCCGTTTCTATTATCAACAACAAATCGCTATCAAATTCAGATTTTTTTATGTCGGCTTTTCCTGCAGAATATGGAAACTCCATTTCAGGAATTTTTGATTTAAAATTGAGAAACGGAAACAACAACCAACATGAATTTACTGGTCAATTTGGTTTCTTGGGTACTGAAGTGATGGCTGAAGGTCCACTCAGTAAAAAAACCAGTGCCAGTTACCTTTTTATGGGACGATACTCAACATTGAGTTTGTTTCAATTCATGGGAATTAAAATAGGTACAGATGCTGTGCCGGCGTATGGAGATGGAGCATTTAAGTTTAATTTCCCGCTTAAGAAAGGTGGACAAATTTCTCTTTGGGGAATGGGAGGTAAGAGTGAAATCAAAATCATGATATCCGACCAAAAAGAACTGTCAAAGGAATTGTATGGTGAAGGAGATAGAGATCAATACTTTGGGACAGCCATGGTAGTTGGAGGGTTAACGTATAAAAAACCGATTTCAGAAAACACCTTCATTACTTCAACGTTTGCTACAAGTTTTGAAAACCAGCATTCGCACCACAATTTACTTATCCGATCTTTGGATACAACGTATCAAGATGGAAATGAAAAAGTTACAATCAATGTAGATAGCATCTACCCAATTATGGGGTATCGATTTAATACGATGAAGTATTCCGGAATGTTTGCACTAACGCACAAACTGAATAAAAAACATATTATTAAAGTAGGAATGAACGCTGATTTCTTCACGTTTAATATGTTGGATTCAGTGCTTAGTTTTTCGAGCAATCAATTTGTAAACCGATGGAATTATTCAGGGCAAGGAGGGTTGTTGATTCAGCCATTTTTTCAATGGAAATACAGAATTACAGAGAAAATGGACTTTACAGCTGGGTTACATGCACAATATTATTCGTTTAGCAATTCATTAAGTGCAGCAGAACCTAGATTGGGATGGAAATGGCAATTAAAAGGCAATCAAAAATTGTCTGCCGGTGCAGGCTTGCACAGTCAAACCCAGCCTTTGTATAATTACACTTTTCACTTAACAGACCCAAGTGGCGGAGCAATTTACCACAACAAACACATGGGCTTCACACGGTCTGTTCATACAGCTTTGGGCTACGAAAAAAACTTCAACAAAGGCTACCAAATTCGTACAGAAGTGTATTACCAGTATTTGTTTGATGTTCCTGTTTCGATTCATCCTTCTGCATTTTCCATGATCAATCAAGGTAGTGGCTTTGCCCGATTTTTTCCTGATACCTTGGTTAATAAAGGCACAGGTGAGAATTATGGATTTGAGTTAACTTTTCAGAAATATTTTAGTCAAAGCTTTTACATACTTGCAACGGCTTCAATATACAACAGCACTTACAAAGGCAGTGATGGTGTAAAAAGAAATACAAGTTACAACGGCATGTACACCGCAAATTTATTGGTTGGGAAAGAATTTAAAATTGGTGCGAAACATGTTATTGGTCTAGGCGCAAAAGTAACAGTAGCAGGGGGGAAACGCTATGGATATGTTGACTTGGCGAGAACCCAAGCTGCTCAAGAATTGGTGTATTCCGATTCACTTTTTAACGAGCGAAAGTTTAGAGATTATTTCAGAGCAGATTTTAAAATTAGTTGGAAAATGAACGCAAAAAAGGTTACACATGAAATCGGGTTAGATTTAGTGAATATTCTGAACACGAAGAATATATTAAGCTTAGCTTATGCGCCCAATTTAGCGAATCCAACAGCTGAACCAATTGCTCAAAAAATGCAATTGGGATTCTTGCCCATATTTTACTACCGAATTAGTTTTAAATTGGGTAAACGCGTAAGAGAATAAGTTCTTCAACTTCTTTTCAATTTAGCTAACTTTGTAAAAAAGTAGCATGGCAAAGACGCTGATAAAAAATATACACAAGCTTTATCAAGCTGGCGAGGATTTACCAAAACAACGAATCGGTGAATCCATGAAGCAGGTTCCATATATCGAACATGCATTTTTAGCATTGGAAGACGGGAAAATACTTGCGTATGGTAAAATGGAAGACTGGGAAGGTATTCTAGATTGGCGCGGAGTAGAAGTAATCGATGCCGAAGGACAATGTGTTTTGCCTGCATTTTGTGATTCGCATACACACACTGTGTTTGCACGTACACGTGAAGAAGAATTTGTTGATCGAATAAAAGGACTTTCTTATGAAGATATAGCGGCAAAAGGTGGTGGGATACTAAATTCCGCAAATCGATTAAATGAGTTAAGCGAAGATGAATTGTTTCACTCAGCCATGAATCGCATACAAGAAATGATTGCTCTTGGTACAGGGGCAATAGAAATAAAATCGGGGTATGGCCTATCGGTAGAATCTGAAATTAAAATTCTTCGTGTAATCAAACGGATTAAAAAAGAAGCAAACATAGCAGTGAAAGCTACCTTTTTGGGTGCACATGCTTTTCCAAAACAATACAAAGAGAATCACAGACCATATATTGATATGCTTATCAATGAAATGTTGCCAATTATTCAACACGAAAATTTAGCAGACTACATTGATGTGTTTTGTGAGCGAAACTATTTTTCGGTAGAAGAAATGAAAGAGATTTTGCTGGCTGGCAAGCAATGCGGTTTGCAAGCAAAAGTTCATGTAAACCAATTCTCGATACTTGGTGGGGTAAAAGCTGCAGTTGAACTCGGTGCCCTGTCTGTGGATCATTTAGAAGAATCTAACGAAAGCGATATACAAGCGTTAAAAGACAGCGGCACAATGCCTACGTTTCTACCCGGATGCTCACACTTTATTTCTATTCCTTATGGGAATGCAAGAAAATTTATCGACTCAGGTCTTCCTATAGCCTTGGCATCTGATTACAACCCGGGTTCCACCCCATGTTTTAATTTACAAGTAATATTTTCGTTAGCTTGTATTAAAATGAATTTACTTCCTGAAGAGGCGTTACATGCTTTAACCATTAATGCCGCTTATGCAATGGGCTTGTATGAATCGCATGCGTCAATTAGTATTGGTAAATCGACGCCTGTAATCCTTACAAAGAAAATGGATTCAATATCCTATATTCCATATTCTTTTGGCGAAAACCACATCGATAGAATCGTGTTTTAACTATTGAAAATGCGTATCCTATTTTCCATAACTCTTTTGTGCTGCTTTCACGGTTATTCTCAAGACCTGAAACCATCGTATCAACTTCTTTGGGAAGTTCAGAAAAAAGGAACAAAAAAAAGTTATGTATTTGGAACACTTCATTCAAACGATGTACGTTTGTTTCAATTTCCTGATTCACTATATCCGGCTTTTGTGAATTCAGAAGCAGTTGTTATCGAAGCAGATATTACGCAGATTTATGAAAATTATGACATGCGCTTAAGTTTTCTAGATTTCAATCTGTATGGTAAAAAAAGTTCATATACTACTTCAAATAAAGCCACAAGTACAGTATATGGTTCAGAAGACGGCAGACCTCAATTTCTAGATGCTTTTTTTCAGCAAGTTGCCTTTTGTGCAGGAAAAAAATTCTACCCCCTCGAATCTGTGCAAGATCAGATGGACTTAAGAAACAACAATGAAATTTTTAATGAACGCATGGTTTTGAACAGCGTTTTCTTATCCAAAGAAAAGCTTTTTGACACGTATCTAAAAGGCGATTTGACTGAGTTAACAAAACTGTTGAAGAATCAGTTTAGAAATTCAACCACTGCATACGATTTGCTTATTACAAAACGAAATAAAGTAATGGCAGTTGGTTTAGACAGCTTGATGCGTAACATGAGTGTTTTTTGCGCCATTGGAGCCGGCCACCTTTTAGGCGATGATGGCGTGTTGAAATTGTTACAAACAAAAGGATATAAAGTAAGACCAATCAACGCAACGTATTTGGGTACTTTTCAAAAATCCAAAGAAACAATGTATTCATGGAACACCTATGTAATTGAAAACGACAGTTTAAACTTTAGAATTTCATTGAACGGAAAACCCTTAACAATAGACGATGGTACTTTGTATCATTGTATTTTTCAAGAATTAGGACAAGGAAATACCTTTGAATTGATGGTTCATAAGAATAGCAATTATTTAAACGATAACCGCACACATTTTATTGACAGTAAAAATTTTAAAACCAATGAGTTTATGATAGGTGATGCTGTATGTGTAGAAGGCATCGTTGCAAATTCTGTTCGGGGAATACAAAGAAAGCGGATAATTCAGCTAGGAGAATATGCTTATGAATTGATCTGCTTTGGAGGGAATAAATTCATGCATTCAAACCGACCTCATAAATTTTTCGAGCAGTTTTCGCTTATTAGTTCTACATGCAATTGATTTTTCTAAATCCGTTGTTTTCCTTCTTTTAAATCGTATTTTTGTGATGTACTGAAATTGTTTTGCAAATGGCACTAGATAAAAATGGAATAGCACAACGTATAGCTCAAGAACTTCGCAATGGTTGGTATGTAAATTTGGGAATTGGAATTCCAACATTGGTTGCCAACTACATTCCTGAAGGGATAGAAGTTGAGTTTCAATCTGAAAATGGAATTCTTGGCATGGGACCGTTTCCTTTTGAAGGCGAAGAAGATCCGGATTTAATCAATGCCGGAAAGCAAACCATTACCGTGAAAAAAGGAGCAGTATTTTTTGATTCAGCAACTTCATTTGCAATGATTCGTGGACAACATGTGCAATTAACCGTTTTAGGAGCAATGGAAGTAGCGCAAAATGGAGACATTGCTAGTTGGAAGATACCCGGAAAAATGGTAAAAGGAATGGGCGGAGCAATGGATTTAGTTGCTTCGGCACAAAACATCATTGTAGCCATGATGCATACCAATAAAGCAGGAGAATCTAAAATTTTGAAAACATGCACCTTGCCTCTTACCGGTGTTGGTTGTGTTACCAAAGTAGTTACCGATTTAGCTGTGTTAGAAATACGAAATAATAAGTTTTATTTGCTTGAAAGAGCTCCAGGCGTTTCTGTGGAAGAAATTGTCTCTAAAACAGAAGGCGAATTGATTGTTGAAGGAACTGTTCCAGAGATGAACTTGAATTAATGCGACCTACACAAGAATATTCACAAAACCGACTGCTTTATGTCGGTTTTTTTTTGTAGGCTTAGGTTGCTGTTTATAGATCTTTGAATTTTTTTGCATTTGTACCTAATTTCAATCCATCTAAACTACGCAGTAGCGAGCAACAAACCTACTTTAACGGTAAATATTCAATCTAAAATACACAAATAAATTAAAACAGAGCTTTCTGGCAATTACTATAAAAAATAGAATGCTCGAAACGGAAAATGAAAATGAATGGAATCGCTTCGCTACGTTGAGAGGCGCATGCTGTCGAGGAATTGGCAGAGCAGTCTAATTGACTATGCTCCTTTAATTTTATTGATTTCTTCTGCCAGAATGGGAATGTTATTTTGAATTATCCCCCATATCATTTCAGGCTCAACGGAATCATATGCGTGTGAAATAATATTTCTTAGACCGATAATATTCTTTGCAGATGCGATCTGAATAGTTGGTTCTATTTCAATTATCTTCCGAATTGCTTCACCAATAATTTCTAAATCTCGTTCAATTGCTCTTTGCAGAATAATGTCTGATTGAAATGATTTGAAATTGTTCTGTGTTTTTGTTTTAACGATTTCAATTTCTTCAATTACACTTTGGATGTCCAGAAGAAACTTTAGGATTTTAGGCTGCATATAAGTCTACTTTTGTACGATCAATTTCTTCAATTAATATAGGATTTTTTAGTGATTTTTTTGATACCAGATCAATTTTTTTACCCATTAAACTTTCTAGTTTTTCTAAAAATGAAAAGTAATTATCAGCATAATCTAACACATCAATATCATCAGAGAATTGTACTAAAAAATCGATATCACTTTTGTCATGCATAGAATTTTTTACAGCTGACCCAAACAAAGCTATAGACATTACTCTGTGTGATTTGCAAAGAGTAATAATATCATTCAATCTATCTTCTATTAACTTTATCATATCAATTCAAAGATAAGCCTTTTTTTAAACATTCTTAATTTGATTGAGTTCTTGCAATCTTTTTTGGTTAACAGAATATCCTTTAATTAAGTATTCCTTTAATCGATTTGTTGCCCAAATTCTGAATTGAGTTCCTTGTTTTGAGTTTACGCGATAGCCAACTGAGATGATTGCATCTAAATTAAAATAATCTATTTCTCGGTTTATATTTCTATTTCCTTCGGTTTGAACTGTTGTATTTTTTGCAACAGTTGAACTATAATTAAGTTCAGACTCCTTGTAAATATTTTTTAAGTGTCTAGAAATTACTGATTTATTACTCGTAAGGTTTTTCGATGCACCTCGTTTTTGAAATGGTTTCTGAACTCCATTTTTAATTTTTGATAAAATAATTGATTACTCGAAGTCGAAAACTGACCTCGAATTTGACTGTTTAAATAATGTAACGGTGGTTCACGTTCTTGTTTGAATCCGTTACGAAGCGTTGTTTTTAACTTGATATTCCTAACTTAATAAGGACATTTAATTAAGCCCTTTTAATTAATTTAGAAATATGAAAGATAAAAGAACGTATGACAAGGAGTTCAAACTTATGGCTGTTGAATTGATGAACTCAGGAAAAACATCCACTGAAGTAGGCATAGAGTTAGGGATCGAATCTGGTTTAGTAAGACGATGGCGACGAGAACTAGAAAAGTATAATGCGGGTAGTTTTTCAGGAAAAGGGGTTCCAAATATGACCCTAGAAGAACGAGAAATTGCTAAGTTAAAGAAAGAATTAGCAGATGCTAGACTAGATGCTGAGATATTAAAAAAGGCTATAAGCATCTTTTCCAAGAAAGACGGGAGAAATACAAGTTTATAAAAGCAAATACTATGTTTTATCCTGTTGAAAAGATGTGTAAATTATTGAAAGTATCTAGAAGTTCGTACTATGCATTTCTAAAAGAGAAAACTAATCAACGAGTGTATTGGAAACAGAATGTATTAAAAGAAATAATAGCGTGTCATGAAAAATCACGTAATACTTATGGTAGTTCAAGAATAGCTAAGTCTTTACAAGACAAAGGAATTAAAGTATCTAAAGTTACTGTTGCAAAGATGATGAAAAAAGAAAACATAAGAAGCATTACAAGTAAGAAATTTAAAGTTACGACTAACTCTAAACATAGAGAACCGATATCTGCCAATTTGTTGGATAGAAAATTTAATGTTGACAAGCCTTCACAAGCATGGGTTTCAGACATTACTTACATCAGAACACAAGAAGGATGGTTGTATCTAACAACAGTAATTGATTTGTTTGATAGAAAAGTTATCGGAGTTTCAATAAGCAAAACAATGGATACAGAAAGCACTGTTTTAAACGCTTTTAACGATGCTTTAATGAAAAGAAGTATTACTCCTGAAACAATCTTTCATAGCGATAGAGGAATTCAGTATGCTTCCAAAGAATTAAGAAAAACACTTTACCTAAAAACGAAAAGGCAGAGTATGTCAAGAAAAGGCAATTGTTGGGATAATGCTGTGGCAGAAAGCTTCTTTTCGAGTTTTAAAAAAGAATGTGTGAGAAAGAAAACATTTTTTTCACGAGAAGTAGCTAAACATGAAATAATGAGTTACATAACCTGGTATAATGCCGAAAGAAAACATTCAAGCCTAGATTATAAATCTCCGCTTGAATTTGAAATTAAATATAGAATCAAAAATGTTGCTTAGCTTAGTGTCCGGAAAAAGTTGGGAAGTTCATGTTGCGCCTGCGGCAGAAAAATGGAGCTAAGCGTTTGTTAGCAATAGTGCTATTTTTCATTTAATGTTCTCTGTGAGGTTTTGGGGCTTCAATTATTAATAATTCACAACAATTAGAAGTAATGAAAATTGTATCGATATTATTTTTAATTATTGTATTGATAGTGTCGGAACTTTTGCATTTGAATAATAAGTAATGATGACCATTTACGTTCCAAATTGTATCTGGCATCTCGTTTTTAGGAATTACTATCGTTAATTCATCTACATGTCTTTTAAATTGAGGGAATTTGAAATAGCCTAGACTATCTGATTTAGTAGAACTAATTTTTTTCCTTTTTTGATAAATGTCAATTTGAACTGCTAGTGGATATTGAGTCCCGTACATTAAAACTCTTCCTGTTTGTAGTTTTTTTGTTTTAGTAAGTACAGAACAAGAACATAAAAGCATTAAAATAAAACATTTCAAACCTATTTTACTCTTCATATTTGATGATTTTATATGAAGAAGATACGTTTCCGTTAGTAATATTTATCAAATAGATGCCACTTGATAAAACACCTATTTCTATCGGAATTGTATTTAATCCTTCATTAAGTTGAAATTCCTTGCGTAAAATTTGTCTTCCGTTTAGGTCATACATTTGAATGATTGTAGAAGACGTGTTGAGCGATTTAATTTCAATGTTAATGTTTCTGGTAAATGGATTTGGGTAAATTCTTGCAATGTCATTATTTACATCAATGTTTTCCACAGAAAGATGCGAACATGGAGGGGTAGGATTTGCATTAATATTTTCTACCCCACAGTTATTAATGAAGTTATTGATATCTGTTGAAAAATCAATAACCCAATTTCCTCCTTCATCACAAGAATAATCATGTTCCAAATCTCTTTTTATTTGACCTGGCGAAATTCCGTAATGCATTATATTATTTGATTCAATAACATGTCTTAAATTATGAGAATGTCCTAATTCATGTAAAATTATCGAATAAAAATCTAAGTATCCTACTGGGATAGAAGTGTTAATTGTATCAATGAAAAACAAATTATTTGTATCAATTTCAATATCCATTTCTAAATATATGGCGGGATTGCCAGGTATAGGACAATAACTTTTCCATCCTACTGCCGTTGCGAGTACATTCGAGTTTAAATTTGAGAAAGTAATAATGCAGAGACTATCGTATTTTGCAATTGAATCTGTATATAAAGTGTCAGATCCAAGTTCCCAATCTATTCCGGTTAAACAAGTCCAATCTTTCAATGCTTTTTTTATTACCGATTTCATAGTGCCTCCCGCGTAATTTGCCACTTCATTACTGCAGTGAAAAGTTATTTTTTTATTAAAAATAGCTCTTGGTGATATTATATATGCTTGTTTTTTGGAATCATTGTCAACTGAAAATTTGATTTTTAATTCCAAATTACTTGATACGCTTTCTCCAACATTATTAACTACTCTGAAAAATCCTGAGCCAGCAGGAAGACCTGTAAATGCTGTCCCCGAAACAAAAGCAGAGTCGAAGGAAGGGACGTACAATTTGATTAGTGTATCACTCCATAAAATATAATCCAATGAATCTAAAAAAACTTCTGTGAGTCCACCATCATTAGCATTTTTAAAATAGATATTTCCTGTACCTCTATTTGCTCCAAATTGGAAGCCTTTTATTGTCAGAGTATCTTTAATTCCTCCTGCTAATTCTTTTGGATAAAAATCTGTTATTGTAAGCTTACACTCAGGAACACTTTCAATTTGATTATGCTCTAATTCATCATAATACGTTTGAAAGGTATCAGCTGGAAATTCAGCATAAGCAGAATAATTAATAATCAAACTTGGCCCAAAAAATGTTGCGGTATCAACCAGTGCAATATTATTGGGAATATCACACGTTTGGATTTTCATTTTAATATGCATTATGCTTTGGGGCGTTTGTAAAATTGGAGCTTTACATTGGGAAAAACTGTTTCTAATGCGGGAATTAAAATTGTGTTACTATTTACATCAGAAGGAATGGGGGCAGAATAACAATTTGTATCAGCATTTAATGTCCCTCTTGATACTATGATATTGTTATTAGTTACAATGTTATTTCCAAAGGCAGACGGGTCGTATTCGAGTCTAATGGCGGATTGATCTAAATATTTTGTTCCTAAATTGTCTTTTACAGTTACATCAAACTCTAAATATTTTTGAGTAGTGCCTGTAATTACCAGATTACTTAAATTGTAGAAAATTTTAGAATTACTTTTTGACAAATCTTCTCGAGTATAATTATTTCGTTTAAATTCCGCATAATTTATGAGTTTGTTAAAATCTTCTTTAGAATAAACTGGAAATTCTTCCTCGATAGAATCAGTATGAAATTGAAAAGCAGAATCAGTTATTCTTTCTTCACAGTCGATAAAATGTAGTCCTGAAATGACTTCTGTTACATTATAAACTAACGTTAAACTATCATAGTTTTGCCAAATATCTGCAGCATTAATATGGTGTCCATCCCACCAGTATCTTATGAAAGATTGAGTTTCAAATGTTGGTTCTAATTTCTCAGGGTTTGTTTCTGGATAAAAATCAACAATTGAAAGCGGACGATTTGTTTCAGAACAAAGAAAAATACCACTACTACCTTTTAACAATTCTAATGAATGAGAAACTTCTAACTTTTTATCATCTACCTGCCCACCTTTTGTTATGATTTCAATTGTTCCACATTTTAATTCTCCTTTCAATATTTTAGTTATTTCAACTGTATTTGAAGTATAGATATACTGACCATTGTGCGCATAATAAGGTTTTGAATGAGTCACTTTTCCTTCGAAAATGAAATTAACTTCATTTATACGATTAACAAAATCAATCGGAATTTCTTGTGCATTTAATATATTAACAGCAACAAAAAAGAATAAAAAAGTAAATAGATTTTTCATAACACTTGATTTTAGTTTGTTCAACATTTTTCTTAGCAAAACACTCTTTTCGTCAAACAGCATTATTGCTAACGTTTTCCAAATAGGCAAAGGCGCCTAACAAATATAGCACTTTTGGCGCTTTTGATTATTTGGTGTTAGCAACAGCATTTATTTATATTTAATCCAGTAGGTCACAATTTCAAGCTCGTACGGTCTCCATTGACCAAAGTAGCCGTTATCGCGATAATATAAGTTGAATTTATCTGACAGACTTTTATTACAATTCACTGTTTGACATAGTTCTGTCCATGAACCACAGCGATCTCTTAGTTCAAAGTCTTCACCTGGATATGTTTGTAAAATTTCTTCTTTAATTGCAATTTTCAAACTGTCCTCTTTTTCAAAACACAATTTTTCTTTTTCTGGACATTTATATGTAAAGTCAAATTCCCCCTCGAATCGCACCCAATCTGGAGAAGGTGCCATGATTAGATTACTGTCTTTAAGTATTTGTTCTCTATAATTTCTAGCCTCCGAAATTGAATCAAATTGTAATGATCTTCGATAAGGCTTTTTCATCTTTCCATAAAACTCACGTAACAATTTGGGGTCGAAATAGAAATATCCTTTGTCGGTAGCGATTTCTTGGCAGTTTAAGTTAATTGCGTAGGATTCAATAATTTGTCCTTGTTTGCATAAGTAAACAATATAGTGATATCCACAGGCATACATATTACCCGGAACGTCAAATGTCCAATCTCTTTTGAATTTATTTAAAAGTATAGTGTCTTTGGTGAAAAATTCTCCAATACTATCCCTTAAAGAATTTTTGTCGCTCTCCGAAAATGTACCAATCAGAGAATATCCGCCCTTATTGAAATCATAGTCTTTGAATAACTGTGTTTGTCCAAAAGTCGAAACCGTCAGAAATAGAAAGGTGATATGTAGAAATGTTGTCTTCATGATGTTGGTGCTAACGGTTCACGGCTTGGCGTTTGTGGCGGCAATCAGGGAACATCAGCCCAAATTTAGCACAAAAGTTTAATAGTAGCACTAAGCTCAAATTATGCACGTCAGCCGCCATAACGCCA
>JBDHXR010000002.1:0-62102 GCA_039810825.1 Fluviicola sp.
TACTGAGTATGTATTTGGGTATAACAAGAAATCTTGAGTAAGCAGTATTGGTGTAGTACGAAAATTTGAGAGTTTTAACCCGTTTAGGTTGATTGTTTTTTGGGACCGATTATACAACTCTACAAAGTCAGAACCGCCTGTAAGTGGATTAAACAATATTTCGTTAATCACAATATCTCCATGTTGTGCTGAGTCTGCTAACACAAAATTTCCATGTACAGTTGCACTATTCATCCAACAATCTTTAACTACTCCAAAATTTGCTGAATAAATTTTGTTGACTTCCATGTTTTGAGAAAACGTAATTGTTGTTAGATTACTGGAGTTTGAAGCTACAAAAATTTGTTGAATTCCAAGTAAAGGATTGGTTTGAAACAGGGCAGTAACTATGCTTAATGAATCCATACTTTCAGAGAATTTCACTTCAACTGTAGAAGCTGAGGTTGTTCTCATACTCATCAACATTGGGACTTCAGTATCTGGTGTATTATTGAAAACTGAATTTTGTGCACCCGGTGTGCCACCCATTGCTTCTTGTGACGCTATCCAGTTTGAGGGATCTGTACATGGTGCACTTACATTTATTATTTCTAATGAATATCCTCCATTTTTTTTCACTGCATCTTTATACCACGAATCGTAATACTGCACATTATCGATAAGCGTACCATCGTTCGCCTTCAAAATTGCTGCATCTGTGTCGTTGTTAAAACTCGGAAAGCTAGACACTGCATATGCGCCAGGGAACATAACTACAGAGGAAGTGGCACACAAAACGATGTATTGTCCTGGAGCAATAAATCCTCCCGAAATTGTTCCAAAAGCACTTAAATCTCCCAGTTTCCACCCTGTTAAATCAAAATATTTGGTGCTACGGTTGTAAATTTCAATATATTCCAATTCAGGGAGACCAACTGAAGGTGAAGGGTCGGTCATTATTTCTGAAATGATAACATCTCCTTTTACCGCTTGTTCACCAACCAAATATTGAAAATTTCCGGATAAATTGTTAGCCACATTACTTGCCATATCTTCAATGGATGAAACAGTAAGTTGATAATTTTGCCCATTGGTCAAGCTTGCACCTAAGGTAAGGTGTATCAAAGCCTGATTTACTCCGTCAATAACTGCTGAACTTATTGGAACAGACGGATTCAAGGAATAATTACCTGCACTAATTGCAGCACTACCAGTAACAGCTTCACTAAATAAGATATCAACTTGAGTTGATGAAATTGCTGTTGCAGAAATAAGTGTTGGAGCTTGGGTGTCAATGATTTCAGCTCCTATGTACACATCGTCGTAAAAATACTTATTGGCGTTTGAGGCAGTATATACTTGAAATACACCGGTATGTGAACCTAGAATGACAGTTGCATCTGTCCCTGTATATGCAGCACCATAATTTGTTCCTCCAGTTGCATCAACATATAAGCTCCATTGTCCTAAATTATCACGAATAACCTTTACCCGAGCAGTAAATGAGTTTGCAATTAATCCGTCTGGAGTAGCACAAATCTGGGTTGAAATTCCAGATACAATTTTATATAACCTTACCGCATCCGTAGAACCGGCTTCACCAAATTGTAGGTAAAAACCGTCTGGATTAGTTGATAAATCTGAAGCTGTAGAAGTAAGGTAAAACCTACCATAATTGGAAGAACTTGATGAAAAACTTTGTTTTACTTTTACATCCCACTGTTTATTGTCTAAATCAGTTAACGCATGAGGCAAAGACAAATAGGAAGTTCCAGCAATTGAATTGTTGAGTTGCAATTCTTTTGAAGCATTTACAATATAGTGAGCATCTGTTCCAGCCCATGTTGGATTGTTTGTGAAATCGCCATCGCTAAAATTATCACTAATTTGTGCTTCAACACGAGTAGATAAAATGAACAAAATTGATAGGTAAAAGAAATATTTCATGTCTAATTTTCGTAGTATTTAATTGTTCAAATCACTATTAAGTTTGTATGGTTGAATTCAATCTTCCTATAAGGACTTCTGAATAGTTTACTAAGATATAAAACTCTTGCTCCATCTACAAATTTCCTAATAAAAAGAATTATTTTTGTACAAATATTTGCAATGAAGATAGCTGTAGTTGGTGCCACGGGTATGGTTGGACAAGTAATGTTGGAAGTTTTGGCAGAGCGCTCTTTTCCAATAACGGAATTGATTCCGGTTGCTTCAGAAAAGTCTGTTGGTAAAACAATTCAGTTTAAAGGAAAATCTTATGCTGTAGTAGGTCTAGAAACAGCAGTTTTGATGAAACCAGATTTGGCCTTGTTTTCAGCGGGTGGTGAAACGTCTTTAGAATGGGCTCCAAAATTTGCTAAGCAAGGCACTTTTGTGATTGACAATAGTTCTGCTTGGCGTATGCATGAAGATAAAAAATTAATTGTACCCGAAATAAATGGGAAATTATTAACGAAAGAGGATCGCATTATTGCCAACCCTAATTGTAGTACTATTCAATTAGTAATGGCATTGGCTCCTTTGCATAAGAAGTACAAAGTTAAAAGAGTAGTTGTATCTACTTACCAATCCATTACAGGTACTGGAGTAAAGGCAGTTCAACAAATGGAAAATGAACGCTCTGGAATTAAAGGAGAAATGGCGTATAAATATCCAATTGATAAAAATTGCATACCACACTGTGACATTTTTTTAGACAATGGTTATACGAAGGAAGAGATGAAGTTGGTACAAGAAACTAAGAAGATTTTAGACCCTTCTATTAACGTGTCTGCTACTGCTGTGCGTGTTCCAGTTGTTGGCGGACATTCTGAATCAGTAAATGTTGAGTTTGCAAATGAATTTGAACTTTCTGAAATTAGACGGTTGTTGCATCACACAACCGGAATTTTGGTTCAAGATAATCCACTTACAAATACCTATCCAATGCCTTTGTTTTCAGCAAATCGAGATGAAGTATGCGTAGGTAGAATACGCAGAGATGAAACGCAAGAAAAAACGCTGAATATGTGGGTGGTTGCCGATAATCTTAGAAAAGGAGCAGCTACAAATGCTGTACAAATAGCAGAACTGATGTTAAACCGCGGAATTGTTGGATAACACAATGAAATTAGCTTCTTGTCGTTCTTATACTATGCATCTTGTAAAAACATTGATTTTTTGTATCCTTTCAGTTGTTGTTGCGAACGGGCAAGGATCTTATAAGCACAATGCTAAATCACTGTCAGAAATAGGGTTTATGGCCGGAGGCACCTATTACATAGGTGATTTGAATCAAAAGCATTTTAATCACACCAACCCAGCAGCTCAGTTGTTGTATCGATACAATATAAATGCGCGTGTTGCTTACAGATTAAATGCATCTTATGGAAAGATTGAAGCGTATGATAGCGAGCAGAAAGAAGCACTTTATAGAAATAGAAATTTATCCTTTCAAACAGATTGGTTTGAATTAGGGACTGGAATTGAAGTTACTTATTTTCCATTCGAAATTGGAAACAAACGCTATAAAGGAACAGCCTATTTGATGGCTGAGTTGGCTTTAACACGGATTAACCCTAAATCTGATTTCAATGGAACTTTAGTTGAATTGCAACCTTTAGGTACAGAAGGTCAAAATACAGCGTTATCTGATAGAAAAAAATATTCTAAAATACAATGCGCTATTCCTTTAGCTGCCGGAGTACGTATTTCTATAGCCAAAAATATTGCACTTAATTTTGAATATGGTATCCGTTTTATGTTTACTGATTATTTAGACGATGTTGGAGGGTATCGTTATGCTGATCCGGTTTTGTTAGCTTCAGATAACGGACCTATGTCTGCTGCAATGAGTAATCGAAGTTTAGATGGAAACCCTTTTGGGCAAAGAGGTAATAAAGCAACCCGCGATTGGTACACTTTTTTTGGTGCAGGATTAATGTTCCGATTGGGAGGTAAGAATAAATGCCCGTCTAATCTTTAGAATTTTCTATTTCGGATAATATGGTGATATCATCAGATACACAATTACTCCACTTATTGCAACATACAACCATATTGGCCAAGTAATTTTGGCAATTTTACGATGTCGTTCAAATTTTCCTTCTATGGCAAATAAGTATGAGAATAAGACCAAAGGAATTACAGAAATACTCAGTAAAATATGTGAGATTAAAATGATAAAATAGATAATTCGTGTTGATGCTGCTATTTGTGCTAGTTCATTGGGTTCTAGCTTTCCATTTCCATTTAAGTCACCTAAGTAAGTTTCTGTTGCGGTTGCATGATACAGGATGTAACCTATAAAAAACAAGAGGGCTAAAAACATGCATATTTGAATCAATTTTTTATGCAATTCTACTTTTTTCTTTTTAATAGCAATAAGTGCAGCAATTAATAAAATGGCAGTAAATGCGTTGATTGATGCATAAATTGGGGGTAAAAATGAAAAATCGTAACCTGGAATTTTCACTTTAAAGAGCAAGGCAACAATGATTGGAATTCCAATTGAAAGAATAAGAATTACTTTACGAAAAGCCGATTTATTTTGTGTTGTTGAATCCATATTCTTGGGTTAATAATTTACGAATGTCTAGCGTTAATTTGTCCATTAATTCGTGTTGATTGCTGGGATATACTCCTCTCACATGGCCTTCCATATCAACTAATACAATTGCGTCACTATGCGCAAATCCACCGGCTTCATAAGCATCTCTGGCTGCATGCACCATAAAATTATTTACCCCTAGTTGATGTGTTTTTTGCTCATCTCCCGTTAAAAACGTCCAATTTTTCGATTCAAAACCACGTTCTTTTGAATAATTTTTTAAAGCGGAAGGAGTATCATTGTTTGGATCAATTGTAAAAGAAATAAATTGAACTTTTGAAGCCAAATCCAATGTTTTAGTGTGCACTTTTTTCATTTGTTCCATCATTGGTGGACAAATACTTGGGCAAGAGGCAAAGAAAAAATTTACAACCCAAATCTTACCTTTTAAATCTTGAGATTTACAGATAACAGAATCTTGATTTAAAAATTCAAAAGCTGGAATTGTTGGGTAGATAGTATCTGTAGAAATAACGCCATTCGTTTCAGAAGTAACTACTTCGTAATTTCCGAAAAAAGGCAAAACAGGTGTTTTTTTACTCTCACTATTTGTACAAGAGTTAAAACCAAGTACGGAAATTAAGCAAACACTTAGTATTGATACCAGCTTACTCTTTGTCTTTGATTTCATTTTGTTTGTATTCACGTTCCAACAAGGACATATAGTCGCGCATTGTACGCATTGAGTCTTCTGTTTTACCAGAAACAATCATTCGAATGTGGTTTTTCTTATCAGCGAGTAACATTAACTCTTGATAGCTAATTCCTCCAAAGAATTCATTGCTTTTGTGGATAAGATTGACCCCGTTGTTTTCAATATTATAAATCTGTTTTGGGTCACCCTTTACAACCAACCACATATCAGGATTATACCCATCAACTCTATCTTTTAAGCTAAATTCCACATCTTTTAAATTGTTTGAAGGGTTTCCATAATAGTCGGTAACAATAGAAACAATTTTGATGTGTTTTAAGCGTTTTTTGCTTCGAGTAATTTGGAAAATCAATTGGTCTAAATGCCAGATAGAAATTCCACAAGAATCTGGACAGGTTGGCTGTATTGTTGTGAAGATAACAATATCATTTTTGAATGTATTGTTCGTAATTTTTTTACCGCTAGAGGTTGTAAACTCGTATTTTGGAATTACTCCAAAATCATCCAAACGTTTGAATTTGTGTTTGCAATGACTCGTTGCAATTAGTATCAAAATAATAGCCGGTCCGAAAGCGAGCAGTAAAACGAATACTGACCTCCAGGTACCGGCTTTAGATTTAGACTCAGCCATCGGCTAAAATCAATTTAGTATGAATAATTTATTTTAAAGGCGCTGCCCAAATATTATGTGTAGCCTGTGCTTCAATAAGAAACAACAACACAATGTAGATAATAAACGCAAAGTATGTTACCAAAACTAAGTATCTCAATGATTTATGCTCATCACCTAAATGCATAAATACCATTACAATGTATCCGGCTTTCACCAATGTCAATACGATGTATCCCCATTTGATAGCTTCCCATGTAAACCCTGCTTCTACAGCACGGCTAAAATACAATCCTACCAATACTTCAACAAGTGTAATAACAGTAAGAATAGCTGTTACAACCCAAATTTTCTTTCTAATTTTCTTTCCTTCTTCTTCGCTGTGGTGCGTATGAAGGGAATATTCTATAATGTCATCTCTTTCCATAACTCGTTTATTTAGTTGATTATACTAAGTAGAAGAATGTAAATACAAATACCCAAACTAAATCTACAAAGTGCCAGTATAAACCAGTTTTTTCAACCATCTCATAATGTCCTCTGCGGTGATTTACTCCTTTAACTACTCCTAAGAACACGATGAAATTAATGATAACCCCAGTAAATACGTGAAACCCGTGGAATCCTGTGATAAAGAAGAAGAATTGACCGTATGATGTTGGGCCGTATTCATTGATGTGTAAATTAGCTCCATAAATGATTGATTTCTTATGACCAGCATTTACAGTTTCCCAATACAATTTTTCAGCATCTTTTCCTTTGATTACTGTTCTAGGTAAAGCTACTCCATTTCCATCTGATTTTACAATCAATTCCATGTGTTCATCTTGCGCCTTTTTCCAAGTTGCAACAGAACCGTCATGCAATGTAATTTGATTGTTCTTCACTAAACCTGCTTCAACAGCATGTCTAAAGTCATGATATAAATCTTCAGGAGTACCTGTGATTACCTCACCTTTCTTGTGATGCTTGCCAGCTTCTACAACAGTGAAACTTTCAAATGCTCCAAAATGTCCTTTTACTGTAGCTCTTGCCCCCTTGTGCTCACCTGATAGTATCTCAACGCTTCCAAAGTCTGTTCCATGAATGAAGTGAGACCATTCCCAAGCTTGAGAACCCACGAAGAATAACCCACCAATAATGGTTGCAATCATCCATTTAATAACGCCTTTCTTATCCATTCGGTGACCAGCCTCAACTGCCAACACCATAGTAACAGAAGAAATAATCAAGATAAAGGTCATTAAAGCAACATAAGCCAATGGGTAACCATGCCCCAAAAAAGGCAATGCTTCAAACGTCTCCTCACCAATAGGCCATGCATCTAAAGTTGAATAACGCGCAAAACCATAAGAAACAAGTAACCCCCCAAATGTCAAAGCATCTGAAACGAGGAAAAACCACATCATCAACTTACCATAGCTGGTTTTAAAAGGTGACCCTTTTCCATCCCATGATGCGTCGAATTCAGAGTATTTAGTAGCCAAATCTGTCATCGTACAATATTTTTTTGCAAGTTTAATGAATAAAAAGTAAAAATAACAACAAATACAGCCATAATATGCCTAAAAAATGCCAGAAAACACCTAACGTTCTGATTGGTAGGTAGTTATATATTGCTAATTTACCGTTAAAAGCTTTAAATGTGGCTTTAGCCATTACTAGAAGTGTTACTAAAATATGTAGTAAATGCAAAAATGTAATGATGTATAAATAAGATGAAGCTGTATCCGAAGAACTGTTCATTTTAAGTTGTAATGGGGCATTTAATGGAACGCCGTTGTATGTAAGTTTACGGTCAATATATTGTAACTCTTTGCCCTTATAGTATATTTTAAAATCTTTTCCAATTTTTCCACGGTGAAAGAAATCTCCTCTTCCGTCACGTAAATGCCAAGAAAATTCTTCTAAGCGGAATACATCTAAGGTATTAAGCGCAACGCTGTCTTGCACATAAAACTTTCCATCTTTATACAATACATCCTGATTTTTGTATACCAGTGTGTATTTATCGTAAAAATTAATTTTTTCATCTTTCTTTTTACTGATACGTTCAAACTGACTTGCAAAACGACTTAAGTCTGCTTTTTGCGCATCAGTCATCAACTTGCCTTCTAGTAAATAGTCATTGCCATTTACTTCCATAAATTTCCCATCTATTTTCACTTCATAGAATGAGCCATACTTGCCATCTGTTACTGCAATACGTGAAGATAAATAAGCTCCATTTTCTGTCAATTCTTTGTATCCTTTGAATTGGTAGTACGTGAATCCGATTCCAAGCAACAAAGTAAGTGGAACGGTAATTTTTAAAATGGAAGGGTTCGCCTTTTTTTGAGCCATCTTGATTCCAATAATTAACACAATACTGCTAAGTATGATTAATGTAGTGGATACATAAAATGCTGAAGGTAAAGCGTATTTTACCCAAAATGTATCTCCGGCACTTACAATGTATGCAGACGATAAACCTGCAAACAACATTACCACACTAAAAATACCAATATAAACAAGGTTTTTCCTCATTTTTTCTCTAACCTCGGGGGTCAGTTCTTTGTCATAATCTGCTTGTAACATATTCGAATGATTTTAATATTAATATAATTTTCCTAGGTACCAGAGTGCTTCTTCTATGGCTTTTTGATTTCGATCGAAGACATACACAAACTGGACAATTGGTAACCAAATAAAGGATGCGAACATCAGTTTTTTAGCGTCTTTAATATCCAGTGTCATATACAAACGGTATGCTTGCATGAAGAAAAGTATTGAGCAAGTTCCAACGATAGCAAACGATACGTTACCTGTCCAATCCATTGCCCAAGGAAGCAAAGAGAATGGGATTAACATAAATGTGTACACCAATATTTGAAAGGCAGATTGTTTCGTTTTCCCTGTGCGTGAAGGAAGAAGGAAGAATCCTGCTTTTTGATAATCTTCATGTGCAACCCAAGCGATGGCCCAAAAATGTGGAAATTGCCAAATAAATTGTACGAAGAACAAAACACCGGGAACTAATCCGTAGCTATCTGATCCTGCAACTGCACCAAGCATAGGTGGAATAGCTCCAGGAAACGCTCCAACAAAAACAGCCCACGGACTTATGCGCTTCATAGGTGTGTAGATGAACGCATACGAAACATAAGAGGCTAAGCCCAATAACATGACACCTAAACTCAATTTATACAACAAGTATAACCCCGGTAAAAGCATAAGAATTACAACGATAACTCCCTCATTAACTGTCATTTCATTCTGTGGCAATGGGCGCTTGGTTGTGCGATTCATAAGTATATCCAATTCGCGTTCCCAAATTTGATTGGATCCATTCGAAGCAGATGTAACCAGCATACCACCAACCAAAAGATAGGTTATTTCTAAACCATCACTTCCTCCCACGAAAAGATACCCTGAGAGTGCTGATATGATTACAAGTACCGATAATCGAAACTTGCTAAAGGTCATGTATTGCTTGATTTTCTTACCGAATGTCATTTCTTTTTTCTGCAAAAATAATGTTCAAGGTGGTAAACTTAGTTTAATTAATTTGATTTTAACACTCAAAAAGTGACAAATTTCGTCTTAAATGCATACATAAAACCTTCAATTAATCTTTTATTTTAACCATTTGTTGGCTTATTATTACAAACCATTTATTCTTGTGAAATTTATCAAACTGATTGAATATCTTTGAGATATATATCAGATAAAGGAAATTTTTTCCAAAAATCGGATCATAGGTGTGTTAGTTTGGGGAGGAAGTGGTAAGCCTCCCCTTTTTTTTGGATAAACATGAAGTGATTCTTTTTCGTTACTTTTATCCTTATGGTAAAGCCGATTAAACTTTCAAGTGAAAATGCAGATTTTTTTGAACGGGTGTATGAGGTTGTAAAGTTAATTCCTGAAGGAAGAGCAACCTCGTATGGTGCGATAGCTAACTATTTAGGTGCAAAAAGAAGCAGCAGAATGGTTGGCTGGGCTATGAATGCAGCACATAAAATGCCTGATGTGCCAGCACATAGGGTTGTGAATAGAAATGGACAACTTACAGGTAAAATGCATTTTGCAGATCCAGATCAGATGGAAAGACTGCTTTTTTCTGAAAAAATTGAAGTACAAAATGATGAAATAGTGAACTGGAAAAATGTGTTCTGGGATCCAATGATTGAACTTAACTTTTCTTAATATTCTAATCTATCATTGTAAAAACGGGCTTAAGGTTCTATATCAATGTTGTATTTTAGCAGTAAACCTGAAAGCCCATCAAGTGAAAATTTCGCTTTATTAATTTTGTTTTTCTCAGGATCAATCGCAAAATTAAAGGCTGTTCTAAAATCTGACTTTATTAGAATTGAATGGTAAAAAAGAGCATTGTTTAAATCACAAGCGTTAAAAATTGATTCGGTTAGGTTTGCTTCGGAAAAATCTGTTTCAAAAAGAAGACAATGATTGAAAATTGTTTTTCTCAGTTCTAACTTGAAAAAAGATGAGTGGTTTAAAGAACAGTGATTGAATGTAAATGAAAGCCCAAAATTATTACATGTTTCAAACTTTAACCCCAGCATTTTACATTCATTAAATTTCACATCTTGAAATGCTGTATTTGTAATATTAGCCATGCTTAAATTGCAGCTGTTAAATACACAATCGATAAACTTGATTTGAGAAAGATTGGATTCTGAAAGATTGCAATTGTTAAATATACAATTTTCATAAGTTCCTGAGTTTAAGTGATTCGAGTTTTCTATATTTCTATTTTCGGTATAATCTTTCATTGAATTTTAGTATTACCACATTTTCCGATCTTGGAACAAATTACTACGAATACCCAACATTAAAATTGGTTTAAAAGAGTTTCCGATTTCACCAAAGGAGTACAACCCACCACTTTGGAAATAGATTTCCATTTGAATAGGTGCTAAAACTGTTGAAACTTGAACTTGTAAGTTGAGAGATCGTTGAGTTAATCCTTGCCCAATTGTATTTCCATATTCTTTTGGATGCGTCAAGTAATTTTGATAAATATCTCCACCGAAATTGATGCCGTTTTCATCGTAACCTTTCAAGACAAAAGAACTAAACAGGCCTAGTCTTACGCTTTTTAATCTCCATTGAATTTGAGTGAGAACTTCTAGAAAATTGCTACCTAAAAAATGCCCCAAAGGTCTAGATTGATTGCCGTTATTTTGATTTATGGAAAGATGAGAGAATGTGTATGGACGTACAAGGTTTCCTTCAACTATGTAGTTCAATTTACCACACGTTCCTTTGAAACCCAATTGATATCCATATTTATTTGCCCACCACTTTGTTCGTTTCAACATAGCTTTTAGTACAAATTCATCCAACGGTAATTGCATGTAAACAGCATGCTTTTTATCTAAATAGTAATATGAGGTTTGCAGTGCAAGCATGGTATTATCGGTAGAACCTAAACTGTATTCCTGAGGCCTGAAAAAAACAAAAGGATTAAGGTATTCTACTTCAAATCCACGCTTATACGTACTGTCTTTTCCTTGAAAAATTATAGATTCCAGCAACATGATGTTGAAATTTTTGGTTGCATTCCAACTTAGGTAATGTGTGGTATTAAACTTCCAATGCAATTGCTTTACTGAAAAATTGTTTTCATGAAAGAATTGGTACATAAACCCATATTCTAATTTCCAAAAATTTGTACGCAACAGCACAAAAGGAGCTGGAGCAACCTGATCTCCTTGTATTAAAGAACGATATCCTTCACCAAAAAATTGATTATCTACTCCCAAGGCGATATGCAATTGATCGTTTGGAGTATAGGCAAGTCTGGTTCTAAAATCTGTAAAAATATATCCTTGATGTGCATTGAAAGGCAAGAAGACAGCATGGTTTTGTGTATGGTCCTCACGCATACTCCACCCACCGGTAATTTGAGTTCGGTTATACCATTTACCCCATGTTTTTTCAAAATTTACCCCAGCACTAACTCTATAATTGATAGAATTGTCAAATTTGAGATAACTATCAACCACAGGCAATATTGAAAATTTGCGTGTACTATCTGTGCTGCTAAACAGGTTTTCAAATTCACCTTTTTTAGTAGGTGCATAAAAACGAATGGCAGGTTGAATGCTTTGATGATGATTATCTGCATCGCTCTGTTTTAAGCTGAACCCTCGAATACGGTCTACGCCATATTGTGCTTGCAAAAGCAAAGGTAAAATGAGCGCTATGGAAACAATAATTTTAAGCATCAGAAATCAAAATAATGATTTGTTAACGCAGTACGAATGCCAACGTTTAACCAATAATATTGACTGTTTGCAGGTCCAATCAAGCTTCGATATTGAAAAGATCCAAACACTTCAAAACCGTAATTGCGGTTAAAAGAATACCCCAACTCTATTTTTTGGAGAAATACTTTTTGGGATATCGAATTGATATTCTCGTAAACAGGTAGCAATTGACGAAGAGAGTTTTGTTGGTTGAGGTAGAAGTTTGTTTGTGAATACATAAACAGATGCTCCCATTCTGCTCGAATACGAACAACAAGTTCATCAACACCTGCAGCCATCGGATGACCAGTTGGCAGATTGTAATTTGAATAATTGATTCTAGGATTTGAACTTTGATAAGCATTGATAGAAGTATGGTTGTATTCTATTTGGATCAAATAATTGTGTGAATTAAAAGGCCAGTAGCGTAAACCAATTTGAAGAAGGTCGCTGTTATTATGAAACAAATTTCGTCCATACTGTGCATAGGCATGCATTTTCCAAAATCGTGTATTGATGTCTATACCTAAATAACTGTTTGCTTTTTTATTGATTCCTTCTTGCAAGGTAGCGCCACCTGGCGCAGGAATATAGAAAGCCCCTTCAACAGCTAGTTTTTGAAGCGAATCACCCCTGCTCCAAACCCCAGTTTCTACAACGCCAATCTGAATATTTTTTGTTGCCTTGAAGTAAACACTATTGATGCTGAACGCTTTTCTCTCATACAAAGACTCACCATTTGAATGGAAAGGTAAGCGCAAGAGATTCAATCCTTGTATGCGAATAGTTTGAAAATCCCACCTTTTATTTAGTGAATACTGAATTCTAAAGTTCATACTAGGCATGGCGTTATCTGAAAACAGCAAAGAGCGGTATCCATTTCCAATAAAAACAGGCGTATTACCGGCAGAAACAGAAAGATTTTTTAAAATTTGCCAATGAACAACACCAAAAGCATATGCATAATCAAAACCATCGGATTTAAAAGGTTTGGTGCGGGCAGCTCCAGGAATAGCCGCATTAACTTGTTGATAAGTGGAATCATTTGCATTGGGGTAAAATTCACCGCGATTATTTACGTATTGTTGTGCATATAAGGGCAATATAGCTTGATTTTCATAAAAAGAACTTGAGAAGAACACTTTATTTTTCATACTGCCTTCTATACGCGCCCCTCTCACGTTTAAGAATTGCCTTCTAGCAGTATCACCTCGTTCAGCGCCTAATTGAAGATTAAAAAGAGGGGTAATCCAAAGCGCTCCCTTAGGCTTAATGACTTGCAATAATTCACGTTGATACACAAAATGGCCAAACGATGAATATCTTTTTTTCTTTTCTTGCAACAATTCATATACTGTAGATTGTTGGGTAGAAATTGGAAATACGGGAACAAAAACAGAATCTGAATAAAATGCTGCATCACGAAAATTAGTTTCCAAGGGAAGAATGCGCAGTTGCTGACCAAATACGAAGGATCTTATTACAATAAAACAACCAATCAAGATTTTTATTTTCATGATTTTCTTCGTTGAATGATGGCACACGTATTCACAACAAAGAACGGGTTTAGTAAGTCCTCTTTATTATAAGTAAGCGATTTCCCTGTTTCTACGTTCACCACTTCTCCGCCAAGAGCTTCTATAATAGCTTGACCAGCAGCAATATCCCATTCCATGGTAGGAGCCAAGCGCGGATAAACATCAGAGATACCTTGCGCCAAGTCAAAGAATTTAAGCGCACTTCCTTTTTTCATGAATGTAATTTCTCCAAATTCGTCTTTAAGTTTTTCATGAAAGAAAAAAACTTTTTCATTGTGATGAGACCTGCTTCCGCAAATTACAATAGGGGAAGTCATTTCTTTTTTTGGATAAATTTTATTCCAAGATTCAGGAGATTCAACATCTGTAAATGAAACTATACAAGGCTGAATATTTCTCCCTCCAATCAAGATTGTTTCGTTTACCGGCGAACAAATAATTCCTAAAATCGGAGAATTGTTTTCTACCAATGCAATACAAATAACAAATTCACCATTTTTCTTGATAAATTCCTTTGTTCCATCCAATGGGTCCACAATCCAAACCTTATTCCATGTTTTTCGTATTTCATAAACTTCTTTATGTGATTCTTCAGAAATGATAGGAATTTGTGTTCTTTGCAATGCCTCCACCAATATTTTGTTTGAATTTTTATCTGCAAGGGTTACTGGGCTACCATCGAGTTTAATAGATGGTGTGAACTCTTCACCATAGACTTCCATTATAGCATTTGAAGCTTCAATGCACGCTTGCAAAATAGGATAAATAGAAGTATTGGCCGAATGAAGAAACATTTGGCTAAAAGTATAAAAAATTGCGTTCTTTTTGTAATGTTATTTCTTGGATGGTCTCTATACGGCTTAAAAGGAGTTTAACGTATTTTATTATAGAGTTTTACCAATGAATGAATTAATTCTTTTGGGTGTGAAAGTATCTGATAATGATTTTCTCCAAACATTAACGGGAAGTAATATTGCGCTTGTGCTTCAATGGCGAGTGCATAAGATTGAATATGGTTAACTTGTAACTCACGTATAGCTTGTTTTACATCATATATGCCGTATTTACCTTCATATTTATCAAAATCATTTGGTTTTCCGTCAGAAAGTAGAATAATCCATTTATTTTTTGAATCTCGTGTTTTTAATTTTTCTCCTGCATGTCTCAGAGACGCACCAATTCTTGTGTATCCACTTGGTTTTATTGATCCAATTTTGTACTTAGCAGGATCCCAATTTTCGTCAAAATCTTTAATAGTAAGATATGGCGAGTAATTTCTTGTTTTTGAGTAGAATCCATCAATAGCAAAATCTACATTAAATTCATTTAAGATTTCCCCAAAAATCACCGAAACTTCTTTTTCAACATCAATGATTTTGTTTCCTGCGGCGTAGCTATCACTAGAAAGACTAATATCTAGTAAAAGGAGAATAGAAATGTCTTTTTGTTTTTTTCTTTTTGCGATGTATATATTTTCTGAAGGAGTTTGTTGATTTTTTACATCAACAAATAAATCTGTTATTGAATCAATATCAAATTCATCCCCAGAAAGTTGAAATTTATGCTGTTCCATGCGATTGTTAATTGATGAAAGCATTTTTCGAAGCCCTATGAGAGTTGATTGATACTTAAGTAGTGTTTTTGTGTAAAAACTAACATCTTTTTCTGTTATTTTTTTAGGAAAAACTTTACAAAAGTTTGGTTTATACTCTCGTTTATTAAAATCCCATTCATTGTATTCAATGTGAAATTCGTCAGATAGCAACTCATGACTTTCAGAAACAGAAGTATTTTCTCTGAAGTCCGATTGATACACGGAATGTGCAACATCATCAACTCGAACTGCATACCTCATATTGATTTCATCTAAAGCATCTTTATGGTCTTTCAGTTCATCTTCTCCATCAAAATCCCTCCATGTCCCATTAAATTCATCTGCAGTTTCTACCTTTTCGAAGCTATGTAACAACACATAGTCTTCTTGTTGTTTTTTATCAAGCTCTTTTATTATTATATCTTCAATAGCTTTAGCTTTAATAATAGTTTTAACTTTTTCTTCATTAGCTTCTTTAATTTTTTTTGAAAAATTCTCAAGCTTTTTATCTGAATTAACTTCGTGTTCATTTTTCATCCATTTTCCATAGATCCAAGAATAGTCAGGACGATTATTCACACTAGAGTTAGTTTCAAATGCAGAAAGTATAGTATGATAAAAATCTAATTGAGAATGATATTCTTGTAATAAAATAGGAATTATTTTTTCTGAAGATTCCAATGCTTTTTGCTGTGAAATGGATGCGTCATCTTGATAATTTGTTGGGCTCCAATTTAGGTTTAATCCTTGTTGAATTGATAAATAAAGCACTCTGAAAATGTAGAATTGATAATTTTCTTGTTTTGACAGTAAAAAGTCAACATGTATAGGAAGGAAAAAATTATTGTTTTTATATCCACCTTCACGCTCAGCCGGAAATATTTCGATAGGCTCTCCTGTAATTGCTCGTGCAAGCAAAGTTAATTTTGGCTTAACTGCATCTAAAGTAACTCTTCGGGCAATTTGATCCTGAT
Source organism: Fluviicola sp. (assembly GCA_039810825.1). Taxonomy (GTDB): domain Bacteria; phylum Bacteroidota; class Bacteroidia; order Flavobacteriales_D; family Crocinitomicaceae; genus Fluviicola. The sequence continues at coordinate 16,193 of JBDHXR010000002.1, forward strand.
CATCTTTTTTAAATTTTTTCCAATGTTTGAAAAACTTGCTTACAATAAATTCATCTATTTCAAAACCCATCTCTAAATATTTTATATGCTAATGGATACTGGATAACTATATGAGTAGGTCACACAAATCTTTTAAGGCGGCTAAGGTTTGTAAATCATCTGTAAGCGGTTCTACAACTGCTACATGCACGGATAACCGATTTGGTAATCCACTATGTATAAGTTTTGCTGCATCTACTAACAGTCGTGTTGATACTGTTTCTGTAAGACCAAGCTCAGTTAAGTTTCTGATTTTTTGACCAATTGACACTAATTTTTTTGAAATCTCTGTTTCCACACCGGTTTCTTTACTAATAATTTCAATTTCAGTTTTTGAATCTGGGTAATTAAAAGATAAAGCAATAAATCGTTGTCTTGTAGATGGTTTTAATTCTTTATACCCTCTTTGGTATCCTGGATTGTATGATGCAACCAGCATGAAATCATCATGTGATTGAATGGTAATGCCAAGTTTGTCAATAAAAAGCAACCTTCTGTGATCAGTAAGAGAATGTATTGCTACAATTACGTCTGGTCTGGCCTCTGCGACTTCATCAAGGTATAATATTGCACCTGATTTTACAGCTGTTGTTAAAGGACCATCAATCCAAACAGTTTCTGCCCCTTTTATAAGGAATCTACCGATTAAATCGGTAGACGATGTTTCTTCATGACAACTAATAGTAATAAGTTCTTTACCTAAACTATGAGCCATGTATTCAATAAACCTTGATTTACCTGAGCCTGTTGGACCTTTAAGTAATAGTGGCAGTTTGTTTTGAAATGCTTGATTAAATACTTCAATCTCTTTTCCTATCGGAACATAGAATGGTGTGTTTTTACTTTCCATGACTTTAAAAATATCCGGGCATTTTTTGCGCTCACCAAATCTTCATACCCGGATTTTGATTTATTATTGTGATTTTGTACCTTTTTTAATCGTTTGTTTTTACAAGCGCTTCATCTGTGGGTTTACCATGTTTGATGAAATCATATATATACAACATAATACCAATTGTAAACAATGTAGCGCACAGCAGCAACACAACAAAATGAATACTGATTTCATTTTGAACATGCATAAAATCTAACTTCATTTTTCTTTCTAGATACACTTGTACAACACCTGCCACGCCAAATGCTACTGTCATTCCTAATATTCCAATGTTTGACAGCCAAAATGCGGCATACCCTATTTTTGTTTCATAGCGTTTTCTTCCAGTAATATTTGGCATTGAATAGCTAATTACTGCTAAGACAATCATAGCATATGCGCCCCAAAAGGCATAGTGGCCATGGCTTGCTGTTACTAAAGTTCCGTGTGTATAAAGGTTTGTTTGGGGCAAAGTATGAGCGAAACCTAGTAGCCCGGCACCAATAAATGAAACAATAGATGCACCGATTGTCCAGTACAGCGCAAGTTTATTTGGGTGATTTTTCTCTCCTTTTCTGTACATATATACAGCAAATAATGCCATTCCTAAGAAGGCCAGAGGCTCAAGAGCTGAAAATATCCCTCCAATAACTAACCAAATTTTATTCACTCCAATATAATAATAGTGGTGGCCTGTTCCCAAGATTCCTGACAAAAACGTTAAACCAACTATTACATAGAGCCATTTTTCAATAACTTCTCGATCTACTCCTGTTAATTTTATTAGTAAAAATGATAATATACCACCCATGATAAGCTCCCATACTCCTTCAACCCAAAGATGCACAACCCACCAACGGAAGAATGAATCTGTTACTTGGCTGTCAAACCAAATCATTCCAGGTAAATAAAGCAGTGCTGCAAATACAAGCCCCATTGTTAAGATTAATGCAGTAGTAGTTTTTCGTTTCCCTTTCAGTAAGGTACCTACAATCAACCCTAAGAAAAGTAAAACGTTTAATACAACAAGATAATCTAATTCTCTTGGAATTTCTAAGAATTTTCGCCCTTCCCAATGATTTAAGTGAAAGCCTATTATTGCAACTACACCTACAATAACTAAAGAAACAAATTGAACAATTGCAAGTTTAGGACTTATCAATTCTCTTTCTGATTCTTCTGGAATAATATAATACGCTGCACCCATAAACCCTGATAGCAGCCATACAACTAATAAATTTGTATGCACAGCTCGAGCAACATTAAATGGAATCACTTCATGTAATCCCTGCATACCTATTCGATCAAATCCCATAATCAAACCATAAACGATCTGAAGCGTGAATAGAAGCATACTCAGTGCAAAGAACCAGTATGCTATTTTTTGTGATTTATATTTCATCTCCTTTTGTTTTAATTAATAAATTTTTCTCATTTGGTTTTAGACAAAGGAGAAACAACTCTTTCAAACCCATTTAAATCAATTTTGCCAATCCATTTTAAGTAGGCGGCTACTGCTGAAGCATCTTCTTCGCTCATTTTGTAAGCAACCATTTTTCTGCCATTTGGTGCCCAAGGTACTGGTGACATTAACACGGCTTTTACCAAACCTTCACCTCTGCGCTCGATTACTTTTGTAAGTTCAGGAGCATAGTAACCTCCTTCTCCAAGAATAGTGTGACAACCCATGCAATTGTTGGATTCCCATAGCTCTTTCCCACGTACAACTTGTGGGTCAATCATTTCATGATTTGTTTGATCATTTTCGGGGATAAATGAATAAACGGTAAGACCTATAAACGTCGCAAATGTGACAAGTGTACCGCCTAAAAAGAATGCCCTTGCTTGTGATTTTGAAAGCATAATAATTTAGTTTTTGTTAATATTTACCATAAGTATTTTCGGATATTTTTGTACGAATTACTAAAGATAAAAGTAGATTCAACAAGCAAGGTTTAATATGATACAAGTCATATAAAATTATGATTGTTCTTAGTGATGATTCAAAATAAAACATAAAAAATAGTTAACAACTTACTCGTTTTCAATATGTTATAATAATTTTAAATCACTTAGTTTAGTCACACTACATACAAAAAGTTGGGCGCCAACCTTCTTTTCATCCATTACTTTTCTCATAAAAAAATTGCTGATTTCTTAAGCTTGTGTATCTTTGATATTCATACATCAAACTAAGCTATGAGCATCAACAAAACTTGGAAACAGCACCCTGATTTTCGTCTTTCACCTTCAATAGATAAAGTTGGGGTTGAAGAACGTGTTGCACGTTTTCAAACCAGAAGTATAAAAAATGAATCGAAAGAACAGGGGTTGAAATTGACTCTAAACATGATTGACTTAACAACTTTGGAGGGGAAAGATACATCCGGAAAAGTTCGACAAATGTGTTACAAAGCGGTTCATTTACATGATGTTTATCCTGATTTACCAACAGTAGCTGCAGTTTGTGTATATCCAACCTTGGTTGCAGATGCCAAAAAAGCATTAGGAAGTTCTTTGGTAAAAGTTGCGTCTGTGGCTACAGGATTCCCTAGTGGACAAACAACTACTGAAGTAAAATTGTTGGACACAAAACATGCTGTGGACAATGGAGCAGATGAAATTGACATGGTTATTTCTCGTGGAAAATTCCTATCTGGCGAGTATAATTTTGTGTTCGATGAAATTGCGACGATTAAAGAAGCATGTGGAAAATCACGATTAAAAGTAATTTTGGAAACGGGTGAATTAGATTCTCTGGATCAAATTCGTAGAGCAAGTGATATTGCGATGTATGCAGGGGCTGATTTCATAAAAACTTCAACAGGTAAAATTCAGCCTGCTGCCACCATGCAAACAACTTATACGATGCTTTGCGCGATTAAAGATTTTTATCAAAAAACAGGAGTAATGGTAGGAATGAAACCAGCCGGAGGCATATCTTCATCTAAATTGGCATTACACAATTTGGTTATGGTGAAAGAAGTGCTTGGAGATGCTTGGTTAAGCAATGAATGGTTTCGATTTGGCGCCAGTTCTTTAGCCAATGATGTGTTGATGCAATTGGAAAAATTAAGAGGTGGCAATTATCAAAATGCAGATTATTTTTCTATAGATTAAGAAATGAGCGAGAAAACAATTTATTTTAATGAACTTGTCAAGAAATGTTTGTTTAGAATAGACATTCCTCAAGAAGTATTTGCTATTCTTTTTTCAACAGGCACTATTTTGAAGCAAATATGTTCCTCTATTTTTGTACATTCATATTCTCAATACTTGTTTCAAGTATTTCATATAAATATTTTGAACGTATTTTCCTTAAAATAAGGAATAAAATTGTAGCTAATCAACAATGATAATAGACAATGGGAAAACACAATAAAAATAATAGTGAAAGTAATAATTCCTGGAATTACAGTAAAAGCTTAGAGGGGACAGACCATTTTGAAATAAAGGGAAAATATAATTTATTTATCGATGGTAAATTTGTTGCGCCCTTATCAAAAAAATATTTTGACACGATAAATCCTGCGTCAAAGGAAAAGCTTTCTCAGGTTGCGTTAGCAAACGAAAAAGATATTGACAAAGCTGTAATGGCAGCAAAAAAGGCGTATGATACTGTTTGGAAGAATACTTCAGCAAATGAAAGAGGGAAATACATTTACCGTATTGCAAGAATGATGCAAGAAAAATCACGTGAATTGGCTGTAGTTGAATCTTTGGATACCGGAAAACCAATTCGTGAATCTCGTGATATAGATATTCCTCTTGCGTGCAATTACTTTTTTTACTATGCCGGGTGGGCAGATAAATTAGAATATGCTTTCCCAAATAGAAAAATAAAATCAATCGGTGTTTGTGGACAAATTATACCATGGAATTTCCCTTTATTAATGGCTGCATGGAAAATTGCTCCCGCACTAGCTGCAGGAAACACAGTTGTATTAAAACCAGCTGAAACAACACCACTTACGGCAATGCTTTTGGCAGAAATCATCCAAGAAAGCGGTTTACCAGACGGGGTTGTAAATATTGTAACAGGTGCTGGAGAGACAGGGTCAGCATTGGTTTCTCACCCTGAGGTTAAGAAAATTGCATTTACCGGCTCAACTCAAGTTGGTAAACTTATTCAAAGTTCCATTGCGGGCAGTGGTAAAAAACTAACTTTAGAATTGGGAGGAAAATCTGCAAATATTATCTTGGAAGACGCTGCAATAGATCAGGCAGTAGAAGGGGTAGTAAATGGAATCTTTTTTAATCAAGGACATGTATGCTGTGCCGGATCTCGCTTGTTTGTGCAAGAATCTGTGGCAAATGAGGTAATCCAAAAATTAAAAGAGCGAATAGGGACTTTGATTGTTGGCAATCCGTTGGATAAAAACACAGATGTTGGCGCTATTAATTCTTTAGAGCAATTCAACACCATTCAAAAGTACATTGAACTGGGTAAAAATGAAGGGGCAACTTTCTATGAAAGCGCGTGCGATTTACCTAAAGATGGATATTTTATTCGTCCAACTTTATTTACCGATGTTGCACAATCTAGCAGAATTGCACAAGAAGAAATTTTTGGACCTGTACTAACCATACAAACTTTTAGAACAATTGATGAGGTTATTCAAAAAGCAAACAATAGTCCTTACGGTTTGGCAGCTGGCGTGTGGACAGAAAAAGGTTCTCGGATTTTTAATCTTTCTTCTCAACTAAGAGCCGGAGTAGTTTGGGCAAATACATACAACAAGTTTGACCCAACTTCACCATTTGGAGGGTATAAAGAAAGTGGTTATGGAAGAGAGGGCGGTTTACATGGATTGGCATCTTATCTAATTTTAGATTCGAATTAACTCTAGATAACAATGGAATCACCGTTACGTATTTTTTCTGTAGGCACATTTTTTTACTATCAAAAAGACTCACTTTTCTTTTTATTTCAATTATTGGAAAATAAGAAAGACGACATTCTTGTTCAATCTTTTTGGTCAACAGCATTAAAACCAAGTTTAGAAACGTTAGATCAGCTTGATATTAAGTCAACTTGTGAAGAGTTTGATTCGGAATATGAAGATGAATTTTTTGAAGAAATTGGGATACTACCCCTTACAACTTTTCAAGAAAAAGAAATGGCTCAATTTCGTAGAATTCGAGCTAGTAAGGAAGCGCGTCAAACAGAATTTATTTTACTGAAAGAACAAGCAAATCAAGCTTTTCAAGATCAAAATTTTACTGAATCAATCCGTTTATACTCACTTGCCGCACCGTACTCAAAATACGATTTAGAGGTATATGAGAAACGTGGAATTAGCTACCTCAAAATGAATCAGTTTATTCATGCAATTGCAGATTTTGAGTACTTTTTGAGTCATCAACCCAATGATGAAACAATACTCAAGCTCTTAGATGAAGCTAAGAATCGAATCAAATAAATAAGCAAAAAAAAGACTCCCAGAAGGAAGTCTTTTAGTATTTAGAATCGAATTATTTTATTTGATTTGGATTGTTTTTAGCACGCTCATTGAATTTGCGTTGCCAGTTTAACCAATAGAATAAACCAATAAATCCTAGTACGATGCATGAGTAATTAAAGATGTTTCCGATATTATCGTAAAACCATGCTCCGTTTAAAATGTCGCCAAGTTTATGCCAAAACTGATTCATATTTCAAGTATTAAGTGAGACAAAGTAAGCGATTTATTTTTATTTATCTTATTGTTTATTAAAAAAATTATTCATTTAGAATGGTTTTAGATAGGTTAGAATTATTTGATAGGAATTAATTTGAATATAAATGATTTTAAAATTCTAAAAAAATCACTCTGAAACACTTATTTTTAAAGGGCTGTAACTAATATCGCGAATTTAGTAACGAACTATAAAATTCGTTCAAAAAAATCATAAAAAATGTTGTTATCCCGACAAATTACTCCAAATTAATTATCTTTGCATAAATCAATAAATTCAAACATTATGTACCCACTGGAACTTGTACAACCATTGAAGGAAGAGCTTACACAAGTGGGCTTTCAAGAACTTGGCTCTGCAGCAGATGTTGATGCAGCTATCACATCAAGCAAAGGCTTGTCTTTGGTTGTTGTAAACTCTGTTTGTGGTTGCGCAGCTAGAAATTTGCGCCCAGGTGTAATTCAATCTCTTCAAGGTAATGGCATTAAGCCAGATCACTTACTAACGGTTTTTGCTGGTGTTGATAATGAAGCAACAGCTCAAGCACGTAAGTATTTCTTGCCTTTTCCTCCATCTTCTCCATCAGTTGCTTTGTTTAAAGACGGCAAACTGGTACACTTCTTAGAAAGACACAATATAGAAGGTGTGAGTGCAGAAACGGTTGCAGAAACATTGGAAACTGCTTACAAAGAATTTCATTAATTAGTTGAACTTTATGACAAGACCAAGAACGTTTGTTTTTGGTCTTTTCTTTTTATCAAATTGCAATGCTAATTGATACTCATGCTCATTTATATGTTGAAGAATTTGATCTCGACAGGATTGAAGTAGTTAATCGCGCTGTATCTCTAGGAGTAAATAAAATTCTGTTACCGAATATCGATGCTGAATCCATACAACCAATGTTGGATTTACAAAAACAATTTCCCGATATCTGTTTTCCTATGATGGGGCTGCATCCTTGTTCTGTTGATGAAAATTGGCAACAAACACTTGCTTCAATGCTTGCCCTTTTTTCTAAACACAATTTTGTGGCTGTTGGTGAAATTGGTATTGATTTGTATTGGGACAAAACATTTATTAACGAACAAAAAGAGGCATTTCGAACCCAAATTCAATGGGCAAAAGAATTGAATCTTCCAATTGTAATTCATGCAAGAGAGTCTTTTGAAGAAATATATGAGGTTTTAGACGATGAATACGATGAACGATTGAAAGGTGTATTCCATTGTTTTACTGGGAATAGCGCAGATGTTCAAAAAATTCTATCTTACTCCAATTTTTATTTCGGAATAGGCGGAGTGCTAACCTATAAAAAATCTGAATTACCAAATGTTTTGCCTGAAATTCCGCTTGAAAAGATTATTCTTGAAACGGATTCTCCATACCTGCCTCCTGTGCCACACAGAGGAAAGCGGAATGAAAGCGCATACATTGTGCTTACTGCAGAAAAATTGGCGGAAATCTTAAGTTTATCACGCTTAGATGTTGAACAAATAACTTCTCAAAATGCACATCGATTATTTTCGCTTTGAGATTTCGTTTTTTCTTTGAACTTTGTCAAACATTTCACAGATAGAAATATGGATAAAGCAAAAGTGTTGTTAGTTTATACAGGTGGAACTATAGGAATGGTGAATGATCCTATTTCCGGTCAGCTAACAGCAGTAGATTTCGGAGATGTTTACAAGCACATTCCAGAATTGGCTCATTTACAAATAGAGCTAACTACTCATGCTTTTGCAAATCCTATTGATTCTTCAGAAATGAATCCAACACGATGGGCAGAAATTGCCAAGTTGATTTACAAAGAATACAGTCAATTTGATGGGTTTGTTGTTCTTCACGGATCAGACACAATGGCCTTTTCAGCATCAGCCATTAGTTTCATGCTGCAAGGCTTAAAAAAACCGGTCATTTTTACAGGGTCTCAATTGCCTATTGGTATGATTAGAACCGATGGAAAAGAAAATTTGATTACTGCTATTGAAATTGCTGCGGCTAAAAATCAACTCGGTAATCCCTGTATTCAAGAGGTTGCTATTTATTTTGAATATTCGTTGTACAGAGGAAATAGAACTACCAAGATTTCGGCTTCTTCTTTCGAAGCTTTTCGTTCGCCAAATATTCGTCCACTTGCGGTTGCAGGTGTGCATATTGATTACTTTGACAACCCATTCCCAATTTTACCTCAGCTTACTCTTTTTACAGAATTTGACAATGCGGTTGCTTTGGTTAAACTTTTTCCGGGAATAAACTGGGAAATTTATACTGCTATTTTTGATATTCGAAAGACAAGGGCAATCATATTAGAAACATACGGCTCTGGAAATGCTCCTTCTGATGAGAAGTTTCACAACCTGATTATTCAATTTATCAACCAAGGCGGAATTGTATTAAATATTACTCAATGTGCTTCAGGTAGGGTGGATCAAGGAAAATACAAAGCAAGTTCATTCTTTGAACAGAATGGGGTATTTTCAGGATTTGATTTGACAACGGAAGCTGCAATTACTAAAATGATGTATGTTCTTGGTAAATCTGAAGGCAATATAGAACATGCCAAAGAAATATTAAGTGTTTCAATTTGTGGTGAAATGTCATAAATCAAAAATTTACAGATGACAAATCAGCTTTTTTCTATAGATACTGTTGAACTCATTTTGTTTGTTTCTGATCAAGAAAACAGTACTAAGTTCTATGCTTCTCTCTTTGATCTTGAGCCTTGTTTGTATGTAACTGGTATGACAGAATTTCAAATAAATTCACACATAAAGCTGGGACTAATGCCAAATGATGGTATAGCAAGGCTTTTGCAAGCAAACATTGAACACCCGGATAAAGCACAGGGAATACCTAAATGTGAATTGTATCTACATGTATCAGATATACACAAAGCATTCACACATGCACTATCAGTTGGGGTAAAAGAACTGAGTCCAATTCTTGAAAGAAGTTGGGGAGATTTTGCATGCTATTTTCAAGATCCAGACGGGCATATCATTGCTTTTGCTGAACGACAGTAAAATTTCTCCAAATCTCAGTTAGGTTTCAGCTTCACAACGCATCCTTTGAATAAAGCAAAATCTTTATCTTTTTCACTTGAAAGCATACTTTCAGTTTAACTCATAAAAAATCCCATGCGTTGTAAAGCACGGGATAGTTCTGGCAGAGATTAAATATCTCAGTTAGGCTCAGCTTCACAACGCATCCTTTACTTTTATACAAAAGCTTGGTCTTTTTTCATTTCGTTTTCACTTGAAAGCATACTTTCAGTTTAACTCATAAAAAAATCCCATGCGTTGTAAAGCACGGGATAGTTCTGGCAGAGGGGAAGAGATTCGAACTCTCGATACAGTTACCCGTATACTACCTTTCCAGGGTAGCTCCTTCAACCACTCGGACACCCCTCTGTATGATTTGTCACAATTTTTTTATTGTGGAGTGCAAAAATACATTTATTATTCTAATAATTGAACTCAGGAGATTAATTTCAACACTGCTTCCAAGTCATCTGGTGCATCTATGTTTGGAGTTTCTATTTCTGTTTTCACTACATGAATGCTATAACCATGGTATAACCAACGCAATTGTTCCAATGATTCTACTTTTTCTAACGCAGTTGGCTCAAGTCGACTTATTTCAGAAAGTGTGTTTGCACGATATGCATACAAGCCGATGTGTCTCAGAAAAGGATAAATCTGCATCGGATTTTCTTTGCAGTTGGCAAAATTTGGTACTGCACTGCGAGAAAAATAAAGCGCCTTCTGGTGGGCATCAATTACAACTTTAATCCGATTTGGATTTTGAATGTCTTCCATGCTTACACGTTGAGATGCCAAGGTTGCAATCTCAACTTTTGAATTCGGAAAAGCAGCCAATAATTGATCCAATTGCTTTGCTTGCACCAAGGGCTCATCACCTTGAATGTTAATCACCACATCAAATTCTTCTTTTAAGGAATTTAATACTTCTGCACATCTATCTGTACCGGTTTGGTGGTGCTCACTTGTCATAATTGCCTTGCCACCAAATCGGGTAACTTCATCGAAAATTCGCAGATCATCTGTAGCAACAATTAATTCAGTTAGCATTTCAGATTTTTGAGCACCTTCATAAACCCGTTGTATCATTGATTTTCCTTTTAAATCGATGAGAGGTTTCCCCGGAAATCGAGAAGATGCAAATCGAGAAGGGATAATGCCAAGTATACGCATTTGTCTTTTTTGAGTGCAAAGTAATAAATTTTTGCACTGTTTTAACCTATCTTTGCACCATGAAATACCTTTTTGTTGGATTAGGAAATCCGGGAGCAAAATATGAAAATACCCGCCACAACATCGGGTTTAAAGTAATAGATGCATTAGCAAAACAACTTGGCGGCACTTTTAATCTTCAAAAAGTAGCTGAAGTAAGCGAAGTGAAATTTAAAGGAAAAACCCTAATCCTAGTTAAGCCAACCACGTATATGAACCTATCTGGAAAGGCAATTAATTATTATTTGCAAAAAGAAAAAATTCCGATTGAAAATTTAGTTGTTGTGCTAGATGACTTGGCCTTGCCTTTTGGCACGCTTCGTATGAAAGGAAAAGGCTCTGATGGCGGACACAACGGACTCAAAGATATCCAATCAACATTAAACACAGTTAACTACTGCAGGCTGCGTTTCGGAGTAGGGGCAGACTTTCACAAAGGGCAGCAAGTTGGTTTTGTTTTAGGAGATTGGAATGATGAAGAGTTAAAAACTTTGACGGAACGAATTGACATTGCAACTGAATTTCTAAAAAGCTTTGCATCAATAGGGTTACAACTTACCATGACAAATTGGAATGGGAAATAGTAAATAATGACAATAATCATTTGTTTTTGGTTTCTTGTTTGGTACTTTTGTACTTCTTTATTTCAAGAGATATAAAAAATGCAATATATAAGATTTACTCATGGTGATGAGTTTACAAAAACCCTTTCTCACCGTGTCGACGAATATTTTAAACAAAACAAAATCAGAAAAACTGGAAATTGGAAACTTTTATTGAAAGTACCTTTCATGTTCTCATTATTCTTACTACCTTATTTCTTCATGATTTTTGGAGTTGTTGAAAACGACTGGCTAATGATGCTGATGACTGTTGTTATGGGCATTGGAATGGCCGGGATAGGACTTTCAATCATGCATGATGCAAACCATGGAGTGTTTTCAAAGTATTCTTGGTTAAATAGACTCATGAGTTTTTCAATGGAATTTTTAGGAGGATTCAATTTAAATTGGAGAATCCAACACAACGTTTTGCACCACAGCTTTACCAATGTTCACGAAATGGATGAAGACATTGAATCTATTAGCCTTTTGCGTTTTTCCGCCGAAAATCCGCGTAAAAAAATCCACCGTTTTCAAGCGTATTATGCTTGGTTCTTTTATGGGTTTATGACTTTGGCTTGGATGACAAATAAAGATTTTATGCAGTTATCTCGCTACAAAAAGAAAGGATTGATACAAGCACAAAGAACGACTTTCACCAAAGCGTTGCTGTTGTTGATTTTTACTAAAATTCTTTATTATACGTATATGATTGTCATTCCAATTTTGGTAATGGATGTGCATTGGTGGGAGGTGTTAATTGGGTTTTTCATCATGCATTTTGTATGTGGTATTATCTTGGCTTTTGTGTTTCAAGTTGCACACGTAATGCCCGAAACAGAATTGATGAATAAAGACACTGCTGTAGAATTGAATGAAGACAAATCTTGGGCGAAGCACCAGCTGATGACAACGTCTAATTTCGAAAATTGGAACAGTGCCCTTACTTGGTTTGTAGGCGGATTAAATTTTCAGATTGAGCATCATTTGTTTCCGGATGTTTCTCATATTCATTATCCGAAAATTTCAAAAATAGTTCGAAATACTGCGAAGGAGTTTGGCGTTCAATACAATTCACACAAAACGTTTTTAGCTGCAATAGGCAATCATTTACGCTTATTAAAACAATTAGGAAGAGCTTAACAAACTTGTTCAAGTTGAATAACTTGATACTCTGTATTACTGGGTTTACTTTTTTATGTAAATGTAATTATACCCATCATATACTTCATCATTGAGGAATAAAGTATCTCCATAAATTTCAAAACTTTGATTTATACTAGTAGTCCCCTTGTATATTATTGTTGATCGAAGATAGCCAGTAATACTTTCTTTTTCTTCTAATGTGAAACGCTTTTTGTATTTACATTTTGTTCCTTCATAGACTTTGCAATATCCTCTTTCTGTAAATTCAATATAATTCTTTTCATTCATTGTCGTTAATCCCGTTCCAGAAAAACCACCACTACTGCATTTGTATTGCCATGATCCAAAAAGTAGCTTTGAATCTTCATTTGGAGTAGATATTTTCTTGCAACTATGTGTTGATGTGAAGAGAACAGTTACAACCATCAAAATTGTAAGTCTGTATTTCATAATTCTGCAGATTTGATTTAACAACTTATTTGTTTCGATAACAATACGGCATATTCCAAATCATTTGGCTGAGTAATTTTAATATTTTCTTTATTGCCCTCTATTAAGTGAATGTTTTCACCCATAGCTTCTACAACAGAAGCATCATCTGTAAAAAGAGGTGAGTATTCTCGACTATATGCTTGCAGAATAAGGTTTCTTTCAAAAATTTGAGGTGTTTGAACTACAACATATTCAGCTCGATTTACTGCTTCATTTCTTCCATGAGCAATCTTTCGTATGGATTCAAGAATAGGAACAACCGGAACTACAGCAAATTTTGCTTTCACTGTTTCTATCAATGCATAAAAAACCTGCTCCGAAACAAAAGGCCTTACTCCATCGTGAATTGCAATATAGTCACCTTTTGCACGTTGCAGTGCATTTTTTACAGAATGGAATCTTTCTTTTCCACCAATTATTACGGTATGCGGAATTGTAAAATTGTATTTGCCGCACAATTCTTTCCAATTGTCAATGTGATTTTCCGGCAAGGTCAGCAAGATTTCAATTTGTTTGTCAAAATCATAAAATTGTTCCAATGTATGCATTAAGATGGGCTTCCCATTTAACAATAAAAATTGTTTAGGTTCTTGGCTTCCCATTCTTTTGCCTACTCCTCCTGCTGTTATGATAACTGAAACCATCTGACAAATGAAATAAAAAAAGCGTTGATATACAACGCTTCCAATATGATTTTAAAAAATCAGATTACTTGTCTGATTCTTCTTTTTCAAATACTCTTTTAGGACGAATAGCGTGCCATACTCCTAATGAAATCCATGTAGGTAAAATGAAGCCCATTAAAAAAAGTAAACACCAAAATGCCATGCCTCCAATAAGTAAGAAAATTACGATTCCGAATATACTAATGCCCATAATGAACTTTGTTTATGTTTGCTGTTGGTAAAAGTAATAAAAAAATAGAACGAAAAATAAATTCGATGAAAAAACCCGTTTATTTTGTTTGAATTTGTTCAAATAGTTGATTAATCTCTTGAATTAGGTCTTCTGTCTCAAGTTCATTTGCTTGGTAGTTGTAACAAAAACCATCACATTTATTGAAAACTAACTTAAATCGATCTGCAAGCTCTGGAGCACTTTGATACAAATGCTGATAAACTTCATCTCGAGTTTTTAATGTACACCCTGAAATAGTTGAATATCGCTGTATTACTGCCTTTGGGAAAAGTAGTGCAAATTCTTTGCAATTCGATTGATTAGCAAGTGCCTCATTCCAATAGTTTGTTGGGATTACTGCTGGGCTTATGGGTTCATTATGCAACTGAATTTCTTCTGTACACAAAGATCTACATGAACTACGTTTATGATGTTCTTCACTTTTTTCACGTTTGTTTTTTCGCATGAAGAAAAGCACGAATAAAAGTCCTAACAAACCTGTTGGCGCAGCAATACCAACAATCCAAAGTTTGCTTCCAGTATTTTTTTGTTCAATTTTCTTTGAAGTTAGTGGGGAAAAAGTACTCGTTCCTTCTTGTGCTAAAGTGGGTTTATTTTCACTTTTTACTTGCATGTTTGGAGAGGCATTCACATTGAGTTCAAAAGGACTCCCTTTCAACGTAACATACACTTCTTTTTCAGGATCAAAGTATGTAACAGTTGGTGTTGGAAAATGAATTTCTCCATTTGTATTAATTTGAATATTGTATCGATACAGGATGGTTCCTTCTGCGCCATTTTCTGTAAACGTAAAATTGTCTTTCCTTTCAGGATCTCCATATATAGAGCAACCTGCAGGCAAAATCAATTTCGGAGGATTGCTATTGTGTAAATTTCCATATCCGGATACGGTAAGTTCGAGGGTAATCACATCACCTTCTTTTACAGTAGCACTTGGGTTATTTTGTTTTAACTCATATTTTCCAACTAATCCAATAAAACTTTTTGGTGCGCCACTTGGTAGTGGTTTTACATTTATTGTGATTCCTGCAGAACGAATTTTATACGTTTTTGCAAAAATAGAACCCGGACAACGCAAAGCCATTTCAAATGGTTTCACAATACTCTTCCCTGTAGAAATTGGAATGAAAACTTGTTTGCCGTATTCAAAAGTGAGGGCATTTTTCCCGTTGATGCGCGTTTGTTCTAAGCTTACTTTTTTATTAGGGAAATCATGCTTTTCCATGCAAGTACTCGGCTTAAATGGAATATACGCTTCTAAATAATTGATGTCTAAATATGAAAATACTTTAGCGTACAATACAACTGGCTCTCCTTCATAAACTGTTGTTTTTTTACTCTGGATAAGTCCAAATATTGGGTCGTTTGACTTTATTTCAGAGAGTTCTATATTGGAAGGTTCAGCAACTTTGATGCTTATTTTATTCGATTTATAGGTTTTGTTTTGCACATTCATAGAGGCAGAAAGCATAAAAACACCTTCTTTTTTAAACACTCCGGATTGTTGTACATAGTACATTGAAACAATCTTACCTGAAGCATCCATTTTTTGCTCCATACCGTGCATAATTCCCATGTCAACTTCAAACTCTGTTGGATAGTCAATTTTTATATTTCCTTGAACGTTTGAAGTTACTGTAAGAGTTACACGTTCATCCTGAGCTATTTCTTTCTTATCTGCAGAAATTGTAACAACTACTTTTTGGCCAAAAGCTGACGACACCAATGTATAGAACAATACAAAGAACAGCAAGATGCCTTTACCAGTCTTTTGTTCCTTTACCTCCTCTTTTCTTGCCTTTGCTTCCATTCAATCGCTTCTTTATCTCTTGCTCTTGTTTGCTTAATTCATCTAGCTTTCTTTCTGTAGCCTTATCTTGTAGTTTTTGTTGACCTTTATTTTGTTCGTTGTTCTGTTTATTCTGATTGTTATTCTGTTGTTTGTTCGTGTCGTCTTTATTCTGATTGTTATTTTGTTGTTGTTTTTGCTGTTGTTGATTTTGTTGTTGTTTCAACATACGCTGAGCCTCCATCAATCGTTGTCTTGCTTTTTCATTTCCAGAGTCATGTCTTAATACTTCTTTGAAAGCGTCTACGGCTCCTTGATAATTTTGTTGCATCATTTGCGACTCACCAAGGTTTGAACGCATTTTTTGTTTTTGTTCAGACTCAGGAGAATTTGCAACAATCTGCTGATAGCTTTCGGCTGCTGTTTTGTATTCACCTGCTTTGTATGCCGTTTGACCTTTTTCTATTGACAAATCTACATCTTTTGGAGCAATCTGTTCGGCAGATTTATAATACTTTAACGCTTCTTTATAATTTCCTTGTTCGTACAGCTTGCGCGCACGGTTCAAGGTGTCTTTCCAATGTTGACTGTGAGCACTTGAGAATAACAAGCAGAGACCAAGCAAAAAGAGCATTTTCATTTCTTTCTTTTTTGAATGAACAGTTGAACAAAATAATAAGCTAAAAGACTAAGCAAAGCAAAGCTAGCAGGGATGTAAAAGTAGTTTCTTGCAACGACAAAATCGAGTTCTACTTTTTTGTTTTTGCTAGCTTTAAACCCGTTCACAATTTCGATGACTGATGGGAATTGAATGTCTGAAAATGCAAGCATACTACCGCTTGCTGCAGCCATAGAAGTAAGTGCCGATTTATCGATTCGTGATACAATAGCTTTTCCATTTTCTCGCTTATACCCTAATTTTGGGTTGTTTGGATCTTCTGGTATCAGCCCACCTT
This sequence comes from Fluviicola sp., assembly GCA_039810825.1. Classification (GTDB taxonomy): domain Bacteria; phylum Bacteroidota; class Bacteroidia; order Flavobacteriales_D; family Crocinitomicaceae; genus Fluviicola. Next base: position 32,944 of record JBDHXR010000002.1, read on the forward strand.
TTTCTGAACCTAATCCCAAATAACTGAGCGTAATATTTTTGGTAGCTAAATCCGCAATCTGCTTTTTCCACAAGTCTGCATGGTCTTCTCCATCAGTTATCACTAATATGGCTTGTCCGGCTTCTGCGTCTTTAAATTGTGTTTGAGCAATCTCTAGCGCGCTACCTATGTTGGTTCCTTGATCCGAAATCATCGAACTTTCTATATCTGGGATAAATAGTTTAGCAGCTCCATAATCTAATGTTAATGGCAATTGCACATAAGCGTCGTTTGCAAAGATTACAACTGAGATTCGTTCGCCTGTAAGTTTGTTCAACAGTTCGTTGATCGCGTGTTTTGCTGCTGTCAACCTACTTGCTTGATTGCCGCTCATGTCAACTGTATTCATTGAATTTGAGATGTCTAAGCAAATTACTAAGTCCAACACTTTTTTGTTTCCTTTTATTTTTTTTGACCCGGCAACAGGTTGAGCCATTGCAAGCAAAATAAATAACAAAGCACATCGAATTAGAAAGTAGGGAAAAAAAGCTTCTTTCAAGCCAAATTTTACGGAAATCATTTTAGTTCTTCCTATACCCGAGTATCGTGTTGCTAAATTTTGTTTCTGTTGCCAATGGATAATGCTTACAACAGATAAAATAGGTAAAAACAACCCCAAAAGCAACAAGTCTGGATACAGAAAAGTTACCCCGGTAATGAAAGTACCAAGGTAAAATAGAACAAGCAAGAGCATACTTGCAAATTCAAGTACCACCATGCTGGTTACCAACTTGTTGTAAATATGATTATTTACTTTATTCATCCAATCTAAATTTCCATCGTTTTATAGCAAAAATTACCAGAATTGCCAGCGAAGCCCAAATAAAAAAAGGAATAATCGTTATTGGGGGTTGTTGCCCAATATGTTGGTCTTCCATCTTTCGTTTTTCTAGTTTATCGATATCTTTGTAAATTTCTTCTAATGACCTTTCATCGGTTGCTCTAAAATATTTACCCCCTGTTTCTTTTGCTATTTCTTTCAACAAATTTTCGTCAATTTCAACAGGCATATTTTGGTAGATGATTCCAAATGGAGTGTTCATGGGTGTAGGGGCCATTCCGTGTCCTCCAACTCCAATTGTATAAACTTTACAATTTTTTGCTTTTGCCAGTTGAGTTGCTTCGAGGGGTTCGATGCTACCGGCGTTGTTGCTGCCATCGGTAAGTAAGATAATTACTTTAGAAACAAGGCTGTCTGAGCGTAAACGAGTTACTGCAACACCCAATCCATTTCCAATTGCTGTTCCGGGTTCTAAGCTTCCGGGTTCAATAGCCGAAATTTGATTTTTTAGCAATTCGTAATCCAACGTAGCAGGACAAGCTGTATATGCTTCTCCTTCATAAACAACTAAGCCGATGCGGTCACCTTTTCTTGAATCTACAAATTTTTTGGCTACTTCTTTGGCTACTTCCAATCTGTTTGGGTCAAAATCTTGTGCTAGCATAGAACCCGAAGCATCGATTGATAGTATGATGTCAATTCCATTTTTATAGTCAATTTTTGGTGGATTGATATTGACATTGTAGGGTTGAGAAAATGGAATTATGATGCAAATGAAAGCAAATGCAAATAGTACATGTATGAGGTAGCGCAACCAGCGAATTGACCAAAAGTTATACTTTGATTGTTGATCATCTGTACCGGTGAATTTTATAAAATTGGTATTTTTATTTTGATAGCGATGATGAATAAATAAAATAAGCGGAACCAATAACAGGAGCCACAAATAATGCGGACTGTAAAAGTCATATTCCCAAAGTGCTATGTTGAAATACTCATTCATTCGGCAATTCAAGAGGACTTAATTCATTAACGATGTGCTCAAATTCTTGCATACTCTTTTTTACTTGGTCATCTGAAGGGGTGGTTTTAGCAAATTTCACCATGTCAGCTTCTAGAAGTAGATTTAAGATACGTTTTACGGAATTTTCATCTTTCAACTTTTGTTTTAACAACAAGCTGGTTTCTTGTGTTGTGCGCTCCATTAAGTTGAGTTCAAAATGACTTCCTAAATACATTTTCACGATTGATGAAAACGATGAATAATGAAGAATTAGTTTTCCATGCTTCCAATCTTCTTTCTTTTTTAATTGCGACAATGCAAGCAAGGTTCGTTCTCTCAAACTCATGGTAGCAATACGGTTTGCTTTTTTGCGTATATTCCAGCGAATAAGAAGGATTAATGCAAGTATTGCTAAGGCAAAAATCCACCAATATTTTTTTAACCACATCCACCATTCACTCTCGGCATGAATTGGAATTTCAAAAATACTCGGATCAATTTTCTTTTTTGTAAATACTACAGCAAGTGGTGGAATTTCCATAAAATAAGTTGAATCACCGATAGTAACCTGTTGATTTGGCACACGATACATTGCTGTGTCCCAGGCTATTGTTTTATAAACGAAAGTGGTAATGTTTTTTTTCTTTTCAGTGAACGTACTGTCTTGAACTGCTAATATTTCCAATTCACCACCTTGTTTCCAGAGAGTTTCATTTTTTTGCTTTATTTCACATGAAAATGAGCCTGATTTGGGTTGATACTGTATTTTTTGTGTGCTGTTTTGTGAGGTTAGTGTAAGTGTAAGTGAGTTGTGCTCACCAACCAATACCGGGTTTTTACCCCAATGTGCCGACACTTGTGCAAGTGCAAACAACGTGAATGTAAGAAATATGCCGGTAAGAATTGTTTTCATTTTCTAGATGCAAAAAATTTTCGAAGTATAGGGAAAACGGGTTTACCTGTTTCAAACCGAGCAGTTTGAATGTTGTTTGAGTAAAAAAACTCTTCCAATTCATTCAATTTTTTTCGAAAAGAATCCTTGTATTCCTTTTGAACCAAGGGAGAACTGCTATCTATCCAGTTTTTAGTATTTGTTTCAGCATTTTGCCACTGAACAAAACCAATGGAAGGCAATACTTCTTCACCTTCATCATACACTTGAAAAGCAATCAAATCATGCTTTTTAGCAGTTTTCAAAAATTCATCTTTCTTCAAGTTTTCTTGAGAAAAATCACTTATTACAATACAGACACCGCGTTGTTTGAATATTTTTCGAACATTAGAAAGAGCTAAATCTAAATTGGTGAGTCCGGATTTTGGAGTAAAAGCGATTAATTTTTCGAGAATAAAATAGATATGTGCAATTCCTTTTTTTGAAGGGATGTAATATTCAACAGAATCAGAAATAAAAACTGCAGCTACTTTATCGTTTCTTTTTGCTGCAGAAAATCCAATTGTTGCTGCCAGTTCAACCGCCAAAGAAATTTTTGACTCTTCAGTTTGCCCAAAATACATGGAAGAAGATACGTCAATAACCAGCACAATGGATAATTCTCTTTCCTCTTCAAACACCTTGACATAAGGTTCCATCAAACGTGCTGTTACATTCCAGTCAAATGAACGCACATCGTCGCCTATTTGGTAAGATCGAACTTCACTAAAAGACATTCCTCTGCCTTTAAATGCCGATTGATAATTTCCAGAAAACACCTGCGAACTTAACTCACGTGTTTGCAACTCAATGGTTCGAATTCGCTTTAATATTTTTTGCTTGTCCATTTCACGGAACTTCTACGTATTGTAAAATTCTATTGATGACATGATCTGTATTCAATCCATCTACCTCGGCTTCATAGTTTAACCCAATTCGGTGACGAAGTACATCATGTGCTACTGCATTTACATCATCAGGTATCACAAAGCCTCGTTGCTCTAAGAAAGCATTTGCTTTTGCAGCCAAAGCGATGTTAATAGATGCTCTTGGAGATGCTCCGAAGTTTACATAGTTCACAACTTCTGTTGGCCCGTTACCATTTTTTCTTGTTGCATGCACAATATCTACAATGTATCTTTCAAGTTTTTCATCCATATACACAGAGCGAGTTAGCTGCTTTGCTGTAATTAAATCATTGATAGAAATAATTTTGGAGATGGTTTCCAAGCCTGATGGTCTTACATTGGAACGCAATATGAGTTGTTCTTCAGCTTTTGTAGGATAATCGATATTCACTTTCATCATGAATCGGTCAATTTGCGCCTCAGGCAATGGGTATGTACCTTCTTGTTCGATAGGATTTTGCGTAGCCATCACTAAAAACGGAACCGGTAATGCATGTGTTTCATCTCCAATAGTTACCTGTTTTTCTTGCATGGCTTCTAATAAAGCAGCTTGTACTTTTGCAGGTGCACGGTTGATTTCATCAGCCAAGATAAAATTTGCAAAAATAGGTCCTTTTTTTACTGCAAACTGCTCGGCTTTCTGCTGATAAATCAGGGTACCTGTAATGTCTGCCGGAAGCAAGTCAGGAGTAAACTGAATACGAGAAAAATCTCCAGACACAGCATTTGCCAATGAGCGTATGGCTAAAGTTTTTGCAAGCCCTGGAACTCCTTCCAACAAAACATGCCCATCAGCTAGAATGGCAAGCAACAAATTTCGAATCATTTTATCTTGCCCAACTATGACTTTAGAAATCTCTTGACGAAGAAGTTGGTATTTTAGTCCTTCTGTTTTGATTTCATTTGCAATTTGCTGCAACTGTTCAGAAGGTGTTAAATCTGAATTATTCATACTGTGTTAGCCTATTCTTACAAAGATGAGAAAGAAAGTGTTGTGGTTTCTTGCATTTGCTGTTAATTAATGTTAACATTGCTTGAAAGAAAGCTTATGAGCGTGCGTGTATGTTTGGAATGTGAAACAAAGTTAAATGGGAGAAAAGACCAAAAATTTTGTTCGGATTATTGCCGCAACACACACAACAACAGGTTGAATGAAGATGCTACGAATTATGTGCGTAGAATCAACAATATATTGCGAAAAAACAGAAGAATTCTTGAAAAATTAAATCCCTCAGGAAAACGAACAGTTGATGCAATGTTGCTGGCAGAGGAAGGGTTTAATTTCCATTATTTTACCAATACATACAGAACCCAAAAAGGGAATGTGTATTTTTTCTGTTACGAGCAAGGTTATTCGAAATTAGAAGACAACCAATACATGTTGGTTCAAAAACAGGATTATGTAAAGTAAAATTAACGTTTACAAATTCCAGTTTTCTTTGAAGTGTTCCATTTTAGGGAAATCCTTCAGCGAGTCTGCACCTAGAAATAAAGCATGTTTACATTTAGTGCGTTCAAAAAATAATGATAAATAAGAAAGTGCTACACTCATGGTGCCACTTAAATCTATTTTATGAATTGGAATTTGGTGTGTCTCTGCAAGATCTCTAAGTTCGTTTGTTAATTTGTCAAAGTTGTGGTTATCGTGAAAAATAACCAATGCATCAATTTCGTCAATTACTTTGCCATCTTCATGAAAAGGAAGCACTTGAAATCCTTTTCCTTCTAACCATGAATTAACTACTTGGGAGAACACAGAGTTTTCAACGGTGTAAATGGTTTGAATATGCTTTGTCATTATAATGTTTTGTCAAATGGAAAACGGGTGCAAAAATAAGCTAAATTTTTAGTTTACAAGAGAAAAACAACTTAAATTTTTATTCACTGTAAAGATTTCTACATGGAGTATGAATTTTATTATTCAATTGATAGAAAGAATCTTTTCCAATTAACAAAATTCATTTGAACGCAGATTAAACGCATCAAATTAATACACCCTTTCTCAAATTATTTATACCCCAAGATTCGCATAAAATCTGCTGCAGTTTGTTCTTGAGAGAACAATTCAGTGTGAATTTTCCCGTTTTCATCGCGTTGTATTAAAACATGCTTCGGTTCAGGAATTAAGCAGTGTTTGAGTCCACCGAATCCACCAATGGTCTCTTGATAAGCCCCGGTATTAAAAAACCCAATGTATTGCGTATTGTTTTTATCAAATTTTGGCAAATAGATGGCATTGGAATGTTGTTCTGAATTGTAGTAATCATCAGAATCACAGGTTAGCCCACCTAGCAATACACGCTCGTAATCATCGTTCCACCTGTTGATTGGCAACATAATAAAACGTTGATTGATTGCCCAAGTATCTGGCAAATTGGTCATGAAAGAACTGTCTATCATGCTCCACTTTTCACGATCATTTTGTTGTTTTTGGTGGAGTATCGAAAAAATTGCTCCGCCACTTTCCCCAACAGTAAATGAACCAAATTCAGTAAAAATATTGGGTTCTTGAATATCGTTGTCGTTGCACACACGTTTTACCTGCATCAATATTTCACGCACCATGTATGCATAGTCAAAATCAAAAGCTAAAGATTTTTTAATAGGAAATCCACCACCAATATTTAACGAATCTAAGGTTGGACAAACTTTCTTCAATTCAGAATAAATACGCAAACATTTGGTAAGCTCGTTCCAATAATATGCATTGTCGCTAATTCCTGTATTGATAAAGAAGTGCAACATTTTAATTTGCACACGCGGATTGTCTTGAATAAATGCTTTGTAAAAAGGCACGATTTCTCGATAACGTATCCCTAAACGCGATGTATAAAACTCGAATTTTGGTTCTTCTTCAGATGCAATACGGATTCCAATTTTTAATTCAGCATCTTCTGTAGCTGCCAATAAATTTTGAATTTCTGTGGTATTGTCAACTATCGGAATTACGTTTAACCGCTTGTCTTTTATTAGTTCTGCAATTTTATTGATGTAATGAGGTGGCTTGAAACCATTGCTGATAATATGACTCCCCTCTTTTAACTTACCGTCATTCAATAATTTTTGAACTATATCTATATCAAAAGCAGATGAGGTTTCAATATGTACATCATTTTTTAAAACTTCATCAAGCACAAAAGAAAAATGCGAACTTTTTGTGCAGTATGAATAGTAATAATTTCCCGAGTAACCCAAGTTATTCATGGCTTCCCTAAACCAACCTTTTGCTCGTTGAATGTTGTAAGAAATTTGTGGTAAATAATTGAATTTTAGTGGTGTCCCGTATTCTTCAATTAAACGCATAAGGTCAATTCCATGAAACACCAAACGGTCGTCTTTCAAATGAAATTCGTCTTGCGGAAAGTCAAAAGTCTGATCTATCAGGTCAATGTATTTCGTTCTCATCAGCTACATAAAATCTACTAATTGGATGTACAAAATAAAAATAATCCTCTCTTACTTGAGGGGGCACAAATTTAGACGAAAGATTGGAATAAAAACAAAGAATTTGCTAAATATTCAGAAATCTTAACGAAACGCTTATTTATTGCCGATTAATTCTTTCACCAATACAGGTGGACGACCAACAATAGCTTTGTTTCCTTGAATGATAATTGGGCGTTCTATTAGTATCGGGTGTTTCACCATCACATCAATCCATTCTTTTGCTGTTTTGGTTTGTCCTTTGAAATTTTCTTTGAATACTTGCTCGCTTTGACGAATAATTTCTAAGGGGAAAACATGCAATTTTTCAATCAATTGTGTTAATTGTTCTTTGCTAGGAGTATCTTTTAAATACTCTACAATCTCCAACTCACATCCACCGTCATTCAAATAAGAAAGGGCTTCTCTACTTTTTGAACATCTGGGGTTGTGGAAAATGATAATTTTTTCTTGTTTAGCTGCCATAAGTCATTAGATATGATTTTAAAAAGGGAGTTAAGTCTCCATCCAACACTTTATCCGGGTCGTTTACCGAATAATCTGTACGGTGATCTTTTACACGTCTGTCATCAAGAACGTAACTGCGTATTTGTGAACCCCATTCTATTTTTTTCTTTCCTGCTTCTATCAATTGTCGAGACTCTGCACGTTTTCTCAACTCAATTTCATACAACTGAGAGCGAAGGAGTTGCATCGCCTTTTCTTTGTTAGCTAATTGTGAACGAGATTCTGAGTTTTCAATGATAATACCTGACGGAGCATGTCTAAGACGAACTGCAGTTTCTACCTTGTTTACATTCTGTCCACCTGCTCCACCCGAGCGGAAAGTATCAAAAGTTACATCAGCAGGGTTTACATAAATTTCTATTGTGTCGTCAACCGATGGGTACACATATACAGAAGCAAAAGAGGTCATACGCTTTCCTTGAGCATTGTATGGACTTACCCGTACCAATCGGTGAATGCCGTTTTCTCCTTTTAAGTAACCAAAGGCAAATTCTCCTTCAATTTCTAGGGTAACGGTCTTGATGCCAGCTACATCACCTGCCTGAAAATTGAGTTCCTTAACTTTATAACCACTTTTTTCAGACCACATCATATACATTCGCATGAGCATATCTGCCCAATCACACGCTTCTGTACCACCCGCACCAGCTGTAATTTGCAACACAGCACTCAAGGCATCTTCTTCTTCAGAAAGCATGTTTTTCAATTCTACTTCTTCTAAAGTAGCAAGTATGTTTTTGTATGCCTCATCGCACTCTTCTTCTTCAGAAACGCCTTCACGAACAAAATCAATCAGTACTTCTAAATCATCTGCTTGACTTTTTAATTTCAAAAAGGAATCAATCCAAAACTTTAATCCGCGAATAGTTTTCATTTGAGTTTCAGCCTTTTTAGAATCGTCCCAAAAACTAGGGTCTTGAGTCTTCAATTCTGCTTCTTTCAATTGCATTTCCTTTTCCGGAATTTTAAGATAAGCAGCAATGGCGTCTATGCGTTGATGTACTTCTTTTAGCTGATCATTATTTACCATGGTGCAAAGTTAATTGAAAATTTAGCTACAAAGTAACAGTTGTTACACAATGCATTCAATAATTCAATTACATTTGCAGAAATTAAATGTTTTTAAGATGAGTATTCCTGCAAATTTAAAATACACGAAAGATCACGAATGGGTGAGCATTGAAGGAGATGTTGCTACAATTGGAATCACCGATTTTGCTCAAAGTGAATTGGGTGACATTGTATATGTAGAAATTGAAACCGTTGGTGAAACACTTGACCAAGAAGAAGTTTTTGGATCAGTTGAAGCTGTGAAAACAGTATCAGACTTGTTTATGCCGGTATCCGGAGAGATTATTGAATTCAATGAAGGCTTAGAATCTAACCCAGAAGCGGTAAACAAAGATCCGTACAACGAAGGGTGGATGATTAAAGTAAAAATGACTAAACCTGAAGAAGTGAATTCATTGTTAGATGCTGCAGGTTACAAAAGCGTTATCGGTTAATCTTTAACCACTCAACATATTTTATTAGGCACTCTTATTTTAGAGTGCTTTTTTTATTACCTTCATTAAAATTTTAGTCTATGAAATCTATCTTTACTTTATTTGTTTCAACGCTTTTATTAACGGCTTGTACAATTATTACCTCAACCAATTCACCGGGTAAAGAATTGAGTAAAATACCTGCTTTTATGCATGGAAAATATGAAATGGTTTTTCCAAGTAGTATAAATGATTTTGCCGGTGATCAACGTACTTTATTAGAAATTAAAGAAGATGGAATAAACATGGATACGCCAGAAGGCTCTTCTTTTATCGCTTTAAACGATTCTCTTTCTGTTTCAAAGTTAGGCAAAGAATATTTTTTAAATTTTGGTAAAACACCAACGTTGAGCGTGATGAAAGTTATAAAAACAGGAACAGGCCTTGAATTGCAAGGCATCAACGCAAAAGAAGGAGTTAAAGAAGAGCAATTAAAGCCTTATTTTTCTAAAGTTGAAGTCGTTTCAGAGCTGGATGAGGAATCTGGTGAGATTAACGAATCATACCATGTAACAATTGATGATAAAAAGCTAAAGAAATATTTCAAGAGCGACATTATCTATAAAGAACCGTTTATTCTGAAAAGGGTGAATTAATCCGGTGGATATTTTTTAAGAGTGAATCAAGAACTTCAAAGCGTTGCCAATGCTGCACGCACAAGATATTAAGAGAGAAATCATTGCTTTTCTAAAAAACTATTGCTACATTAGTACTATCAATAATTAAAAAACTACTGTTATGAAACACCAAAACCAGCTACCAGCTACCAGCTACCAGCTACCAGCTACCAGCTACCAGCTTAAAGCTATTTTAAAACCAGTTTTTAACCTTTTATTTTTCGGAATGTTGTCCTACTCGGGGTATTCACAAACCAACACTTTGTCTTAGTCTGGGGGAGTGTTCACGCCCAAGAAGTAAATTCAGGCAGAAAATCCCAACTCGAATAATGAAGAATCGAATAACATTCTATTAGAACAAGGAGATACACATTTTGATGGACTAAAAATGGAACTAAAACTATTTCCCAATCCTACAAATGGCAAGTTCAAGTTGAGTTGCACGGGTTCAATAAAAGTAGTAACTTGTCATTATATAACCGGAGTTCAGATTTATAGTTTGGAGACAAATTCAACAGATTGGGAGAGTGAACGGGGACTTCCTGCGGGCACTTACATCATTCGTTGTTTGGTTAATAACCGCTGGCAGCAGCAAAAATTGGCGGTGTTATGAGAGTAGTTGTTTTATCATTGTTTATGATTGCCGTTTTCTTATTCACGACTTGCACCAAATTTGGCAAGAACGTGTATGTTGAGGTATGGTTTTACAAACCGATTAAGTTTAGTGGTTTTATCCAATAAATGAACTAATAAGTACTTGTTGCGCCGCCAATTTTTTCAATAGGATGCCATGTTGTTTTTATTTCTTGTAAATCTGTAATAAAGTGCAAGCCTTGATTTTCAGCTAAAGAAAGGTTTTGTTTATAAGCTAAAATTCGTTTTACATTGCACGCTGCCACTGTTTCCAGTTGTTTTTTGGTTGCTTCATTTTCATTTGAATAAACAATAGCGTTTACATCCATGTGTTCTGCAAAATGTTGTATTAATTCTGACTCAGTTCCAGTTAAAATATTGACAACCCCGTCAGGTAAGTCTGAAGTTGCTAATACCTCTGCAAATGTAATGGCACATAAGGGGAGTTTTTCAGAGGCAAGTGCAACAACTGTATTTCCTCCTACCAATGCCGGTATTATAGTAGAAACTAAACCTACTAACCCAGAATTTTGTGGTGCAATCACACCAATTACTCCCATTGCTTCAGGCGTTGAAAAATTGAAGTGATTACTAGCTACTGGATTTACAGAACTGCACACCTGTTGGTATTTATCACACCACCCTGCATAGTAAACAAGTCTGTCTATACTTAATTCAACTTCGGCTTGAGCATTTTTTGCTGAAACACCTTGCTGAACTAATTCTTCAATAAACTGTACTTTTCTTCCTTCAAGCATTTCAGCAATTCGATATACTATCTGCCCACGATTAAAGGCCGGTCTTTCAGCCCAAGAACCCCAAGCTTTTCTTGCCGACACAACACTGTTTCTAAAGTCTTTTCGAGAAGCCAAACACACGTTTGCGAGTAATTTTCCTTTGCTGTCTTGAACGGTGTAATATCGCCCAGATTCTGTTCTAGGGAATTGTCCGCCAATGAATAATTTGTATGTTTTCAAAATTTCCAATCGATTCATACGTAAAAATATCAATAATTATGAATAATCGAACTCAGCTTGCAGGCAATGTTTTGAATTTTTCTATTCTTGCATGGTTCTATCCAAAGCCTTCGTGAATTTCGTGGCTGCCTCTTGCAAGAGTGAGTCTGTATGCGCAACAGAGATAAAACCTACTTCATAACCACTCGGGCCAATATAAACACCTTCTTCTAGTAATGCGCGATGAAGTTTTTTGAAATCACTCATATCCGGATTAATCGATTCTGCATCTTTAATACGCTTTGAATTATCAAAAGAAATCCAAAAAATTGAACCGATAGAAACCAGCTCAAAAGGATAAGATTTAGCTTTGGCATGCTGGTTAATTGAATCTACAAAAATACGAGTTCTGCGTTCTTGGTCATCATAAAATCCTGGTTTTGCCAATTCTGTTAATTGAGCAATTCCCGCAGCCATTGCTACAGGATTACCTGATAGAGTACCAGCTTGATATACTGGTCCGTCTGGTGAAACAAAAGCCATGATTTCTTTTTTTGCGCCGTATGCACCAACAGGCAAACCTCCACCAATAATTTTACCGTACGTTACAATGTCTGGTGTAATACTATAATATTCTGCCGCACCCGAAAATGCTACTCGAAAGCCAGAAATTACTTCGTCAAAAAATAGCAAGGATTGATGCTTTGAGCAAACCGTTCTCAATTCTTTCAAAAAGCTCAAATCTTGCAAAAGCAATCCGTTATTTGCAGGGATTGGTTCAATGATTACACATGCAATATCGTTCCCAAACTTTGCAAAACATTGATGTAGGGCTTCTATGTTGTTTAGTGGCAACACCAATGTTTCATTGACAAAAACCTCTGGAACACCAGCACTGGATGAATTTCCAAACGTAACCAAACCAGAACCTGCTTTTACCAACAGTGAATCACTGTGTCCGTGGTAGCAGCCCTCAAACTTCACAATTTTAGTACGATTTGTATAGCCACGAGCCAAACGAATTGCAGACATAACTGCTTCTGTACCCGAACTGGTAAACCGAATTTTATCTATAAACGGATTTTTTGATAGAATCAACTCTGCCAATTCGTTTTCTAGGCGTGTAGGAGCTCCAAAGCTTGCACCATTAACTAGCGCATCAACAACTTTTTGGTAAACTTTTGGATGGTTATGCCCTAAAATCAATGGACCCCAACTGGCACAAAAATCGATAAATTGATTATCGTCTTCATCCCACACATACGCTCCATCTCCTTTTTTAATAAAAAGAGGAGTGCCATCTACTGATTTGAACGCCCTAACAGGAGAGTTCACTCCACCCGGAAAATAAGTAAGTGCTTTTTCATAAAGCTGAGCAGAAGTTTTACGGTTCAACGATTTCTTTTCCATAATTTCCTTGTGTATTGAGAACACAAATGTACGAAACGCAGGCGGATGAACGAATGAATTTAACATGAATTCAAGTTGGTATTTTTCTTTCAAGACAAAGTGAACTTTTGGTTATATTTGAATCTTCAAACGAGCATAGAACCATGAATTTTGAATTTTCGCAAGACTTTGCACAGCAACTAGATAACAAAGATTCTCTTCACGAGTATCGAAAACAGTTTCACTTACCAACATTTACTAAAAATCCGGTTCGGTATTTCACAGGAAATTCACTAGGGTTACAGCCGGTAACTGTAAAAGAAAAAATTAATAAAGAATTAGACGATTGGGCAAAATGGGGTGTTGAAGGGCATTTTTTAGGTACCAATCCTTGGTTTAAATACCATGAGTTTTTGACCGAAGCTTCTGCAAAAATTGTTGGTGCGTTACTAAAAGAAGTAGTGGTGACCCATTCATTAACAACCAACTTGCATTTGTTAATGGTTTCATTTTACCGTCCAAAAGGCAAGCGTGTAAAAATTTTGTGTGAGGCTAAAGCTTTTCCAAGTGATTTATATGCTTTGGAGTCACAAATTCGTTTTCATGGTTTGAATCTGGAAACAGAGCTGATTGCTATGAAGCCTAGAGAGGGAGAGCACATTCTTCAGGAAGAAGACATAGAAAATAAAATCGTTGAATTGGGAGATGAGTTGGCCTTGGTAATGTTTGGCGGAGTAAACTACTACACCGGGCAGCTTTTGGACATGGAACGAATAACTAAAGCCGGGAAAAAAGTTGGCGCAGTGGTAGGCTTTGATTTAGCGCATGCCGCAGGTAACGTACTGTTAAATTTACACGATTGGCAAGTAGATTTTGCAGCCTGGTGTTCGTATAAATATTTAAACTCTGGTCCTGGTGGGGTTTCCGGACTTTTTGTACACGAGAAACATGCAAACAACCCAAATCTACCTCGGTTTGCCGGATGGTGGGGTTACGACAAAAAAACTCGATTCTTAATGGAGCCAGGTTTTGTTCCAATGGAAGGTGCAGAGGGCTGGCAATTAAGCAACGCTCCTGTTATCAGCATGGCAGCACATTGGGCGTCGTTGGAGTTGTTTAGCAGGGTTGGGATGCAAAAATTAAGAGAAAAGAGTGATGTGCTTACTGCATACTTAGAATTTATTGTCAATCATCTTTCCTCAAAGTACAACCACTTATGTAGATTTGAAATTATTACACCAATAGATCTTAAAAGAAGAGGAGCACAACTATCCATTTTAGTACATGGCAAAGGCAAGCAATTGTTTGATTCCATTTCAGAAAAAGGAGTAGTTGCCGACTGGAGAGAGCCAAATGTAATTCGAGTAGCACCTGTGCCTCTGTACAATTCATTTGAAGATGTATTTTTCTTCGGGAAGTATTTAGAAGAAGCGATAAACGAGCAATAAAGAATTAATGGAAAAAATAGCAGTAATAGGAGCAGGATTGGTTGGTAGTTTGCAGGCAATTTTGCTAGCACAAAAAGGATACAACGTGTCAGTGTTTGAACGTAGACCAGATTTAAGAAAAGCATCGTTGATTAGTGGAAGGTCAATCAATTTAGCATTGTCAGATAGAGGATGGAAAGCCCTAGAAAAAGCGGGTATTGCAGAAGATGTTCGTAAGATTGCAATACCCATGCACAAGCGTTGTATGCATGCATTAGACGGTTCACTTTCATACCAACCCTACGGCGTTAACAATGAAGCCATTTATTCAGTTTCAAGAGGTGGATTAAATCAACGATTGATGAATTTGGCTGATGAATATCCAAACATTTCATACTATTTTGACCACAGATGCACCGATGTGAATTTAGATTCCACAACACTACATTTCCACAATGAAAAAACAGGAAACGAAGAAGTACATGTTTCTGATCGTGTGTTTGCAACCGATGGTGCATTTTCGGCAGTACGTCTATCCATGCAAAAACACATGATTTTTGATTACTCACAGCGTTATTTAACGCATGGATACAAAGAATTGGTAATTCCCGCTAATGCTGATGGTACACACAAATTAGACAAGAATTGTTTACATATTTGGCCTCGTGGTGAATACATGATGATAGCTTTGGCAAACTTAGATGGAAGCTTTACATGTACACTGTTCTTTCCATTAAAAGGTGAAATTTCATTTGAAACTTTGAAAACAGAAAAGCAAGTTTCTGATTTTTTCAATTTAACCTTCCCGGATGCTGTTTCAATGATGCCAACATTGTTGCACGATTATTTTGAAAACCCGACAGGGACAATGATTATGGTGCGTTGTGAACCTTGGAATTATTTAGATAAAGTTGTATTACTTGGAGATGCAGCTCATGCAATAGTTCCTTTCTACGGGCAAGGTATGAATTGTGGGTTTGAAGATTGTACTGTTTTTATGAATATGTATGAACAAGTACAAGGAAATTGGGATGGATTGTTATCACGATTTTCTGAGTCTAGAGTACCTGATGCCAATGCTATTTTGGATCTCGCTTTGGATAATTATGTTGAAATGCGTGATAAAACTGCTGACCCTGAATTTCTGCTTCAAAAAAAGATTGAAACAAAATTCTCTAAATTACATCCAGACAAGTGGATTCCGTTGTATTCTCAAGTAACTTTCACAAACATTCGATACAGCAAAGCCATTGCTAATGGAAAAAAACAAGATGCGTTGATGAAAGAAATTCTTAATATTGAAGGAATTCATGAAAAGTGGGATGAACCCTTTGTAATGGAAAAATTATTGGAGTTGGTTTGTAACCAAAAGAATTAGAATAGATTATAGAAATTATGACAAAATTTATTTGTGTTTTATGGATTGGTTTAAGTGCAACACTTTCTTTTTCTCAATCTCGAAACTTGAAAGGCAGAAGTAGGAAAGATTTTTTTGGGGGACCTCGGGACTTTAGGCATTTAACCAAAGATGGGATTCAATTTTCTATAGGTCCCAATTACACCTTTACAACACCAGTAAATAGCACGTATGCAGATAATGCAAATACTTCTGTGGTTGACCCAATTGGGAAGCCAGGTGCTTTTATAGAAATTGGAGCAGCACACTATCGATTAAAATCTTCTAAAATACTTGCTGCTATTTATAAAAAAAGAGGAGAAAAAGGTCCTGTGAAATGGATAGGAAATAACATTTTTCACCGTTTAGACTGGGGCCTTGGCTTTAACTATATTGGTGGTTCTGAACGAACAGTTACCAATGGTGCTACATCAACTGATCGAATTGGTTCATTTTATAATGGATATTTAACTGCCCGTATTACGATAGATAGATTTACAAAAATTGCCGATGGTTGGCATTTGGAAACCGGTTTTGGGTTTAATGCGCTCTACAATATTTTGCCAGCTCCAAAAGCTACATACTC
Source organism: Fluviicola sp. (assembly GCA_039810825.1). Lineage (GTDB taxonomy): Bacteria > Bacteroidota > Bacteroidia > Flavobacteriales_D > Crocinitomicaceae > Fluviicola. Next base: position 49,105 of record JBDHXR010000002.1, read on the forward strand.
AGTAAGCATTGCTCCATTAAAGTTTCAGCAAGATTTTGTAGCTCAATTTCATTTACATCTTGGTTTTACACGTACCATTCGAAGAGGTGATTATTTAACTTTAGGCTTTATTGTTCCTACGTTTGGTATTTTTGAGCCCAACAAGGCAAGACCAACTATTCAATGGTTTTCAAGTAATTATTGGCCAGTTCAGTTTCAAATCCGATGGATACACCATTTTTCAAAGAAATCAAATGGCTGCAACACGGGCACACCGGAAGATAGAAAACGCAACGAAGAATACATGCAAAACAGATAGTTGGTTATGAAAAAGATTTTTCATTTAAGCAGCTGTTCTACATGCCAACAGATTTTAAAAAGACTGAAATTACCCTTGGGCATGGAACTTATAGATATTAAGTTGCACACGATTGATGAAAATACGTTGGACTGGTTGAAAAAACAGACTGGGTCGTATGAATCTTTGTTTTCCAAACGTGCCATTAAATACAAAGCCTTGCCAAATAAAAATTTATCAGAAGCAGATTATAGGCAACTTCTGTTGAATGAATATACCTTTCTAAAACGTCCTGTAATTATTTATGGGGATAAAGTTTGGGTTGGGAATGATAAGTTGACAGTCAAAAATTTAGAAGAGTTTTTTAAGATGGAATTAGATTAGAAATCGATTTGACTCCTGATTTTATACCGTCAATATAGTTACCATGGTAAATAGTGGATAATCTTAAGATTATCCTTTATTCTAAAACCCACATTATTTTTTCCCAGTCTTCAATCATTTCATTGTTCTTTACCCAATAGTACTTATTCCCAACATAAACACCCCGTATCAATCCACTTCTCTCAATAACATTGATATGATGATTGATCGTTTTTGTGTGTAATGGAATATATGACTTGAGTATGGATGTATTTACCAGTGTATTTTGCTGTAGATTTCGCAATATTTCAATCCTTGCCGGAGCAGAAACGATCAACCCTAATTCTGCATTTCTCTTTTGTTTTTGCGTAAATAAATGTCTCTTTTGTGCGCCCATAATAATCTTTTCTTATTTAAGTTAAGAATAATTATCATTCTTTTCAAAAGAAATCAGTTAGTTTATTAAAAAAATTTCATTCGACTTGTCATAAATGATTTGCGATATTCATCCAATTTTTCAGTGTTTTTTCGCTGAATAAATCTTCGTCTAAATTTTATGGTGCCTTTTCCCATTTTATAATCCAATTCATCTCCAAAGATTGGAACAACTGCAAGAAAATATACGGTGTCGTTTCCAATTGATATTGGAGCAAGTTCGCGCTCCAACAGAATAGGCTCTAGGAAAATAAAATACTCTTGTGTCATTAAGTTAGATATTGCAACCTCTGGTTTTGCAGTTGGAATGGTATGACCTGGGCCAAACCACGTGTTTTTTTCTTTTACGAATGATTCAAGTTTGTACAACCAAGAATACACCCATGCGTAATTAGGGTTTTCATAGTCTTCAAAATCCCAATGACTTGGTAAACAGAAATATAGTTCGTTATTTTCTCGTCCCTTCCAATTGTCGAGAACAGGCATGTTATATTTATGCAATTCAGTAGTCATTATCACAGTAACTGGAACCTCTAATTCCAAGAATAACAATGCTAATTTTTGTTCTGGATGAAATGGATTGTCGATTTGTTTTATTCGATGATCGCCAAATCGTTGAGTTAATTTATTTACTATGCTCATAAGTACAAAAATAGGAAAGAGAGATCATTTTATTGTGCCAAATAGTTTTTCTAATGCATTCCATAATTCTTGATTAGAAACTTCTGCACCTTGTGACACGAGTTTATGAATTTCGAGCGGTTTGTTTTCTATTCTTTTTGAACTCGTATACACATCCAGATTTTTTATTTCATTGTTTATTGCATCTATTAGGCTGTCTTTCGTTGAAAGATTAAACATGCTTCCTTCTCGTTTTTGAATTGCATACATATATGCTTCCTCATTGTTAACATAGAAAATTGAAAAGGTGTTTTCGTTGCTGAGCGTTAAATATTCAACTTTTGAATAGACATGTTCAAGCACTTGATCCGAGAAAAGTTCAACTAACTTCAATGCTTTTTCAGGAGTATTTTTATTTATAGCTTCCCATTCTTCAGCATGCACGCCATTCACAATTAAAAATGCAATAAAGTCATTTTCTAAGTGTGCTAATTCTTCGTCTGTTAGCATCCTATATTTCATCTTGTAAAAGTAAGCAGAATGATTTTAACTTTGCAACATGCACAAAAAAGGAATAGCTATATTAGGTTCAACAGGTTCAATTGGTACACAAGCACTTCAGGTTATTGAAAACAATCAAGAAATGTTTGATTTACAAGTTATTACAGCAAACTCCAATGCTGAATTGCTTATTCAACAAGCTATTAAATACAATCCAAATACTGTAGTAATTTCTGATGAGAATAAATATCAGCAAGTAAAAAGTGCGCTTGATTCTTTGGATATTCATGTTTATGCAGGTACTGACGCGCTTTGTCAAGTTGTAGAATCTTCACAAATAGACACAGTATTAACGGCAATGGTAGGGTTTGCTGGGTTAAAACCAACTTTAGCGGCTATTGATGCAGGAAAAAATATCGCTTTAGCCAATAAAGAAACTTTAGTTGTAGCTGGCGAATTGGTAACGAATAAAGCAAAGAACAAAGGGGTGAATATTTATCCGGTTGATTCTGAGCATTCAGCAATATTTCAATGCCTAGCAGGAGAGCTTGAAAACCCAATTGAAAAAGTGTATTTAACAGCTTCTGGCGGACCATTTCGTGGGTATTCTACTGAACAATTAAAGAATGTGACCTTGAAGCAGGCACTGAATCATCCAAATTGGTCAATGGGAGCAAAAATCACAATCGATTCAGCAAGCATGATGAATAAGGGCTTGGAAGTTATAGAAGCTAGATGGCTTTTTGGTTTAAAAACAAATCAAATTGATGTTATTGTTCATCCTCAATCAATCATCCATTCTTTGGTGCAGTTTGAAGATGGAAGCATGAAGGCTCAATTAGGTTTACCGGATATGCGCTTGCCGATACAATATGCACTAATGTATCCAAACCGTGGTGCTAATTCTTTTGAACGATTTAATTTTTTAAAATACCCTCATTTTAGTTTTGAGCAAGTAGACAGAACAGTGTTTCGAAATTTACAATTGGCTTATGATGCACTTGAAATTGGCGGAACTGCTGCTTGTGCATTGAATGCTGCGAATGAAGTAGCTGTAGAACTGTTTCTACAAGAAAAAATTCAGTTTTTGGATATTTCTAAAATAAATGAATACGTTTTGATGAATACAGAAGTAGTTTTCTCTCCGTCTTTAGAAAATTATTTTGAAGTTGATCGACTAGCACGAAAGTTAGCAATTGAATCGTTATAAATTAATAAGCCAGTAAACAGTACAATAACGAAGTATTTTCCCCAAACTCATAAGTGTAAGAGTATAGAACATCTGTGTTTTGTAGAACCCTAACAAAACTAAAATTGGATCTCCTAGCAGTGGTACCCATGAGATAAGTGCACTCCAAATTCCATATTTTGCTACTATCACCTTACTCTTTGTAGACGTTTTTACTTTTAAACGGGAATACGCAAATCTTCCCAAAAAATAATTTGTTGCGCCACCAAGGCAATTTCCCAAGCTAGCAACACTAATGATTAGTAGAGGATGCACTGTTGAATGTGTAATAAAGAACAAAAAGTAAACTTCAGATGGGAAAGGGATAATTGTAGCAGAAAGCAGGCAACTCCAAAACAACTTTACAAGCTCTAATATCATAGATAAAAAAAATGGGGATCCGAAAATCCCCATTTAATATTGAATTAAGAAATATTAGTTCTTAACAATTCTTTTTGTGATTGTTTCACCACCAACTGTCAATACAACATTGTACATTCCAGCTTGGAAGTTTGTACCGTTGATTGAAATTGTGTGCTCACCATTTGCAACATTTTTAGCAGGTACAGTAGCAACTGTTCTTCCAGCTAAATCTGTAACAATTGCAGAAACTGTAGCATCATTTTTCAAGTTCAATTTGATGTCTGTAGTTCCAACAAAAGGATTTGGATAAATAGCAACATCAGAAGCTAAAGAAGATTCTTTGATTGATGCTGAATTAGAAACACCCAAACGTACAACTGGAGCTTCAACCATTTTGTGGTATGAAGAGTTACCAATTAAGTTCACCATGCTTGTTCCATCCCAACCAACTGTTTGTCCTTGTGGAATAAATCCTGAAAACGCAATTGGACAATCTTCAGTGCTGCTAAAACCAGCAGTTACCAAGTATAAACCTGGAGCCAAAGCAACTGGTGAAGAGAATCCAAGAGTTACCAAGTTCCCAAAGTCAGCAGCTACGATATCGTGAGTTGGAGTTTGATCAACATAATCAAAAGCATCTGTTACAGCATTATAAACGTGTAATTTACCATAGAATCCGTGTCCTAAATATGTTGATTGTTGACTTGCTCCAATGTTCGCAATACCTACTTTTACATTGATTGCATCTGTTGCATTGAAAATTTCAATGAATGTACCAATACCCGGATCGCCTGTTCCACTTGCCCATCCTATGAATGATCCTGTAATTGACGCAGCGTTAGAATATGAATCAACTCCCATATCTTCATTTGTAACTTCAATGTTGTATGCTTGCGTGTCATCTGCAGTGTTATCTAATGTGTTGTTGTTAGACGTCAACACAGCTGTAAATGCAGTTGTACCAAGTGCAGAAGGGATAGTAAATGCAGGTGAAGTAACAAGTGTATCTTCAGTATATCCTGGAATTACTACCGGAGAAGCAGTAGTTGCAGAAAAAGAAGGACCAGTAACTGTCAAAATTGAATTTTGAGAGTTTGAAGCATTGTTTTGCTCCCATCCAGAGAACGTAATTGCAGCAGTTCCTGCTTGATCTTTTTGGAATTTAGTGTACTTAATTTCTTGTGTACCTGCCATTGGATATAAATCTTGCAATTTCAAGTCGTTTTGGAATCCTTCAACAAACTTAACATTGTCAACATACCATCCGTACATAATTCCGTCGTTAGCACCTGAACCAGAAGGCCAAGATACTCGGAAACGGAAGCGCATGTTTGCTGTCATACCACCAACAACTTGGCTTACATTGTAATGACGATTTGTTGGATTTGCATATGCAGAACCACCACCTGCAGTTAATGTACCCATATCGTCGTTGTTACCAACTTCAACCCATGTTGCACCACCATCTTTAGAAACTTCTACTACTTGACTTTCAATAAACAAAGCACCGTATTGTTGAAATTCAAATGCTACATCTGTCTCAGCACTTAAATCAATATCTGCGTTGTAAGTCATAATCCATTCTGTTCCAGTAGTAACAGCAGGTGTACCAGTATTTGGGTTACCATTCAAACAAAGTGCATACGGTGCGCCACCTGTAGAGTTAATAATAGAATTAAAAGCCCAAGGTTTTTTTGTTGAAGTAATTTGCCATCCATGGTCTGCATCAACTATACCAGGGCCAACTGTTGTAAATGTCCAGTTTGCTGGATTAGAGAAATCATTCGACCAAATGATGTCACCTGGATTTTTTTCTTCGTCAGCAACTGGGGAAGACATAATTTTTCCTGTGTGAATACCCATTTGCTTCTTTGCCATAGGTTGTGAGTTTGTCTTAATTGCTTGTCCAAAAGCGACTGAAAACACTAACAAACCTGATAAAAGAGTAATTTGTTTTTTCATGTTTTTTAATAATTTGATGTTAAAGATACTATTTTTTTTTATTTAAGTGCATCTTTCCAAGTTAACTTGATTTTTTAACCTTTATTATCAGTGTAATCTTTTAAAAAAGGCAAACTTTTTCGAGAGGCAACTAAGTCATCTACACTTAAACTTGCTTCTATGATGCTTTGGTTTGTTGAATGGTTGGAAATGACTTCACCATTCATGTTGTGAATTACACTATCGCCTGTGTAATTATGGCCGTTGTCATCACTGCCAATACGATTAACAGCTGCTACATAACATTGATTCTCTATTGCTCGTGCCGGCAACAACGTCTTCCAATGCCCGATTCTTTTTTCCGGCCAATTCGCAACATAGAACAACAAGTCATATTGCGCTTGATTGTTTATTTCAAAATTTCTACAATTTTCTGGGAAACGCAAGTCATAGCATATTTGCAAATTGATTTTCCATCCTTTGTATTCCACAATACTTTCAGAATGACCAGCTGTGAAATAGTTATTTTCTCCGGCTAATCCAAACAATTTTCGTTTGTCGTAAGTTGTAATAGTTCCTGTTTCATCAACAAACACACCTCTATTATAAAAGCAGTTATTCTCTTTAATTATGAGTGACGTATAGCACGCAGTATTTTTTATCTGTGCTATGTTTTTTAGCCATTTTATACCTAAACTGGAATGCATTTCTTCAGCAAATTCTTCTGAATTCATGGTGAATCCTGTATGGAACATTTCAGGAAACAAGATGAGGTCTGTATTCTGAACATTTTTCAATAGCTGTTCATAGTTTTCAAGATTGCGCTGCTTATTTTCCCAAATTTGCTCCGCTTGAATAAGTGTTATTTTTAAATCCTGCATAATCTCTCTGTTGCTTCAATAAGTGTTTGTTCTGTTTTTGCAAAACAAAATCGAATTGTATGGTTGTCTGTATGAGTATGGTAGAAAACTGAAAGAGGTATTGCTGCTACACCAACATCTTTCACCAACCACTCACAAAATTCCACATCATGTTGCTTGCTGATATTGGTGTATTTTGCCAATTGAAAATAGGTTCCATTGCAAGACAACAATTCAAATTTACTTGTTTTTAGGTGTTCTCTAAAAAAGTCACGTTTTTTATGATAAAAAGATGCTAGTTGCTTCAAATCTACTTGGGGTAAATATTCAGCTAGTGTTTGTTGTGCTATACTGTTTACTGAAAACACTAAAAATTGATGGACCTTTTTTATTTCTTTCAGAATATTTTCCGGCGCAAGAAGGTATCCCATTTTCCACCCGGTTATATGAAATGTTTTACCAAAAGATGAGATTACGATGCTTCTTTCACGGATAGTTTCGTAACAGTTAATTGAATAATGCGGATTTTCAAAAGTGATGTATTCGTAAACCTCATCTGAAATTAGAAATAAATTGGGGCGATCTTCGAGCAACGAAGCTAGTGCCAACATGTCTTCTTTTGAAAGTGTTGTTCCGGCTGGATTGTGCGGATTATTGATAATAAGAAGCTTGGTTTTATGAGTGATTGCTTCACGGATAGTTTGCCAATTCGGAGAATAATCATTGTTTAGAGGAACATGAATTGTTTTTCCGCCAGCCAATGCAACAGCAGGATCATAACAATCGTATGCGGGATCCAAAACAACTACTTCTTCTTCAGCAGAAATTAGCGCATGAATACTTGCAAAAATCGCTTCTGTTGCACCTGCTGTGACTAAAACTTCAGTTTCCGGGTTCACTGTGCGCTGATAGTTTGAAAAAGTGATTTTCGCAATCTCTTCCAACAACAATCTATTCCCTGGCATTGGGGCGTATTGATGATGATTAAGGTGAGCATTTTTTGCTAAAATTTCGGTAAGCAAGGGGTCAACATCAAAGTTAGGAAATCCTTGTGAAAGGTTAATTGCCTGATGTTCCAATGCCATTTTACTCATGGTAGTGAAGATAGTTGTTCCAATATTGGGTAATTTTGAATGCATTTTATCTACTTTTGTTTGTGTTTAACAAAGAAAGGAATATTCTCTTACTATCCACAAAATTTTAATAATTATGAAAATATTAGTTGTTGTACTTGTTCTTTTAACCATGACTTCTTGTGGTGAAGATAAAATCTGTGATTGCATTCGATCAAGTGATAGTTTACTAAAAAAATATCAAGCTATTGATATTCAAAATTTATCAGAAAGTGATAAAAAAGAAATCACAAGATTAAAAAAAGAAAAAAAAGAGCAATGCAAAGCTTATGAAACCATGAGTGGAGAAGAAATGCTTGAGCGAAAAGGAACATGCAGGCAGTAAATATTTATGTTTTTTGCTTTTGATTGATGCAAATAATTTCGACTAATTTTCTTATATTTGCAGTCAATTTTTAGATTCATTATTAATACAAAAATTCAATTTAAATGAGTTTGTTTTCCTCTCGTCACATCGGTGCAAATTCCGATGAAAAATCTGCAATGTTGGCTGCAATTGGTGTTGGATCAATTAAAGAATTGATTGATAAAACAATCCCTTCTCACATTAGACTTTCTGGTGAGTTAAAACTTGATGCTGCATTGAGTGAGCAAGAGTATCTGCAACACATCAACGAGTTGGCATCGAAAAACAAAGTTTTCAAATCATTTATCGGATTGGGGTATAATGAAACCATTGTTCCTTCTGTGATTTTGAGAAATATTCTTGAAAATCCGGGATGGTACACAGCATACACGCCTTACCAAGCTGAAATTTCACAAGGACGATTAGAAGCTTTGTTGAATTTTCAAACGATGGTGTTGGAATTGTCAGGGATGGAAATCGCGAATGCATCTTTGTTGGATGAAGCTACTGCGGCTTCTGAAGCTATGATTATGTTTTGGAATTCACGCAGTCGTCAAGAAGTTAAAGACGGAGTGAATAAATTCTTTATATCTAAGAATGCTTTCCCTCAAACTAAAGAAGTGGTATTGGGTAGAGCCTTGAATTTGGGAATAGAATTAATTGAAGGAGATGAATCTACATTTGCAAATGACGGTTCTTATTTTGGTGCAATTTTGCAGTATCCAGATGCTAATGGACACATTACAGATGTAGAAGATTTTATTTCTCGTAACAATGGACTAAAAATTGCAGTTGCTGCAGACATTCTTTCTTTGGTGTTGTTGAAGTCACCAGGAGCGATGGGTGTTGATGTTGTGTTCGGGTCTTCTCAACGTTTTGGTGTTCCAATGGGTTATGGCGGCCCGCATGCTGCTTTCTTTGCTGCAAAAGATGAGTTTAAACGCAATATGCCTGGGAGAATTATTGGTGTTTCTGTAGATGCAGACAACAATACGGCTCTACGAATGGCGTTGCAAACACGTGAGCAACATATTAAACGCGATAAAGCAACATCAAATATTTGTACTGCACAAGCCTTGCTTGCGGTTATGGCGTCAATGTACGCTGTTTATCACGGTCCTGCTGGAATGCGCGCAATAGCTGAACATGTAAACACCTTAGCAAAAACTACCGCCTCAGGGTTAAAAGCAAAAGGAATTCAAATAGGTTCTAATTCGTTTTTCGACACTGTTTGGGTGAAAGGTATTGACACAAATGCAATCAAAACAGCTGCAGAAGCTAAGGGCATGAACTTTAGAATTATCAACAATTCTGAACTTTCAATCAGTTTTGGCGAAACGCATACATTTGCAGATGTTGAAACAATATTGTCAATTTTCGGAGCATCTAAAGGAGAAGTAAGTACTTCAATTTCTGATTCACAGCTTAGAAAAGATGCAGTGTTTACGCATCCAACCTTCAACAGCTATCATTCAGAATCTAAAATGATGCGTTATTTGAAACGCTTAGAAAACAAAGATCTTTCATTGGTTCACTCAATGATTCCACTTGGGTCTTGTACCATGAAATTGAACGCTGCAAGTGAATTGATTCCAATTACCAATCCTCAATTTGCAAACATACATCCTTTTGCTCCGGTGGAACAAGCTGTTGGATACCATGAAATGTTTAAGCAATTGGAAAAAGATTTATGTGAGGCAACTGGTTTTTCTGCTATGTCTTTGCAACCAAACTCTGGCGCACAAGGAGAATATGCAGGTTTGATGGTTATAAAAGCATACCATGAAAGTCGTGGTGACCACCAACGTACCAAAATGATTATCCCATCTTCGGCACATGGAACGAACCCGGCATCTGCAGCAATGGCAGGTATGGATATTGTGGTTACAGGTTGTGATGAAAACGGAAATATAAATATTGAAGAATTGAGAACAGTAGCCACTCAGATTGGGAACAACTTGGCGGGGTTAATGGTTACATATCCTTCTACACATGGTGTGTATGAAGAAGGAATTCGAGAAATTACATCAATAATTCACGAAAATGGAGGTCAGGTTTACATGGATGGAGCAAACATGAATGCACAAGTTGGATTGACAAATCCTGGGAATATTGGAGCAGACGTTTGCCATTTGAATTTGCATAAAACATTTGCAATTCCTCATGGTGGCGGCGGACCAGGTATGGGACCAATAGGCGTTGCTGCTCACTTAGCTCCGTTTTTACCAAGCAACCCTGTTGTGGCAGCAGGTGGTAAAACACCTATTCATGCCGTTTCTGCAGCTCCTTATGGCAGTGCTTTGATTTTGTTGATCTCTTATGGCTATATTAAAATGCTAGGGGCTGAAGGCTTGCGTCATTCTACTGAAATGGCAATATTAAATGCAAACTACATTGCATCAAAATTAAAAGGGCATTACGATGTGTTATACACCGGGAAAAATGGCACGGTTGCACACGAGATGATTTTGGATTGCAGAGAATTTAAAAAAACAGCCGAGGTTGAAGTTGCTGACATGGCAAAAAGATTGATCGACTTTGGCTTTCACGCTCCAACAGTCTCATTCCCGGTTGCCGGAACTCTGATGGTTGAACCTACTGAGTCTGAAGACAAAGAAGAGCTTGACCGTTTTATTGAGGCAATGATAAAAATCCGAGCAGAAATTGCTGATATTGAAAATGGAAGAGCGGATAAAGAAAATAATTTATTGAAAAATGCGCCTCATACTGCAGATTGCATCATCAATAAAGAATGGAAATACCCATATTCTCCTCAAGAAGCTGCTTATCCTGTTGCGTATTTGAAAGAATGGAAATATTGGGTTCCTGTACGCCGTGTTGACAATGCTTACGGAGATAGAAACTTGATTTGTTCTTGCCCAAGTGTAGAGAGTTATATACACGCAGAGGCTTAATGACAAATTCTGATATCGAACGTAGGTTAATTAACTTTTAATTCATTTTTCGAACCAGATCATTATAATTCTTTCATGCTCCAACAAAAGTTGTTGGAGCATTTTTTATACTACTCCAGTTGCATTCGTTTTTTTACAAACTTCTTGCTTTTCTAAAACCAAATGTGTATATTTGATAGTATAATAATTAAAAAAACTACTGTTATGAAACACCAAAACCAGCTACCAGCTACCAGCTACCAGCTACCAGCTACCAGCTACCAGCTTAAAGCCCATTTTAAAGCCTGTTTTTAACTTTCTCCTTTTCGGAATGTTGTCCTACTCGGGGTATTCACAAACCAACACCTTGCCTCCATCGGGGAATGTAGGAATTGGAACCACTACACCCAGTTCTGCTTTGCAGGTAAACGGCACAGCACGCATAGATTCGTCTTTAATTGTGAAAGATTCCATTGTCATCCATAAAACGGCTCGTGTAAAGAGTGATATAAAGGTTGATGGGAATGCAGTTTTTAAGGAAAATGCCCTCATAAAAAACGATTTTAAAGTGCAAGGAAATTCCATGTTGATTGGAGATGTTGTGGTAAAAGAGGGTTCACTAAAAGTAAAATCATTGGGCGATACCACACAAACAGAGAAAGGAATGTTGGTTGTCAATAAGTATGGTAAAGTTGAAAATGGCGGACCTGTACAGTCAATTATATACGCAGAGCCCGCACCTCCAACCTTTGCCTGTCCGCAAGATGCAAACGGAAATACAATTATTTCATCTCCAACATGGATCAATGCACCTGAGAAAATGTATTTACTAAACCACCAATGCATGGCAGATGTGAAAGTAGGAGTGGGCGTGGTTCCCGAAGCAAAATTACACATAAAAACATCCTACAATTATGCAACACATCCGTTGTTGATTGAGAAAAATTTAGGAACTAATCAAGCCCCTAAAAAATTACTTGAACTCACAAACGACGGGTTGCTTTACGCAAGACAAGTAAAAGTAAATGCCAACAACTGGCCAGATTATGTTTTTGAAAGCAACTACACTTTACAACCATTGTCTGAGTTGGAACATTATATAACAAAGAACAAACACCTGCCCGAAATACCCAATGCCAAAACAATAGAAGCAGAGGGAGTGGATGTAGGAGAAATGAACAAACTGCTGCTTAAAAAGGTGGAAGAGCTAACCTTGCACTTGATTGAGCAACACAAAACTATAGAAGAACAAAACAAGCGTATCGAGCTATTGGAGTCTAAAATAAAGTAACCATGAAACGATACGGTTTAACACTGTTTATTCTAACTGTAGCAGTTGGGGTAAACGCACAAGTGAGTGTGTATGATTGCGGTGTTTATGATAAAAACATGACGCAAACAGAGGTAAACAATAGTCCACAAAGCATTCATGCTGCTTGCATTACATTGGGAGAAAACGGAAACATGAATATTGGCTCAACCACACAAAGAACGTTTATTGCTTCAGATGAAATAACACTGAAGGATGATGTTACTTTGGGTGTGTTTTCACCGGGTGGCGAGGTTCACCTGAAAAATGGGGAGAAGTCTGGCAACCTAGATGTTGCAGTGATGAATTATGCTTCCTTGCACGGAGTACTCCGCTATAAAAAACTGGAATTCGGGATAGAAGTTCCGGCAAATATTCTAACGAGAGTCAACCATTACTTGCACAACGAAGGGGTGTTTACAGATGAACTAAACCCATTTTTGGAGTGGGATGTTGATTTGGAAGCCACTTTTACGCATTTGGCAACAGGGCAAACCAAAAAGATAGACGGTTTTTACACCAGAGATTACGTGGTGAATACCCAAACAGATGATTGGGACGATGTGGGCACAAACTATCCGTTTCGCATACGCTTTGCTCCACCTTTGAATGGAGAGTGGAGTGTCAAAATAAGTTTACGGATAAAAAACGAAACCATACCCAGCGAAACGGCAGATGATTTTTGGTTTACAACGGTAGAAAGTGGCGACCCCGGTTATGTGAAAGT
>JBDHXR010000003.1:0-46390 GCA_039810825.1 Fluviicola sp.
ACCAAAGGCGAAGTATTATACAACGATAATTCAATAAAAGATATCAATCTAGAGCAATTTAGGAACACTATTGCAATTGTCCCTCAAGATGTGTTTTTATTTTCAGACAGTATCCGAAACAACATAGTATTCGGTAACACATCAACTGTTGAAGTTTCAGAAACTGAACTAAGAAAATTATGCGAAACAGTACATGTGCTTCACAACATTGACTCTTTCCCTGAAAAATTCGACACTTTACTGGGAGAGCGGGGCGTGAACCTATCCGGAGGACAAAAACAACGTATAAGTATTGCGCGCGCATTGATACGAAACCCCAAATTATTAGTTCTAGACGATTGTTTGTCAGCTGTTGATACTGAAACTGAAAAAATAATTTTACAAAATTTAAAAGAACTCAATGAAATCAACAACACAACAACTGTTGTTGTAAGTCATAGAATATCAAGCTTAAGAAATGCTGATTACATTATTATTTTAGACAATGGAAAAATTGTTGAAGAAGGCGTGCCACTCGTTTTAATGCAACAAAAAAGCATGTTCAAAGCAATGTATGACAAACAAATTACTGAGGAAGCTATCCATTAATCTTGCTTTTCAGGATGAATCTCTAGGAAATGTTCTAGTTTATCTTTGATAAAAGTCACCAATTCCATGTCTGTTGCAGTTCGCAAGAAATTTTCATCAATTGCCATAAAACGAATAAATTCATTAAAATCATCTGAATCCAATTTAATAATATCATAGGAAACATAAAGCTTTAATAAATCTTGCAAAATCTCTACTTTCGAATCTTCAAATTTATATTTTTCAACCAAAGCCTTTGTTTGCTCTTTCTTAGAAAAACGCTGATACAATGCTGTTATAGGACTTTGAAATGCCTCAACACCTGTAATCGTTCTAGTCTCCCTCATAGCTAAATCAGCTCGCTCTTCTTTGATTTGCTGAATAGATTTCAGAGGTTTTACTATTACTTCAGCAATTTGAGTTGCTCTTCGTTCAACAACTTGATACACCGAAAAATGACACGTTGAGTCTGCATTAACTCTAAACCCATACTTTTCATATCCTTTGATAGATAGGATAATCGAATCCTTATTACTCACATAAACCCCAAAACTACCATCCGGACGACCGAAAACACCTTTACCTGTTGTTGCATTCACAACCATTAGGTTCAGAAAAACATGCTTATTTAAAGTATCTTCAACACAACCTTTTAGCCATACTTTATCACAATCTTGGCTGTAAACAGCAACAGAAATGTAGAAAGATACTACCGCTAAAATCACTATTTTCATAAAGCGAATTTAAAGTAAAAAACTCTCAATCTATTCAAATATCAATCCAAATTTACAAAATACATTTGTAATCATTTTTACACATTTGTAACAATTAAAGAGCAATCTAAATTCCTAAATAGTTTGTACCTTTGCATCATGAAACGCGTGGTTGTAGGCTTATCCGGTGGAGTTGATTCAAGTGTTGCTGCATATTTGCTTCAAGAAGAAGGATATGAAGTAATTGGTATCTTCATGAAAAACTGGCACGATGAAAGCGTAACACTCTCTAATGAATGTCCGTGGATTGACGACAGCAATGACGCTTTGCTTGTAGCAACAAAACTTAATATCCCCTTTCAAGTACTTGATTTAAGCAAAGAATACAAAGATCGGATTGTAGATTACATGTTTTCGGAATATGAAGCAGGAAGAACTCCAAACCCCGACATACTTTGCAACAGAGAAATAAAATTTGATGTCTTCTTGAAAGCCGCCATGGATCTAGGCGCAGATTTTGTAGCAACTGGACATTACTGCAGAAAAGAAACCGACGATCATGGAACACATCATCTCTTATCAGGACTAGATAAAAATAAAGACCAATCCTACTTTTTGTGTCAACTTACTCAAGAACAACTGTCTAAAGCTTTATTCCCTATAGGGAATTTACAAAAAGCCGAAGTTAGAGCCATTGCAGGAAAATTGGATTTAGTAACTGCTAAGAAAAAAGATTCGCAAGGATTGTGTTTTGTAGGAAAGATATCTTTACCTGAATTTCTTCAACAATCACTTAAAGTTAAAGAAGGTAAAATACTGGAAATAAGTGATTCAGACGAAATTTTTACTAAATACAAAACCATCAACCCTTGCTTAGAAAATGTAGAAGAATTAAGCAACGCGTTTAAATTCTCTCCTGAAACGGGAACAATGGTAGAAAAACATATTGGCGCACATTATTACACAATCGGGCAACGCAAAGGATTGCACATTGGTGGCAGACCCTTCCCTTCTTTTGTAATTGGAATCGACACAACAAATAACATTGTTTACAGTGGACAAAAAGAAACACATCCTGGGCTTAACAAATGGGCACTTAAAATTGAAAACGATGCTATACACTGGATAAATCCAAACTATCAACTTGCAAACAAGCAAACTTTATCAATTAATGCAAGAATTAGATACAGACAACCACTTCAAAAAGGCACGCTAATACACTTAGAATCCGGTTTCTACATTTTGTTTGATCAATTGCAGCGCGGGATTACTCCAGGGCAATTTGCCGCTTTCTATATCAATGATGAATTAATAGGGTCAGGAGTTATTTCTCACTAGGCTGAAACATTTCAAACGATGAATCTTCATAAAAAAAAGCAATTTTCACCACTTTTTTCGTAGAATTCATTGCTTTTACACCATCAGATTTTACCGATAGACCAACAACATGAGATGAATCTTGCTTTTGTGATTTTTTACCAGTAAGCAACCATTCTGCGTCAACTCGTGGAAAAGTAAGTATTATTTTCTCCAAGAAATCAAAACCTGGCTTGTTTCTACCACTGAGCACATGACTAACGCTTGAACGCTGAACACCAATTTTAAGCGCAAATTCTCCTGCGCTCAGCTTATGAGAATCAATTACTACTTGTATTCTTTCCTTGATATCCATATACAAATGTAATCAATTAGCGGCAAAAAAATTGATTACATTTGTAAAATACTTAATTTAATGAAAATTGAAATGGAATCATTTTCTGTTGCAAACGATTGGAAACTTCGCCAAATGCAACAATATCCATTAATTCTGCAACTTCATTTAGCTTCAACTTGCTTTTATCACCCATCGCTCGATGAATTTTAAGTTTATTCTTTGCTTGTTCTACTATATTGTTACGCATTTCGTTGCTCATGATGAATTAATTTTTCCTCTTTGTACGCAAACAATATACATTTGTTACAACAGTTTTGAAAAAAACTAAATTTTAATAAAGACATACTTTAATACTTGTAAGTTAACACATTGATTATAAATTAATTAGCTTCTTTTAGCTATTTTTATTAAATAAACCAATTAGTTCCTCATATGCATCTTGAATTTCAAGAATTTTATACTGGTTTTGAGTTACAACTTCAGGATCAATGTGTACATTTTTATCTGGATGAAACTCTTTCATCAACTTTCTATATGCACTTTTTACATCTTTTAGTGTAGCATTAAAAGGCAACCCCAATACAGTTAGCGAAAGCGCTTTTCTTTTATCGTCTTGCATAGAAAACAGATGACTGTTGCCAAAATCTTTTGCAGATTCCACACGAAATTGAAATATTTTTTTTTCGATGTATTCTTTAGGTACTCCTGTTAGCTCACCCAATCGAATCAATGCTGTAAACTCTCTATCAATGATATCGTTATCTGCGAATACCAACTCAAACAAGAAATCAAACAATTCAACCCTACTTTCCTTCGTTTTTAGCAAATCAATTACCCAACCAGATATACTTCGAATATGAAACTTATAACTAAAAGCCTCAACAAAGAGAGAATCTGCCAATACTTTGTCAACTTCAAACTTTTCATGCATAAAATGAATTACGAAGTCTTTTTTGTTTGTGACTTTTGAAGCATTCTTTTTGATCAGCCACACAGCTAAAATAAAGTATAGCTTTTCAATGGATCTGTCAGTAGAAAGTTCGTTTTTTTTGGAGCGAAGCATCAATTCGTTACTCGCCTCTACCCTTTCTTTAACATCCGATTTGTGTTTAAACACAAGGAATACTATTCCAAACACAAACAACGCCAAAAGTGATAAGCCAACGAACAAAACAATTACTTTTTGATGAGTGGTTTAATCAGGTGCTCAAGTCCGTTGAGTTTTATTTCATACATGAGTGCCAGTTGTTGCCCAAGTGTTCCTTTAGGAAATCCATTTTGCTTCATCCAAACTAAATAATATTCTGGGAGAAACACCAATAACTTTCCTTGATACTTTCCGTAAGGCATCACAGCATTAGCCAACTTTTCCAATTGGTGCTCATCCATCAATATAAATACTTAAATTTGAAAGAATAATGCGTTCCTTTTTCATTCGTTTCAAAATTCGTTTCACCATCCAATTGCTCTACCATTGCCTCTATAATTTCTGAACCGAACGCAGCAACGGTGTTTTTTTTCCATAATCCATTATCACTGTATTGGAAGTGAAAATAATCTACACTATCAGATTTCAATATTTTAACACGAATTTCTGGCTTAGGCTGATTATTAAACGCGTGTTTAATTGAATTTAACAACAACTCATTCAACAAAATAGCAATTGGAACAATGGTTTTGGAATGTAGCGATCCAATGTTTACTTCTACATGCATATGTGGCTCTGGAACCAGCGCATAATTTCGCAATAAGTTTTCACTCAACGACAGAACATACTTCTTCATATCAAACATTGAAAGCGATTCTGAGCGATACATTTTATCATGTATCATCGCTATTGCAGAAATTCTATCAATAGCTTCTTTGTATTGTTCTGCCCCTTTTGATTCTTCACGTTCAGACTGCAACCGAAGCATGCTTGAAATAATCTGTAGATTGTTTTTTACTCTG
Source organism: Fluviicola sp. (assembly GCA_039810825.1). Classification (GTDB taxonomy): domain Bacteria; phylum Bacteroidota; class Bacteroidia; order Flavobacteriales_D; family Crocinitomicaceae; genus Fluviicola. The sequence continues at coordinate 4,885 of JBDHXR010000003.1, forward strand.
TGGTGAATCTCTCGTAACATCACCTCCATTTCTTTGTTTTGCTGAGAAATTAGGTTGTTTTTCTCAATCAATTCAGTATTTATGCTTTTCATCCGCTCTTCATTCAAACGAATAGCGCGCACGTGTTCAAACAAGATGTACCCCAAAGAAGCTGAAACAACGAAAAGCTGTATTAAAAATGAAATTGTATCAAAAAACGAAAACTTACTTGGCAATATTACATTATCTATATTAACATGAATTGTAAAATAGAAATAAATAGAGAAATGAATAATCAACATTGCCCCACCCCAAAATCGATTGATGATAAAAAAGGAGAATACGATGTTTAAAATCATCCACATGGGAGAAAGAAACTGAGATGCTTTCAAATAGAGAAGTACATACGAAATCAACACCAACCCAAGTGAAGATGCAACATATGCAACCAAGGTAAAATTCTTGGTAACCTTAAGAGTTACAAGGCAAACAGCAAACAATACCAAAGCAAGTATGTTTGGAAGCACAAGTATTTCTTTTGTAAAAACTAAAAACAATACAGAAGCCAAAACTCCTACAAAAAAGAACGTAAAAAGATTAAAAACTAAATTGTATTTTATCTTATCAACGGAATCTAGTAATTTGCTTTGTTTCATCGTCAGTTTTTACAGAATAAACTTACAACAAAAATTCTATTTAGATGGTATTTGTTTAAGTACATCCAGTAAAAAAACCCAAAACTTTTGAACAGAAGATATTTGGGTACACTCATCTGGTGAGTGTGCACCACGAATATTTGGCCCAAAGGAAATCATATCCATGTTTGTAAAATGTTTCCCCAATATTCCACACTCCAACCCGGCATGACAAGCTTTAACTTTTGGTTTCGCATTAAATTTCTCTTCATACAATTTCTCCATTACCTTCAAAATCTTAGAATTAGGGTTGGGTTCCCATCCTGGATACTCCCCATTTTGAACCACCGCAACTCCATTTCCTTCAAAAGCAGCACGTACAGTATTTGCAACATCCATTTTTGACGTATCAACTGAGCTCCTTTGCAAAGATTGAGTTGAAAATACACCATCTACAACGGTAACTTTTGCTAAACTGGATGAAGTTTCAACTAAATCATTAATTGTTGGACTCATTCTATACACTCCGTTAAAAACAGCATAAATAGAATTTGTAATCAATTGAAAATCATTATATAAAACAACTTTATCTAAAGTATTAATTTCTGTTAATTGCCATTGTGCATCTTTTTCAATAGCATAAAATTCGTTTTTTATTTGTTCAATGATGCTAGCAAACTCATTTTTAAAAATGGGAACCTGATCTTCTGGTATTGCTACAATTGCAGTGCTTTCTCTAGGGATGGCGTTTCTCAAACTTCCTCCATCCAAACTACACAATTTAAGGTCAACCAGTGAAATCAAGTGGTAAAACACACGATTCATCCACTTATTTGCATTTCCTCTACCTAAATGAATATCCATGCCTGAGTGTCCCCCTAGCAATCCACGTAATTTTATTTCAAAACAAACATGGTTTGCGGGCATAGCTTCATACTTAATTTTTAATGAAGTATTGGTATCTATTCCTCCTGCACAGCCGATAGAAAACTCATCATCATCTTCGGTATCTAAGTTCAACAATATAGTACCAGAAAAATTTGAAGGATCTACATGAATTGCCCCAGTCATACCGGTTTCTTCATCAATCGTAAACATTGCTTCTATGGCTGGATGTTCGATTGTAGAAGATGCTAAAATAGCCATAATTGCTGCAACACCAATTCCATTGTCAGCTCCCAATGTTGTGCCTTTCGCCTTCAACCAATCTCCATCAACAACCATTTCAATGCCTTGTGCATCAAAATCAAAAACAGTATCTGCATTTTTTTGATGAACCATATCCAAATGAGATTGCAAAACTACAGTTTGTCTATTTTCCATTCCAGCTGTTGCAGGCTTCTTAATTACTACGTTCCCAATGCTATCTTTCAAGGTCTCAAGACCACATGAACGACCAAAGTCTAACATAAATTGTATAACTCGTTCTTCTTTTTTTGAAGGGCGTGGTACAGCGTTTAAGTCTGCAAAACGGTTCCATAATTCTTTGGGTTCTAAATCTCTCACATTCATGGTCTTCTCTATATAAAAGTCTTTTAGACTAATTTGATATTCAATACTCTCACAGATCTTTTCAATTGCTAAATAGCTTAAATTCCGTTCGTTGATTTCGTCATTTTCAGAAAATAATTCTTCATCTTGAAATCACTATCTTTTTTGAAATTGAATTGATAAGCCAATCCAAATTGAAATCTTAATTTATCATAGGAATAATAAGTTCGACTATCTGTCAAATTCTTTCCTACAAATCGAGTATCACTCACCTCTAACGAAATCGTTAAACCCAATTTTGAAGGCCAAGAAAGACCTATTCCGTAATAGGGCTTTAATTCGGCGTTGTAGTTAGTAGAAACACGTCCCTTCACAGTTTCGCTATTGTTATAATCGAAGTTCTGATATTTATAAATTTCAGAATTTACATATGGATTTTGAAGAGATCCTGTTAGCAGAACACCACCGAATATATTAAAATAAATGATTTCGCCAAAAGACGCTTGTAACAATAAAGGAACCGCATAAAAATCGTTTGTCACTTTATTCTTGTAGCGTACTGGAGAAGAATTATTCAATTCGTCATAACCCTGCACAATAGTATCTATCACCTGCATAGTCCGATCCAAATAGAACCCTGTACGAAATGAAAATGTATTTTGGAAATGATACTGATAATCAATTCCAATTGAATTATATCTTTTCGTAAAACTAGTCCCATAAGAAATTCCTATACTGGCATTTTTATATTGACTGAATCCTGTAAGTGAAAGACAGAATAATACAGAAAAATTAATCAGCTTTTTCATGGTTACGATTTTTCTTGATTTTAGGATAATAAGTTGTGAATGAATAAGAACTCTTCTTTGAGAAATTAAATTGATAGATTAGACTTAGACCAAATTTGAAGGAAGTAAATGGTCTTTTAGTTTCAACACTGTGTTGATACGTACCACTGTATAAGATTCCGTTTCCAAATACTGTGTCTTGTGAATATGCGTAGAAACTGCGACTAACCATTAATTCACATCGTATATTTTTATAAATCGGAATATTTAATCCCAATGCTCCAATAGGTATAAATGGATTAAAACCATTTATTGGATCAACCTTGCTCCCTGCCAGTTGAGGATTAGTCATTTGCGGGAAATCAGGTAGTAGCAATGACTGCGTATAAAGCTTAGAACTAATAGATAAAGAAAAACCCGCTTCGATAAAAAATAGTACTGATTTACCAAAACTGGCACGTCCGCTTAAAGTTAACAAATCGTATTGTGCTTTTTCACTAATTTGATAATATTTAAAAGTTACATCATTATATGATGAGGTGTTAAACTTCATACTCTCCCTGTTGTATGACACTGAGGCAGAAAAAACTTTTTTAAAGTTGTATTGAATTTTGGCTCCTGGGCTTGAAAAATAGTTCTTGCATGGCACATGACTCATCTGCCCAAAAACACCTATAGAGAAATTCCGATATTGGGCATTTAATGAGAAAGAAATTAAAAAACAGAGTGATAAAAATGTAATTTTCATATCATGATAAACTTAACTAGCGAATATTTTTCAAATGTACACATTCTACAAAAATAATATGTAAGATAGAGTTAAAATGAGGGCTTATTCGATTTTTTTTATCGAGGTGATACGTTCAATATATAATTTTTCCAACTTCTTCCTTGCCCAAGGAGTACGCCTTAAAAACTTTAAACTTGACTTAATGCTAGGCTCATGAAGAAAGCAATTGATTGGAATAAGGTATCCCAAATGTTCAAAGCCATATTTTTCAACAAGTTCAGTCACTATTCGCTCCAAAGTAATTCCGTGTAGTGGATCCATTGCTTCAAATCTACATATATATTGAGAATGAATCTATGAAAAAAAATAATTAAAGAAAAAATATTCGTGTAATCACTTGTATATCAATCTAAATCACTGTACTTTCGTTGTATAAACCGTTTACTATTATGAAGAATCTACTGCTTTATTGTTGGCTTTCAACAATTGTATTAAGCTGTCCTACTTTATTTTCTCAGGTGTTTTGGACAGAAAGTTTTGGTACAGGATGCAACCAAGGTCAGCTCGCAACTGCATACCCAAGCGCAAATGGCTTTTGGACTGTAACTTCGACCGGAACAAACCAAGCTGATGCGAATATTTGGTTTATCAGTGCTACCGAAAACGGGCATTTAGCAGGTGAATGTGGCGACCCATGTGGAAATAACCAAACACTTCATCTTGGTTCAAAAGAATTGTTTGGAGGCTTGATTCCTGCAGATTTGGGTGCAGCATACAATGCCAGTTCCGGAACATACACCACAAATAAACGTGCTGAATCTCCAACAATAAATTGTACCGGAAAATCAGTTATTACGCTTACGTTTACTTACATTGAAAATGGGCAAGGCGCTATTGATGATTGTACTTTGTGGTATTTTAACGGCAGTTCTTGGGCTCAGATTGCAAACACAGCCAAAACAACTTTATGTAGCGGACAAGGAGTGTGGACAACGTTTTCAATGCTTTTACCAAGTTCAGCAGACAATAATCCAAATGTGAAAATTGGCTTTAACTGGACAAATAATGCTGATAACATTGGAACAGATCCTTCATTTGCTGTAGATGACATTCAGTTATCAACTCCAATCCCCACACCTGTTGAATTACTTAGTTTCACTGCTGAACTTAGAAACAGTGAAGTACTGCTAGATTGGGTAACCCTTAGCGAGAAAAACAATGATTATTTCACGATACAACGCTCATCAGATGGTTTCAATTGGAGTAATTTGACAAAAATAAAATGCGAACAAAATAGTTGCAGCAAGAAAGTGTACAGTTTTGTTGATTTAACACCGATTATTGGAGTAAGTTATTACCGTCTTACTCAAACCGATTTAGATGGCAGAACCAAAGTGATTTCAGATGAAGTGAGCCTTATCAATCAATATGAAATTGGCTTTTTTATATTCCCAAATCCAGTTAATACCAATGAATTGACACTCACAATGAATTCTGAAATTCAAAGAGTTGTAAATATCACTATTAGAAACTATGAAGGAAGCACACTTTACACACAATCGATTAAGCAATTAAACGATGACAATCAGTATCAAATGCGCTTACCCGAAACACTTGCAAACGGAATCTACTTCTTTGAAATAGAATCAAGCAATTATACTACGACAAAAAAAATAGTGCTGAATAGATAAAAACTATTCAGCACCAATATTCAACAACTTTTTTTCAGAAGTTTAAACTATTTTTCTGTACTTGATACGTTTTGGAGCTGCATCACCCAATCTTTTACGCTTATTCTCTTCATATTCAGAATATGAACCTTCGAACCATACTACTTGAGAATCTCCTTCAAAAGCAAGTATATGCGTACAAATTCTATCTAAAAACCATCGGTCGTGAGAAATAACAACCGCACAACCTGCAAAATTTTCGATACCTTCTTCCAATGCACGCAAAGTATTTACATCAATATCGTTCGTTGGCTCATCAAGCAACAAAACATTTGCTTCTGTCATTAACGTCATTGCAAGGTGCAACCTGTTTCTTTCACCACCAGAAAGTACACCTACTTTTTTACTTTGATCTGCTCCTGCAAAATTAAATTTTGACAAATATGCGCGCGTATTTATTTTTTGGTTTCCAATTTCCACAAAATCATTTCCACCTCCTATAACATCAAATACTGATTTTTCAGGATCTACAGCATGATGAGTTTGATCAACATATCCAATTTTAACTGTCTCACCCACAGTAAATTCTCCTCCGTCTGGTGATAACTCATTCATGATCATTTTAAATATTGTTGTTTTACCAGCTCCATTAGGTCCAATAATACCAACTATTCCAGCAGGTGGTAATTTAAAATTCAAATCGTCATAAAGTAATTTATCCCCGAAAGACTTCATTACATGGTTGGCATCAATCACATTTGTCCCTAAACGTGGGCCATTAGGAATCGGAATTTCCAATTTCACCTCCTTGTCTTTCATGTCTTCAGACATCATTTTGTCGTAATTCTGCAAACGAGCTTTATTTTTTGCATGACGCCCTTTCGGATTCATACGCACCCATTCCAGCTCGCGTGCTAGCATTTTCTGTCTTTTGGATTCAGATTTCTCCTCCTCAGCCAATCGTTTTCCTTTTTGTTCTAACCAGGAAGAGTAGTTCCCTTTCCAAGGAATTCCCTCACCTCTATCCAATTCTAATATCCAGCCTGCTACATTGTCCAAGAAATAACGATCATGCGTTACAGCGATTACTGTTCCTTGATATTGTTGTAAATGTTGTTCTAACCAGTCAATAGACTCAGCATCCAAGTGGTTTGTAGGTTCATCCAATAGTAAAATATCCGGGTTCTGAAGCAATAGCCTGCAAAGTGCTACTCTTCTTTTCTCTCCACCAGATAGTGTTTCTATAAGCTGATCATCAGGTGGACAACGCAAAGCATCCATTGCTCGCTCTAGCTTGTTATCTAGTTCCCATGCATCTACAGCATCAATTTTATCTTGAACAACACCTTGACGTGCAATGAGTTTATCCATTTTATCAGGATCATTCAAAACTTCTTCGTCCATAAAGGCATTGTTGATTTCTTCGTATTCTTTTAAGATGTCAACAATCTCTTGACAACCTTCCATCACAACCTCTTTAACCGTTTTTTTAGGATCAAGTTCTGGTTCTTGTGGCAAATATCCAACTGAATAGCCCGGCGAAAAAACGACATCTCCTTGAAAATTTTTATCTAAACCTGCAATAATTTTCATTACAGTAGATTTTCCGGAGCCGTTCATACCGATAATTCCAATCTTTGCTCCGTAAAAAAATGAGAGGTAAATATTTTTGATGATCTGTTTTCCTTGTGGAGTTACTTTAGAGACTCCAACCATTGAAAAAATTACTTTTTTATCGTCTGACATTGAAAATTGTTTTGAAATACAAAGATAACAATAATCGGCACTAAAAGAATTTCACAATCCATGAAACAAGCAGAACAATTACAGTAATTGAAAATAAAACAACAATCCATTTTGGATGAACCAACCGTTTATGTATCAAATGCAATATTGTTAACACAACTACTGCTAAAAAAGGGATTAAAGCTGGAAAGAGAAAAATACTTTCCAAAAAATTGCCTGAAATTAATTCTAAAAAAGAACGCTGAGCACCACAAGTAGGACATTCAATACCAAAGCATTCTTTCCATGAACAAGGAAGCATGCTTCTATCTAAATGTAGGGTTTAGTGTAGAAAATAGTGCAATGGCAAAAATAAAATAGAAAATAATTATTGCGAAAACTATTGAAGACAGAATTACGCCGATTAATGAGCAAACATACCCGGCTTTTGCTGTTTTATAGGATTCTTGATAAGTACTTGGATTTGTTAAATACAAGGCTTTATCCTTTTTATGAAGGATCAATCCTATAATACCGCAAACTAATCCTGGTAAGCCCCAAAGAAAACACCCGACTAATGAAACAATACCCAATACCAGAGTTGTAGAAGCATTAGGAAGTGTGGAAGATGAGCCAGAAGTTGGCTCTAATAACTGGTCACTCATATTATTTTAAGTTTTTTAGGTTTGTAGCAAATAAAATTACGAAAACAATTGGAAAGATTGACATAGCCAATGTAAAAACGAGAGAAGCAGAAAGCTCATTGCTTGGCAGTGAAAGTGAAAAATAAAACACACCAAGAATTGGAATAATCTGTCCTGCTAAATAGAAAAAAAATCCTTTTTTCTTCAATTTCCACATGTAGATTACGCCGATAACACAAATAATACTTCCTACAATGATTCCTATTGCCATAAGGCTTAGCGCATTGAAAGCAGAAGTTGCTTCTTTTATCCCTTTATTATTAGCTGTTCCAAAGTTCTTGGTTACAGTGCTAAATATTCCAAACATAGCCCAAGCTGCAAAGCCTTGAATTATTGCCAAGCCATTTCCAACATACGACAAAATACATAGAACAGTTAAAAACATCGATCGTTTTTTAACTCCATCATTTTCATCAAGAAAGCCATCTACTAAAAAATCATCTGAAAGTTCCATATCTACATAAAAAAACAATCCCACACGAATGCGGGATTGAATACTAAATATTTCAGCTATTATTTAACCAAATGTTTTTTGTTCACTCCGTATAGGATAATAAACAAAGCATTGATGATTACAGACCATACAACTGCCATCCATGCTGCTGCAGTAGCAACTGCAGACATTGAAGCACCTAAAGCACTTCCTAATTCTGCACTGTCTCCTTCTAAACCGTTCAATGTCTCCATTGATTCTGCCAAGTATGAGCCCATGGTAACAGCTGCTACAATTGAACCAACAATTGAAAGCAAACATCCTAAAAGGTAAAATGTAAATCCTTGTTTTGCAAGTCCCCACATTTTAACAGCACCAAATAAACACAAAGCTGCGGCAGCAAGTGCAATAATTTGAGACAACATTGCACCTTTTGGCGCAAACATACTCAAACCTGAGATTGAGCTTCCCATTAATCCGACTAATCCTCCGATTAATCCCAATCCAGAACCAATAAAAGTTAGGATACATAACACCGTTAAAAACGTTGGTCTTTGTGGTGTTGAGTTAGTAGTGTCTAGTGTTTCTGACATAATAATAAATTTAGAGTTAATGGAACGAAAATAGAAATATATTTTACAACTCAACTAAAATGTTAAAAAAAGAATTAAAAAAGAAATTAACAATTTACTGCGTATAATCGTTTTATTTTTGTCATTTTGCACTACTCTATCATGTAAACAGTAAAGTTATGAAACATTTATTATTGGTTATTTGCGCTGTTATTTTGCTTACAAATTGTAAAAAAAAGAATTTGGAATACGAACTTTCTGGAGTTGTTTATGATAAATCATTCAACACACCAATGGCAAATGCAGAAGTTACCGTTTCAGTTTCTAAAGATGGTAGTCTATACACACTTGCAACGGTAAAAACAGATAATCAAGGAGTATATAAGTACTCGATGACTCGAGATAAATATCACGAAATAAGTATTGGAGTATCTGTTGGAAACTACTTTGAAGAATCAAGTTCTACTACTTTAGAAGGTTTAAGTTTAGATAAATCCAATGTCTTCGATTTTAATTTATATGCGAAAGCATGGGTGAAATTGCATTTTGTAAGTGACGGAACAAAAAAGCTACGCTATTTCAAACAAGCAGGAAAATCAGGATGTTCAGAATGCTGTGAAAGTGGAGAAAAACAAGTGTATTTTATTGCAGACACTTCTATTTATTGCATCAATGATGGCAACACTCCATACCAAATTTTTTACGACATTATTGGAGGCACAGATTCAGGAACAAAAAATGTAACCACTACGGCATTTGATACAACAGAAGTCTTAATAAATTACTAGCCTAAGATTAAATCAATTCATCAAACTGAATGCGAATTTGTTGTTTGAGTTGTCTGTTGTATGTTTCAATTAAATACTTGAAGTAATTAGCAGTAGATTTTGCAATGCATTTTGTATAAATCTTCATCCGATGTTCAATATGGTCTTGAAGTGCATCCACCACCATTATTGCATCATCTAAATCTTTTGTTTTTCTCAATATTCCTTCACAATGATTCTGCAAAGATAAATCAACAGCTTCTTTGCCTTTCACTCCTTTATCTAAACAAGAATAGTATGCTTCTCTGATATCGAAAAGTTCTAGGAAGCTGGTATCGGCTAATTGTTCAACGTGGCGAGCAAATTCAAATTCTATTTCAAATTCCAAATCATCTTCTTCACTTAATCTTGATTCTAAGAAACGATCAGGAAACCTAAAGGCATCTTGCCAATTGATGTAATCTTGCCAAAACCCAAATCGTCGAACATTGTTCCCTAAATCAATCAATTTAAATAGTGATTTATTCGGCAATCTTCTTGAACCTCTACCAATCATTTGATGATACAATGTCAATGAACGGGTTGCTCTATTCAAAATTATGGTTTCTACTGTGGGCTCGTCAAAACCGGTAGTTAAGATTCCTACCGATGATAAAATAGCGTCATTCGTTTCTTTAAACCAAGAAAGCACATCTTTTCTGTCTTTATCTGAAAAGGTTGAATCTAAATGCCTGATTTTATATCCCCGCTTTTTAAACGTTTCTTCAACTTGCAATGAAGTATCAATTCCTGAATTAAAAATCAACGTTTTATTTCCAATAGCTACTTCTTCATAGGCAAAAAGTAATTTTTCTTGCATAAAATGATTTCCATACACTGTTTCTGATGAACTCACTGTGAAATCTCCATTCGTTCCAATTTTTAAACCATGAAGGTTCACGTCGTAAGTAAATGTTTCAGCATCAGAAAGATATCCGCCTTGAATCAACGAAGAAATACTTTCACCCACCAACAATTTGTTGTAATGATCATTGAGTGGCAAAGTTCTGTTTGAACTAAGTGGAGTTGCTGTAACGCCTAATATATTTGCCCCTGCGTAATATTGAAATATTTTTCTAAAACTATTGTAGTGTGCCTCATCAACAATTACCAATCCAACTCCATCTACAAAATTTTCATTTTCTTGCAAACGGTTGTTTAATGTTTCAACCATTGCAATATAACATGGATAATGGTCTTCATCAACCAGGTTTTTAACTTCGCTAGAGATAACTTTGTTGTCAATCCCTATTGCTGAAAGTTGTTTTGATGTTTGAACAGACAACTCAATGCGGTGTGTCAATATCAATACTTTCTTGTTGAATTTTTGAATAAATTCTTTTGCAACTTCAGAAAATATTACCGTTTTCCCGCCACCTGTTGGCAATTGAAACAACAAATTGAAGTCTGTGTCATTTTTATCAAGCTCATCCATAATGAGCTTAACCGTTTTTTCTTGAAATGGGTATAATTTCTTGGCTTCAAAGAGTCCAGTATCGATCATATGTGCTGAAAAAGGGACAACAAAAGTACGATTCTTTTAGTGAAACACAAACAAAAACCTAAACAAGTTCTCAGAAATCTTGTTAAGAAATACTTAATTCACTTATAACTTGGTTGTTTTAAGCCGATTGTAATGCAATTAATCTATCAATAAGCAACCATATTTCAAAACAATACGTTATGAAAATAAAAAAAACATTATGAAATCATTTGCCCTTACTGCTACGTTTGTATGTATTTTTCAATTTTTTAGTTCAGCTTGTTCTGTTAATGTAAATGACAGTTTACTAACAAACTACAACCTCGTTTTAAACGCAATTAATGTTACCGGACAGGCTCCATTTCAATTTAACTGGACTGTAAAAGATGGTAATGGAGTAAATTTACCTTTTACCCAAAACACGTATGGAGACAGCATTACGATAAATGCTATTGATATTCAAAACGCATACGGTTGTGTTGTTTATCAACTTTGTGTTACAGACGCACTTGGATGTATGACATGTGCTGCAGATACCAACCTATATCAAGTACCTTTTGCATGTTACTCTGCATTTAGCTCAAGTATTTTAGGGTCAAATCAGATTTCTATTACAGTGAACAACAACATTCCTCCTTTTTTAATTCAACAGCAAATGATGAATTGGACAGATGGAAATGGTCAAGGGCAAAGCGCTCCTTATTTAGGCGCTGGATCAATAATAACATACACTCCAGGACCTCAAAATACGTCAAGTCAATTTTATTTATGCGTAATGTCTATACTAAGTACAGGTGGTTGTATTTCATGTGATTCGATACCGTATATTGTTCTTAATGTTTCAGAGCAAGAACGCTCATTTAACATGTATCCAAATCCTGTGAATGATATGCTTACAATTTCTAACAATCAATCATTTACATCCATAAAAATACTTTCTTTAACGGGTGAAACAATTGAAAAACAAGAAATTAAAGAATCATCACAAAATTTTCAACTAAGCACACGTTCACTTTCAGATGGAATTTACATTGTTCAACTTGAAAATGGAGATATACGTGTTCAGAAAAAAATCACTGTTCAGCACTAAAAGATATTAAATACAACGATAAGCTCTAATTCCCACCATGTTTACTGCATTTTGAATTAGGGCTTAATGTTTTTGACTTACAACGCTTTCCCGCTTTGGTAGTTGCAATGCAGCGTACTGATGTTTCAAGCTTTGTTGTATCCACTTTAGAAGGAGCAATTTGTTCTGTTACTTTTAGTGTGTTTCCCCAATTCCAACATTCAATACATACTTGTTTTTCATAGATAACCTCATCTTTTTTTGATAATGTAGGAAAGAAATTAATCCCGGTTAACACTTCTACACTATCAATAGAAATTGCAAAACTGTTAAGTGGTAAAGATGAAGCCGAATTGGGCAAAACAAATCCGATTCCTTTTTTATTTAGTGTATCGCAAAGCACTTTGTAGTAATATCTAGGAACGGTCACTTTATTTATTCCAATAGAAAGTGATAATGTATCAGATAATATGGGACCTGTCACTACAAACAATTGTTTATACTCTGTTGCCCAATCGCGTACTTTTTCTTCTAGTTTTTTCCATATTCCACGATTAAAAGAAGGAGTTTGAGGACTCATATTACTATAAAAAAAGCTCTCTCTCATCGTTTGTTCAGACCATGACATATCTGCTGCTGGTGCTAAATGTCCACGATCATAGCCACTGCTTGAATAGTCTTCATCTGTTGCTGTACCAGAGGACACCAGCGGGTCTTCTAAAAACTTATTTGAACGCTCAAAAGATTTTACAGTTTCTTCTGCAGTTAATTCATACGCTACCCAAGATGCTTGTTCGTGCTTCTCATTATACACCAACGAAAATCCTTTATGCATGATAAGTACATCATTCGTAGAGTATTTTGGAATTTCAAATTTATCCCGAAGGGAATCGGGTAATTGAGAATATGTAAAAGAAGAATAGATAAAAACCTCTAAAACCAAAATAAAAAATAACTTCATCACACACAACTTTAGTTAAATGTAATAGTTTATGCGTAAATCAGTTCAAAATTTTCAATAAATTTGAACTTTATTCGTTAGACAAAAAAATCTTTTATGCTCAAACTTTTTGTTTTCACGCTCTTGCTTTGCGGAAGCACTTTGTCATTTTGCCAATTAGCGATGGGCGAATGGCGAATGTGGGTTTCTGCATCAAAAGCTGTTGATGTAGCAGTTGGTGACGGATTAGCAGTTGCAGCGTTAAGTTCTGGAGTCATTGAATGGAATGAAGCAACAACAGAAAGCAAGATATACAACAGGCAAAATGGACTTTCAGACATTCAAGTAAGTACAATATACTACCATTCTGGCTCTAAATCGTTTTTTATTGGATATGAAAACGGAAATATAGATCAGCTCTATTCATCTGGAACAATTGTCAATATACCAGCAGTAAAATTGGCTCAAATTAATGGATCGAAGAGAATAAACAGTTTTCAATCAAACAACGGAAAAGTATATGCTTCTACCGGGTTTGCTGTTATTGTTCTAGACCCAAACAAACATGAAGTGAAAAACACGTTCAATCCTTCAAGTTCAAGTTTCGACTACCTAAGTACAGCGTTTATTGGAGATACAATTTATGCATTGCATGAAAAAGGTGTTTTCAAAGCAAACATCAACAACAATTTATTAGAAAATCCTGCAAATTGGATTGTTGAATCACTCATCCCTACTCCACTAGTTAACTACAGTTACACAAAAGCAGAAGTCTTGTCAGATGAATTGTATGTATTAAAAAAGAACAATGCTTACGGCGGTGATTCCATATTAAAACTCACTTCTGGTGGGTTACAATTGTACATTGGTGATCAATTTAATATGGAAATTCAAAATTTCAACGTGCTAAATGGAAGAATTGGGGTAAGTTTTGGAGCAAGCTACTCTGTGTTTGATTCTCCTAGTTCTGTAAATACAAACATGGGCTCATACGCTACATATCCATGTAATATCTATGCTGCAGCATACGGGAGCAACTGTTACTTTTTGGCAGACAACAACAATGGTTTAGTGCGTGTTGATTCTTATGGAAACCCAAGATTAATAAGTAAAGAAGGTCCGCCAAAAAGCAGTTTTTTTAGCATCAATGGGCTAAATGGTAAGTTTGTTGTTACTTCAGGCACAATTGACCGTGTTATACTGAATTATGAACGCAAAGGTGTTTATGTGATGAAGGATGACGAATGGAAGCTCTATGACCTCAACAATCAACCTTTATGGGCAAACAATGTTTGGGCAATGGGTGCTGCAGCAATAAACCCCAACAATCCTGATGAAATAGCAGTAGGATGTTATAGCCCATCGGGATTGAGTATCATTCAAGGTGATTTGGTTTCAAACGTTTATTCTTCTGGCAATTCTGTGCTAGAAAACACAACATTGGGCAACGGTTCTATGTGCATCAATAACCTTAAATACGATGATAATGGAAATCTTTGGATTGGCAATTCTTATGCCTTAAAACCACTAAAAGTAAAGTCAAGTGACGGCAATTGGTACGAAATGCAATCCAATTCAAACATGACCAACTCTTTTATTTCCAAGCTCACAATTGATTATAACGGAAACAAATGGATGGGTGTTTATGGAAAGGGATTAATCGGATATTCAGACAACGGAACGCTATCAAACACTGCAGACGATATTATCCGTTTTATGTCAACTGGTGCAGGTGCTGGCAATTTACCTACCACAAATATTACGGCATTAGCAGCAGATTATGACAATGAAATTTGGATTGGAACTGACGCCGGGTTGGCTGTTTTGTACAACAGTTCTGGAGTGTTTTCAAGCAACTCTGTTGTTGATGTATCAAGAATTTTGGTTGAATATGAAGGGAACGTTGAAAAATTAATGGGCAATTCGTATATATCTGATATTGAAATAGATGGAGGGAACAGAAAATGGATAGCAACAGCTGAATCGGGAGTGTTTTTAATTTCTGCAGATGGACAAGAAGTAATTGCCAATTATACAACAGAAAATTCACCTATGATTTCTAATGAAGTGATGGACATGGAATTCAATCACCAAACAGGAGAACTATTTATTATCACCAACAATGGAATGGTATCGGTAAGAACAGATGCAACACATGAAGATGCTGATTATGCAAATACAATTATTTTTCCAAACCCCGTGAAACCAGGATTTACAGGTCCTGTAACCATTCAGGGAATTAAGTATGGGAGTGATGTGCGTATTACAGATGCTTCCGGACATTTAGTTTACAAGACAACATCAAACGGTGGAACAGCAACATGGAATTTGAAAACTTTATCCGGTGAAGATGCAGCAAGTGGCTTGTATATAATTTGGACTGCTCCAACAGAAGGAAAAGGTAAGAAAGTAGGCAAAGTAGTTGTGATGCGATGAAACAGACAGACAAATCTATTGTATTGTCAAGAATCCCTTTTTCAGAATCCAGTTGGGTTGTAAAGCTTTTTACTCTTGAAAATGGACTGCAAGCATTTTTGTTTCAAGGTGCTCGAAAAAAAGCCGGTAATCTTCTCTTTCCTTTAGGGTTGATTGAAGCCACTTACTATAAACAAAAAGAATCTCAACTTTCTAAATTAACCCATGTAGATGTTGCAACGAATTTAATTCAGCTCTATTCAGATCAATCAAAAATGAGTTTAGTTTATTTTATTTCAGAGTTAATCCTAAAAACCTTGCATGAAAACCAAGCTGACAAGAATTTATTTCATTTTCTTGAATCAGAAATAGTATGGTTAAACGAAAGCAAAGAAATTAGCAATTATGCCCTCTGGTTTGTTGCGCAGTTTACAAAATTTGAAGGCATTCAACCGGTTGTAGCCACAGAAAACCCTTCTTTTTTTGATTACAAAGATGCTATACTTACTAACAATCAACCTATTCATCCAAATTTTGATAACGATACTAGCATTAAATGTATCGCTCAAAGCATCTTACTTGATAAACTACAATTTTTAGCACTTAACATTTCAAGAACTGAACGAAATACTTGTTTAAACTTTTGGGTGAACTATTTTGCTTTCCAAAACAATGGTGTTTTTAAATTAAAATCCATTGACATTGTTCGTGAAGTATTGAGTAACTAATAATTAAAACTCATTTTTCACAAGTTGAAACTTGGATTTTGCAACAGGTCTAGGGTACGCGTTAAAATGCCACCATTCTGAAGGAATATTTAAAAAACCTTGTGATTGCATTACACTTCGTAATAATTTACGATTGTTCACTTGCTCTTGCGACAACTCACCCGATTTTAAAAATTCATTTTCGAGTGATGGGTATGCTATTTTTCGAATATCATCGTATCCTGCCCCCATATCTAATGGATTTTTTTTTGAATCGCAGATCGTAATATCAACTGCTGCGCCGTAATTATGAACACTTCCATTAGCAGGGTTGCTTACAAATTTTCCGCGTTCGTTCACTGGAATTGTATCAAGCGCATTCCACATTTCCCACTGAACAGATAAGGGGCGTACTCCATCAAAAACCAACAAATGGTAACCCGGACGAACTTTATCTAAATAATCTTGACATTTAGCCAATCTGATTGCTACAACTTTTTGTACATATACTTTATTCAAGGTATCATATAAAATTCGTTTCATAAAGTTTTCGGAGGTAGCATATTTTAATTCCCACATTATTTTTTTGTTGAACATGTCAACAACTACCAAGGTATCGTTTCCGTTATTTTTTTGAACTATTGAATCTTTTGACTGTGAATTCTGTGGAATTGTATCCTTGTAAATTATTGCATTCAATTGAGTTGAGTCGTTTCTATTTTCTTTCATTTCAACTCCTTGTGCAGAATTTGAGCAAGAAAACAAAAGCAAAATCAACGTGCAAAAACAGAGTTGAAAAGCATTCATACTACAAAAATGTATAAATCCGTGGCATATATCAACAATTGAAGTAAATTTGTTGTTTCAAAAAAGTAAATAGATGCCACAAATTTCTACAAAAGCACATGCTATGCCAGCTTCACCAATACGTAAATTGGTACCTTTTGCTGAAAAAGCAAAAAAACTTGGTAAAACAGTTTATCATTTGAATATTGGACAACCGGATATAGAAACACCCATTGAAGCACGCACAGCTATACAGAAATTTGATCATGAGGTATTGGAATACAGTCATTCTGCCGGTATTGAAGAATACAGAATAAAACTTGCAGAAACCTATAAAAAAGGCGGATTACCTGTAAACACAGAAGACATTTTAATCACAGTTGGTGGTTCTGAAGCATTAACTTTTGGATTTATGACTACGTGTAATCCGGGAGATGAAGTAATTATCCCTGAACCTTTTTATGCAAATTACAACGGTTTTGCTGTTATGGCAGGAATAAGCGTAGTGCCGGTTACAGCAAAAATAGAAAATGGATTTGCATTGCCTCCAATTTCAGAAATCGAAGCAAAAATCACTTCCAAAACAAAAGCAATTGTCATCTGTAACCCTGGAAACCCAACAGGATATTTATACAGTCAGTCTGAATTAGAGCAGTTGCGTGATATTGTAAAAAAGCATAAGCTCTTTTTATTCGCAGACGAAGTTTACCGTGAATTTTGTTACGATGGTGCAAAGCCTTTTTCAGTATTAAACTTAACGGGTATAGAGAACAATGTAATCATGATTGACTCTGTTTCAAAGCGCTATTCTATGTGTGGAGCACGTATCGGAGCATTGGTTACAAAAAACAAAGAAGTATTAAATGCTGCTTTAAAATTTGCACAAGCCAGACTCTCACCTCCAACCATTGATCAAATAGCTTCGATGGCTGCATTAGATACACCTCAATCGTATTTTGACAACGTAGTAAACGAATATGTTGCGCGCAGAAACATTATGGTTGATGGATTAAATAATATTCCCGGTGTGTTCTGTCCAAAACCAAGTGGCGCATTTTATTGTGTAGCTAAATTTCCAATTGACGATGCTGAGAAATTTTGTCAATGGTTACTTGAAGATTTTGAATACGAAGGTCAAACTGTGATGATGGCACCCGCAAATGGTTTCTATTCCTCAAAAGGAGCAGGTACTGATGAAGCTCGTATTGCTTACGTATTAAATCAAGATTCGCTTAAAAAAGCTGTTATCTGTTTAGAAAAAGCTTTAGAGGTATATCCTGGAACAAAAAGATAGGACAACTAAAGTCCCATTTCTTTTGCGTGAATGGATGTTTTTGGCGGATTCCATGGGTCGTCATACGATTTCTTGAAAAATAATTCTTGAATGTATGCTATTGTGCGAGTAAATCTTAGGTAATATCCAAAATAGAGAACCATCAAAGGAATATAAGGTAAAAAGTAATACATCGGAGCGTTTTTCTCTTTTCTAAACAAAGCAAACAAGATAAATTTTACATAGTTAGTGCAAGTGTATAAGAAAAAATTAGCGGTGATAATAAACAGAATAATGTATTCATAGTTAATTAACATATCAGCAATATAAACATACCATTTTATGTTTAATATCAAATTGTAAGTTATGTTTTCGGCAAAAGAAATAAAATTTGAAAAGCGAAAATGTTGGGTTGGGTAAAAAACATCACGGTGTTTTCTCAATCTAAACCGAATCAAACTTTTATCCCATCTCAAGCGCTGTTTAGTCAGTTTTTTAAACGTATCTGGAGCATTTGTTAAACAGACTGCTTCATTTGCAAATTTCACCTTATACCCTATTTTTCTAATTTTCACACTGATGTCGCCATCTAGTCCAGGACCGATATCCCATCCATTGATTTGCTTAATAACATCTGCTCTAAATGCACCAAAAGCTCCTGAAATAATTCGATAAATCCCCAAATAACTTGATACTACCCTACCAATCGATATTGTATCATAATACTCAATTGCTTGAAGCGTAGTGGCTAATGACTGCTTATAATTTCTTACCATCACATTTCCGCCTACTGCACCAATCTTTGGGTCCTCATAAAATGGAAGGATAATTTTTTCTATTGCAGTTCTATCGTAACTACAGTCAGCATCCAAGTGAATAATTATTGAGCCGTTCGTAAATCGTAAAGCAAAATTAGCTGCAGATGCTTTTCCGCCTCTAAACTCATTTCTCGCAAAAAAATCAATGTATCCATGTTTCTGCAAATCTTTGCAAATGGTTGGCGTGTCGTCTGTTGACCCATCATCTACCACTATAATTTCAATGGATTTGTAGGTTTGTTCTTTCAGCGACATGACCAGTTTATGAATGTGTTTCCCTTCATTTTTTCCAGGCACAATGATCGAAACCAATGGCTGTTCCAGCAACAATCGATATTTTGCTTCTTTAAGTTTCTTGCGATTTATTCTTTTTAGCAACTTACTGATACACAACACAATAAAATCCACAACAAAGAATCGAATCAATTCAAAAAAGACAAAAAACCAAAATATGCGAATGAATTTGTTGAATCCTATCGTTAAGGCGTAATTTACAAATTCATCAAAGGTGTACATTTACTCGGAAATTAATTGGTTGATTTGAAGTTCTGCAGACAGTTTTGTATTTAATAAATGTACATGAGGCTTCAATTGGATTTCCAAATCATTGAAATTATTTTCTACCAATTTTTTTAATGCTGTTACAATTTCATTCATGATTCGCACTGCAATTCTGTCTGGTATCTCAAACATTGTAATCAAAATTACTGAGGAAGAGTAAAACGAAATCATGTCTGAGGAGCGAATGGAAGAACGTATTTCACGAACCAAGTCTTTCAAAAGTGTCTGTTGCCTTGAACTACCAACTTTTGAATAAAATTGTCCTGCATTGTTTATTGTAATAGAAACAATGTTTGAAGCACCCTCAGATTGCTTTATTCGTTCTATTTCGTATTTCACGATTGTTCTAAACGTATCATACTTCACTGTTCCAATTATTTCTTCAATATCTTTTGGGGTAGAAACATACCCTTGTATCGAATAATTTTCACCTTTTTGTGTCAACGTATATTCTCTAATCTCTTGACTCGATAAATTTTCAACCAAATTATCTTGATTGCAATACATGCACTTTGCCTTTACATTGTAATCCTGAAATTTATTCTCACAATTTTTGCAAATATGCAATACAGAAGGCTTGTCATAATCTACACCAATATGTTTAAGCGATTTAGAACATTTTGGGCAACTCAGCTGGTCGTCAATTTCATTTGTAAAATCAGTAATCGGACCAACATAAGCACACGGGAAATGATGAACAATATCAAACGTGTCTGTATGAGAGTTGCCACAGCGTGGGCAGGTTTCTCTATAACTTAGGTGCGTCGATTTGCAATTGGAACACGAATAAGATAAATCAATAAATTTACTTTTAAACAAACCTTCGTCTTCAGCAATTTTTATCAATTCAAAGACCTTATTTTCTTCAGAATATTTAAAATTTACAGACAAAATTGGGTAGCAGTAATTGGTGTTCGAAAAGATATAAGGAATTGGTTCTAAGGTTTTAATGTTTCGTGTGTACATGTAGTACAATAACTTTGAGATCAACATTGATTCAAAAGATATACTTGAAATAAAATCTAAATTATTAATCAATTCATTGATTTCGGATATAGAAATATAAATCAATTTGATTTGGTCAAACGAATAGATAACACCGTCAATTAAATTATTGATAAACGGATCTTTGTGCGCATTCCCGTTTAGCAGTACAATTGGTTTAAGATAGATCATAGGATTGTTATTCTTTCGAATTTTCTTCACTATCATTTTTACAAAATCAATATTCTTACCGTCAATGATAATACAATCGTAATCTAACGATTTGTCAATAGACAACTTACTGGTGGGTGATACAAACAAATATCTTTGCTCCAAATACTCTATTGTACCGGTATTTACATCAAAATTAAACGTTGTAGTTTCCATTAATACTTAAATTTTCTTATCACAACTCCCATTTTCCAATACTTTTTCCAGCTAGCCAATTCTTTTGAGTTTATTGGAAAAATATCTGCTGATAACGACCTGGTTGTAGGTTCGTATTTCTTCTGAAATTCATCCGGTAGCTGGTATGTTGCAAAATAAAAGCGTTTAATGTATCCTTTACCAACAGAACCATCCGGAAAATCAAGGTCAACAGTATCGTTTACATGTAAAAATTTCAAATCAGATTGCTTGAAAAATCCTTTTATGTAAACGTTATCAGGGCGATGAATTGTTATTATTACTTCTTCTTTCAATGCTACTTCGTATTCATTTTTTAGAATATTAGTGATTGTACCTTCAAGCGGTGAATAGAAAATACGATCTGGATTTCCAGAACCAAAACCTCCTATTCCATTGCCGTTATTATTTCCAGATGCATTACCTTTTGCTCCTAAATTGCGCTTCATTTTTTGAAGTTGTCCAATACTTGCATTCAGCAACCTGTTATTCGCATCAAGGTTAGAAATTTCGTACTTTAGTTGTGTGATTTTTGCTTGTTGTTCGTCTAATTTGTAGCGAGGCAACACATCCAACATCACTTCATTGCGAATGCGTTCCAATTCACCTTCTAAGCCAGCAATTAATTTTTGTTTTTCAGAAATCAGGTGCTTGTTGTATTTCACCTCTTCCAATGCTTTAAAAATTTCACGTTCTGCCCAAGAAACATCTCCCTCTTTCTTCTGAGTCATGGCATACTCATAAGTGCCATAAGCGTTGAATGAACCTTCTGGTTCGTCGGGCAAAAAGGAAAATAAACTATCTCCAATTTCAACCGAATCTCCTTCTTCTTTGAAAAACTTTATTACTCTGCAATCGTCTGTATTTCGAATATCGATGCTGTCAAAAAAAATTTGTCCATTTGCCTCTACATACAAGTAATTATTTACGATGTAACGGGCTAGAAAGAATACAAGTAGAAACAAGAGAATGAAATAGATCAATCGATCCCAATTAAACTGAGACTTTTTCTTTCTTTGTTCTACTTCAGAACCTCGAATTACAGATTCTTTTCTTTTAAAACTAATGTTTTTCATTTTCTTCTAATGAATTTGTATCCATTTTAATCAGTCGTGCTAAATCGTGAAAATTTACTTGTACTATGTTCAATAATTTAGCAAGTTCCTTGGCTTTGTCTTCCATGTCTTTTCGTGTTGAAAAATCTTCTGTACGCAAAGAAATGGAAACAGGTATCCCTAATTTTGTATATGGATTTACTTTGCGTTCTATGTAACTTGATTTCACATTTTCATAACACATAAAATTCACTTTGTCAACAATCTTAAACAATTGAATAAGGTAGGTACTGTCCAGTGTCAGTGGCAAATCAACAGAAAGTTTTATACCATAATTTGATGTGATTTTTTTTGAAGCATCAAGCAAATTCAAATATCTGTCTTTTAGCTCTTGTGGCTTTGTTTTCCAATCCGGCAATGTATGGGGTTCTACATCCAATAACAAACCGGTTATTTTCGACAATGGATATCCCTCCAATCCTTTTAACAGAAATGCTTCCGAATCTTTCTCATTCAACAATGAATTCTGACCAAATAACACATTCACTTTAATCCCTTTCGAATACAACTCATTAATTAAAGCTACTTTTTTCTGTGCCAAAGAATCCGAAGGAGAAATCGAAATTTGAACTTCATCAAAATGGTTGTAAACCAAGTATTCTACAATGAACTCACTTTTTGTGTTTTCAATTGTTTTTGACCAGATATAAGTGGTTTTATAGATTTGATTCTGGAAGTCTTCAATGTTCGGAAGATCAAACGCTACTATTTTATTCAATATTGGGATTTTTTTAGTTTTTTCATCAATTTTTAAGAGCCTGATATATAAGTTCTGTTTTATATCTAACAATTCAATTTCAATTTGATACAGTTGGTCTATCAACAATAAAGCATTTACAGGGTTAAAATCAACATCCAAGAAACTTGCTTTTACCTGTTCTTGTCTTAAATTTTCAAGAACAATCAATTTTTTCTGATAAAACAAGATGTATTGCTTCAAATGATACCTGTATTCATAAGTTTCATTCATCACATCTATCTCATAATTTGTTTTATCGTTTTCAAAATCATCAAAACGGCGTAGCATTTTTTGCTTCTCTGTTTCAAGGTTGTCTTTGGAATTAAAAGTCAAGGGAATTTTGAGATTTAACCCGGCACTAAAAAAAGAACGTGAAGAAGGATTGGTAGAAATTAAATCATAGTATGAATGACGCAAAAAAGCACTCAACTTAATTGTTCTAAACCAATTGTTTTGACGTTTAATATCTTGTAAAAAGTCATTTTTTAACGTATCTAAAACCAATTTATCTTCAGAAACAAACTGAAACGGTTTCACATCAAACAACGGAAGTTTCATGTGAAGAAGTGATGAATCAATTTCTATTTTCTGATCATTGTTATACGTACCATAAATTTGAGCCAATGCCTCTACTTCTGCTTGCTTAGCATGCATTTCTATCATGCGCTCTCTAGTTATTTTCTTCGAATAATAAAGGCTTTCCATCAAATCTACTTGTTGGCTAAGCATTTCTTTTCGATTTGCTAATAGCGCTAATTTTTTTTGATTGAATAGAAAGATGATGTGCGACATTTTAAGCGGAAAATCTCTACGCTCATACGTGAATTTCTGTGTCTCATCCAACATACGTCGCTCCAGCTCTACAGAACGCAACTTGCTTCTGGTTTCAACAAAACCATCTTTCAAAATATCCCATTCTAAAGTATTCAACAACCTTCTTTGGTATAAAATATTGTCTTCTAAATCTGCTTGAGTTGGGTTAAAATTTTGAAGAAAGCTTGAAGAAAAGCTCAGGTTCGTTTCTTTCAATAGGGTTCTGCGTTTTGCATCAAAATAATTATCAATATCAAAACGAACAGAATCTACTGTTTTTAAGGATGATAACCGAATTAATACTGTTGAATCTGTAGAGTTTTCCAAGTAAAATTGATCCAATTGCTTTACTTGAGCATCCATTAATTTTACTAATTTTTGGATAAAAGCTGTATTATCTCTTTCTGTATATTGACAATAAAGAGTAGAGGTAAAAAGTAGAAAAACGGTTACAACTAATGTATTCAAGGGACAAACCAATAGAATATTGTCGACAAAAGTACATTTTTTTTTCGATTACTCAACAAATATTGTCGTTAATTTTTACCTTAAAAAAAGAAAACAATTTCCTTTTGCGAGGAAATGAATTTTTACCTATTTTTGCCTTGTTTGAATTTAGTCTAAATAATGAAACTGATACTCGCAGATAGCAATGAATTGATCCGAATTGGGTTGCGTGCATTATTTTCAACAAAAAGCAACATTCAAATTATTGGTGAAGCAACTTCCAACGAAGAGTTGAGCTCGATGGTAAAGTCATTTGAATCCGATATTATTCTCATCGATTATACATCAAAAGGGTTTACAATAGACATCATTCATCAGTTGATTTCTAAGAAAAACAACTTGCAATTTGTTGCGATTACACCTGAACAATCTGCTCAAACACTCTTAAACGCTTTAAAATCTGGTGTTCGAAGTTATGTTAAGAAAGATTGTGACAGTCAAGAAATTTTTGATTCAATAAACGAAACATTTCACGGAAATCGATTTTTTTGCGGTCAAATTTTGCAAACCATCAGAAATGCAGAAATAGATGTCAATGATATTGATTTCGAATCTATTAATTGTGGACCTGTAAGCTTGAGCGAGCGTGAAACGGAAATTATTACCATGATAGCTGAAGGGCTAACAAATGGAATGATTGCTGAAACCTTAAATTTAAGCACACATACGGTGAATACGCATCGTAAAAACATCATGGCAAAATTGGGTGTAAAAAATACAGCTGGAATAGTAATGTATGCCGTAAAAGCGCATTTGGTATCGCCAAACAAATTTTTATTCGCTGTAGATTCAACAATTTCTCAGGGATAACTCCTGTTTTTTTATTTATTTTTTTTATTTTGAACCAAATTACAATTGAAGTGTATTGGCATTAAAATAAATTTATGAAAGGTCTATTTTTTCTTTTATTCACTTTTCTTTCGTGCATTTTTGTGTTTGGCCAAAATACGAATACAGAAGTTGAAAAAAATAATTCAGGATTAACTACGCCTGCTCAAAACAAACCTACTACAAGGCAAGAAGAAGAAAAAAGCGTTACAAAACCTTTAAAAAAAGAAGCAGTACAATCAAAAACCAAAGCGGTTTCAAAAGATTTTGACAAGGAAGTAGAAACTCAAAATGCTCAGACACAAATCAATAAAGCAAAAATTTCACTTAGCCAAACCTATCAAAACTTTAGAAACCAAGAAAGTAGTAGAAGTATTTCCATTGATAAGAAAAATACAATAATGGCAAATGTCTCAACATTGAAAGCGTATAGTCCAGGCTCATACGACTACAATTTTTACCAGTATTTGGCACATCGGTTTGACAAAAATTATTACACAAATCTTCAAAAGGCAACTAAAATTAATCCCGAATACAAACAAGTACAAGATGAGTATTTTGCCTATCATTTAGCAAATGGCAACACAAAAAAAATAGACAGTATTTTATCGTCAGAAACAATTGAGGTATCCAATTATTATAAAGACTTATTGGCTTCAGCGCCTCAAAAATCAACATTACTTGTGCACGGAGTTGGCGATTTAAAAACACTTTTTGCTCAAAAGAACAAGTCAAAAAACACGGATATAACAATAGTTGCATTTGATTTGCTCAATTCTGCTACGTATCGATCACAATTGATTTCAAAAGGTTTTACAATGCCAAAAAGTGAAGAAATTGATACTGCTTTTTTGAAAGATTTCTGCAAGCTGAATCAATCGAAAAATCTTTATTTATCTTTAAACTTTCCAAAAAATTACTTCAAGCCAATCATCAACAACATTCAATTACTTGGCTTAACTTTTGCATACAACAGTGCTATCATAAACATCGATGAAGAAAATTTTAATCTTTTGAAACAAAAATGGAACATGCTTTCAATTTCGGCTACTCAGCAAACTTCAAATTTATCTTCAAATTACTTGCCTTCTTTGCTTTTGAGTAAAAGTTATTTAGAACGAACAAAAAATGAAGTTGAGTTAAGTAAAGTAAAAGAATTGATTAACCAACTCGCAAACCGAACGAATAAAACGCAAGAAATAAAAGAAATAGAACGCTAATGCTCTTGGGGAAACCAAAATATAATGAAATGACCGATGAACAACTGGTAATTGCCTCTGCCGGTGGTAACAAGCGTGCATTCGACCAATTGTATTCCCGGTATGCAAACATCCTTCTTGCTTATTTTATGAGAATGTTGTGGCGAGACCTTGAGAAATCAGAAGATTTTGTACAAGATTTTTTCACTAAACTTATTCATCGTCCAGAACTATTTGATACAACCCGTAGTTTTAAAACATGGATGTTTTCAGTAGCTTGCAATATGTGCAAAAATGAATACAAAAGACAAGAAGTTCGTAAAAACACTAGAAACGGATTGGATGAATCTCATGGAATCAAAGATGGAAATCAAAGTCCAATGCTAACGGCTCATCTAAGTCAATTTCAAAACGCATACAACGAACAAATTGCAAAATTAGAAGCAAAACACCGTGAGGTATTTGAACTAAGACATTTTGATGGTTTGTCGATAAAGGAGATAGCAGACATGCTACAGATTAATGAAGGGACAATAAAATCGCGTTTATTTTACGCTACAAAATACTTAGCAGAAAGATTAAAAGAATTTCAACCTGAAAAAATAATTCAATAATGAAAAATGTAGAACAAATAATACTAAACAAACACTTTGAAGAACTGGATTCGAATGAACGAGTATTGGTTCAAGAATTGGCTGTAAATGAAGAAGAGTATGACCAAGTAAAATCGATGTTGCTACATGTTACTGCTTTAAATTCTGCCGAACAGTATTCAATTTCTCCACGCATTAAAAAAGATTTGGATCAACTTTTTGATGCCAAACACCCTGTTTTTTCTTCTACTACAAAGCAACCTGAGGAAATTCTAATTCCTTTCTACAAACGAGTTTGGTTTCAAGCGGCATCAATACTTTTATTTGTATCAGGAATATTCTTGTTTTGGGAATTGTCCTACAAAAACAATTTGCAAACCGACCATGTGGTTGCAAAGGTAGAGATGCAAAAAAACAATGCTGAAAAGCATGAATCTACTGAACATAAAATTGAAACAAATAACGCTATAATACATTCTGAAAACACGAACAAATCAGCTCCGCTTATTGCACAAAATAAGCAACAAAACCCTAAAGTATTGGATGGTGTTAAACATGAATACAAATTAGCTGAAGCAACATCCTATTTCACTGATGAGTCAATATCACAAGGTAGAATTGCAGACCTCAATCCAGTTTCATCAATAGCCGAGCAAAGTAAGCTTGAGCAGTTAGATGCTCCAACGAATATGGAATTACTTAGCTTGATTGAAGCTAGTTACTGATGCCAATTTCAACTTCAACTCTTTTAACCTGTTTTGCTTTCCTTTTTCACGAATATTTTGAGAAGTAACAGTATAATATTTATGAATTGATTCAAAAAATCGGATTTGCATCATTAGCCAATCTTCTTCAGAAATTTCTTTGCCAAATGAACGCATTTCTTCAACCAATTTTTGAGAAATTACATAATAATCAGCACGACCTAAATAATCATGATCTGCATCACACAAAATTTCTTGCAAAAGACCAACGGGTTCTGTCTTTAAATCTGTAGCTAAAATCATCCCTTCTATTTCTAGAATTTGCTGGTCAGAGAATCCGTATTTTGGAAGCATTTGTTGCATCAATCGCACACCAAAAGGTTCATTGTGTTCATATTGAAAGATAAAGCCTGTATCATGAAAAAGTGCTGCAGTTCGTAAAAGCAACATTTCATCTGCAGTTACTCCTTCAAATTTTCCTATTGTTCTAACAGCATTTTCAACATTAAGTGTATGCCCAATGTCATGGTACACCACTTCTTCTGGTAGCATCGATTTCAGTTTATTCAAAACATCGTGTCGCATTAAATCAAAATCAACAGTTTGAATTTCGCATAAAACACGCAATTTTACGGACGGTACTTTTCCTTCATTGTATAAACTATATTCGGGTAAGATGTTTTTTAACTCATACATTGTCATCAAGCCACCACGTTTTTTAATCGGAATTTCCCCCACTTTATGATAGTCAAAATATGCTCCACAAAATTCAATAATAGATTCTGTTACAGCTACTTGATCAATACCGCTAGATTGTTGAGCACGTGCTGCAATGTTTACAGAATCTCCCCATACATCAAAAGAATAGCGACTTGTACCAATAATACCAGCTACCAAAGGTCCAGCGTGTACGCCTATTCGTATTTCCCAGTAGTCCTGTTTTTTGGTTGCCTTAGCTAACTCTTTTTCATTGCGCACAAATTCACGCATTTCAATCGCTGCAAAGCAAGCCCTCAAAATAGGT
The DNA here is from genome assembly GCA_039810825.1 of Fluviicola sp. Taxonomy (GTDB): domain Bacteria; phylum Bacteroidota; class Bacteroidia; order Flavobacteriales_D; family Crocinitomicaceae; genus Fluviicola. Next base: position 33,381 of record JBDHXR010000003.1, read on the forward strand.
TCCGCATTGTCTTCGTTCACTCCGGCAATTGCCATATACGCATCACCGATTGTTTTTATTTTTTCAACATTGTATCGCCTACAAATTTTATCAAAAGCCGTAAAATAGTATTCCAAACGATTCAGCAACTTTATCGGTTTTATGGACTTAGCTTTCACTGAAAAATCTACAAAATCGGTAAATAGCACCACTCCATTATCGACTCTTTTAGGAGAGAATTTACCATATTGATTCAAATCGTGCAATACATTTTCAGGGAAGATATTTTCCAACAATTGGATAATCCGCGTGTCTTTGTAGTAAAGCGACTTGAATACATCAATTTTTGCTTGAATTAACAATGGATTAAACGGTCTTGAAATAATATCAATCATGCCAGATTTGTATCCTTTTATCATTTTCAATCCAGCACGATTATCCTTTGTTACCAAAACAGAATAACTAACTTTAGCAGGAAAATCTTTCAATAATTTTTGAAAATCTTCAATAGAAGTAAATTTAGGAGTGTCAATATCGAGTAAAATGATACCTGCTCTTTTTCGAGCCAATAATACACGAGCCTCTGACAAGGTATCACAGAAAAGTAAAATATTCCCATTCCCTCCTAATATCTCTTTCATAGCAAGTTGATCCTGCTTATTATCACTAATAAAAAGTATATTAACAAAGTGCTTCATGAATGGATTTATTGAGTTTAAAAAAATGAAATTACGCTTTTTTTTATCACCACATTTTGATTTTATCAAATTTATTAACAAAATAATATGAAAGAAATTTTAATTGAATTGATAAAAACTAAATTCACTTTCATATATTTGTTGAAACTTAAATAAAATTATATGAAAAAATGTTTACTTTCTTTAGGATTAATCATTTCAGCTATTGCTGCTAATGGTCAAACCCTTATTAATGGAAATTTTGAAGATGCAATGACTGCAATTCCTTCATTTGCATACACAAACCAAACTAATGGTTGGTTGTATCTAATAAATGGTGGGCCTGAAACTACATCTCCTTATCAAGGAGCACAAGCTGCTAAATTAGTCGTTACTAAAGATCCTACTTTAGCTTCAGCTTTATCTTTTCCAAATGATACTATCAATGGTATAGCACAACAAACTTATAAAGGTGTTATTTCTGATCCAGCTGATGTTGTATTAAATTTTGGATACAAATTCACTAAAACAGGTAATGATACTGCTTATGTTCAAGTTACTATTATAGACACTATGTTATTAGGTGATTCCGATGATAAAGTTTTGTACTTTGGAGGTCTTGAAATTGGCGCAACTGTTTCAAGTTGGACAGCATATACTATGACTATGACTCCTACTGGACAAACAGGTACTGCTAACAGATTGTTTTTCGAAGCAACAACTTCAGTAAGAGGATATTTCACTAATGACGTTCCTCATGCAGGAACAACATTGTGGTTAGATGGTATTACAATTGGAAGTGCTGGAATCAAAGAAGATGTTGCATCTGCTTCTGTTTACCCGAATCCAGCTAACAGCGTGTTGAACATTAACTCTACTGAAGATGTCGCTTCTGTAAGAGTTTTAACTACAGATGGTAAAGTTGTTGCAACTTCTGTTTCTTCAACTTCTATCAATGTTGCTGATTTGAATGCAGGAATGTATTTGTATGAAGTAACTACAGTTTCAGGAAAAGTTGCTCGTGGTAACTTCGCTAAGAACTAAATAATAGTATTCTAAATACACATAAAACCTCGGCCTCGGTCGGGGTTTTTTAATTTCAATACTTTTTCTTAGTGATCAATTGATTTCAAAACATGCTCAATATCCAAGTCTGCATCTTTCAATTGAATAAGTTTTGCAATTACAGCATCAATTATAGAATCCGGGCAAGAAGCACCAGACGTTACTCCTATTTTTGTTCCTTTCAACCAATTATGTGTAGTTATTTCTTGTTTTGTGTGAATGTCAAAATGCCTGATTTCATCTTTGCTTAACAATTCAACATCGTTACGTACAAAGTACGTTGGACATTTTTGTTCTAACAGCTCAACCAAATGTGATGTATTCGAACTATTATAACCTCCTACCACAATAGCCAAATCTAAATCCTCTTTAGACATTGCTTCTGTTGCATTTTGATTTTCATTGGTTGCATAGCACAATGTGTCGCGTGTATCTGCAAAAGTTTTTTTGTCATGATTACTCGAATTGTATGCCTCAATCGATTTCTTAATCAAATCTGCAATAGCCTGAGTTTCTGAAGCCAACATGGTAGTTTGATTAATCACACCCAGCTTGTCTAAATGGATTTCCGGGTCAAAACCAACAGTGTACTTTCCTGAAAAGAATGCATAAAATTCTGCGGAAGACCTTTTACCATAAACAACATCACATAAAAACTGGGTTTCAGTAAGGTCTCTAACAATTACAGCGTGTGAGTGAGCTGCAGTGTGAGAAAAAGTGGCTCTTGTCTCTTCATGTGTGCTTTTACCATGAATAACAATGGTATATTCATCAGTAGATAATTTCTGGGCACGGTTCCACACTTTTTCGACAAAAGGACAGGTTGTGTTGTATTTTTCGATGGAAACACCTCTTTTTTCCAACTGAGCATTAATTTCTAAGGTAGTTCCAAAAGCTGGTAATACAACAATGTCTTCCGGAGTTAACTCACTCCATGGAATCAATTGATTTCCTAAAGTATCTTGCAAAAACCTAACTCCTTCATCTTGTAAATCATCGTTGACAAAAGGATTATGAATCATTTGGCTCAATAAAAAAACACGCTTCCCCTTGTTTTCATCAACAGCTCGGTAAGCAATTTCAATTGCATTTTCTACACCGTAACAAAAACCAAAATGACGAGCAATGTACAATTGAAAGTCAATAAAATCCAGTTTAGTTGCAGAAAAATCCTTCTTCATTGGGTCTTTCAATTTCCGAATCGTTTTGATTTTCGAAATAATTGGAGAACGAAAAAAAGGAGGGATTTTAAACTGCTTCATACAAACAAAAATAACGAAAAAAGAGAAGCTCCAAACTTCTCTTTCTCTTGATTAATGTTAAATAAAAACGAATTATTTTGCAAACAACAATTCTCTAAATTTAGGCAATGGCCACAATTCGTCTTCTACCAACAGTTCTAATTTATCCGCATGGTATCTGATTTCATCAAAATGCACTTTCACCTTGTCGCAATATGCAAAAGCTTTCTTTTCTATATCTGTATGTTTATTTGCTGCTTTTCTTTCTTTCAACATGTGGTCTGCAGCGTTTTTCATCTGATTTAAGTGAACCGAAATGCGTTGAATCAATTCAATTTGCCCGTTTGAAGCATCTTTTCCTGTTTTGTTTCCAAGCACATCAAACAACCCTTGAACATTTTTTATTAATCTGTTTTGATAGTTAACTGCAGCAGGAATAATCATAGATTGAACTACATCTCCCATTATTCTCGCTTCAATTTGTAGCTTCAAGACATAGTTTTCAAACTCAATTTCTTTTCGTGCTGCAAGTTCTCTCGGGGTTAACACACCCATTTCATCAAACAACTGAATGATTTTTTTATCTTCCCAAACTTGTAAAGCACGTGGAGTATCTTTTAAATTGCTTAAACCTCTTTTTTCAGCTTCAATTCTCCATTCCTCACCGTATCCATTTCCTTCGAAACGAATCTTCTTGGATTCTTTAATTAATTTTTGAAGCTCTTTCAAAATTGCTTCATCTTTCCCTTCACCTTTTTCAATACGTGCATCAATAGATTTCTTAAACTCTTTCAATTGTTTTGCTACAATAACATTTAAGGAGATCATTGCAGATGAGCAATTTGCAGATGAACCAACTGCTCTAAACTCAAATTTATTTCCTGTAAAGGCAAAAGGAGAAGTTCTATTTCTATCGGTATTATCCAACATAATTTGAGGGATTTTTCCAATATTCAATTTCAATTCTGTTTTGTCTTCCGGAGTCATTTTACCAGCTTTCACATTCTTCTCGATTTCATCCAACAACAAAGATAGTTGTGTTCCTATAAAAGCAGAAATAATAGCCGGTGGAGCTTCATTTGCTCCCAATCTGTGGTCATTTCCAGCCGAGGCAATACTCGCTCTTAACACATCTGCATAGTCATGAATAGCTTTGATTGTATTGACAAAAAACGTCAAGAATTGCAAATTGCTCTTTGGATTTTTCCCTGGAGCTAATAGGTTTACCCCTGTATTTGTGCTTAGTGACCAGTTATTGTGTTTTCCAGAACCATTAACACCTGAGAAAGGTTTTTCGTGAAGCAACACTTTAAAATTGTGTTTTTTAGCTATTTTCTCCATCAAGTCCATCAACAATAGATTATGGTCATTCGCTAGATTACATTCTTCAAACATCGGTGCACATTCGAATTGATTTGGCGCTACCTCATTGTGTCTAGTTGTAACTGGAATACCAAGTAAGATAGATTCTTTCTCAAATTCACGCATAAACTCATTTACTCTTTCTGGAATAGAGCCAAAATAATGATCTTCTAGCTGTTGACCTTTTGCTGCAGCATGACCAAACAAGGCTCTTCCAGTCATCATGATGTCCGGACGTGCATTGTACAATGCAGAATCTATCAAGAAATACTCTTGCTCCCAACCCAATGTTGTAACTACCTTGGTTACGTTTTTATCAAAAAACTGACAAACATCCACTGCAGCTTGATCAATAACTTGCAATGCTTTTAACAAAGGCATTTTATAATCTAACGATTCGCCGGTATATGAAATAAAAATAGTTGGAATACAAAGAGTTTTACCAATTATAAATGCTGGAGAAGAAGGATCCCAAGCAGTATAACCTCTGGCTTCAAAAGTGTTTCTAATTCCTCCGTTTGGAAATGAAGACGCATCCGGTTCTTGTTGCACCAACAATTCACCATTGAATGATTCTATGGCTTTTCCAGGTCCAACCGGTTTAAAAAATGAATCGTGTTTTTCTGCTGTTGTTCCTGTTAACGGTTGAAACCAGTGTGTATAGTGAGTTACACCTTTAGTTAATGCCCAATCTTTCATCGCTGACGCTACTTGATCTGCCATTTTCCGATCCAATCTAACTCCGTTTTGAATAGATTCACTCATTGATTTAAAAGCATCTGAAGGCAAGTACTCCCTCATCACTTCAATATGAAATACATTTTTTCCAAATTTTTCAGATAGTTTACTATCTATTTCAATAATTTTTGGAACTCTTTTTTGAGCCTCTTGATACGCGGAAAAACGATTATTTGCCATTTTTTATAGTTTTTTTTCAAAAGTACATCTTTTTTTAGGGGGTGTATCAAAAATAATATACTTTTTTTTCAACATACCCCCTTTAATTTTGATTGAAAACTAAAAAAATGAATTTTACACTCAACTTGTTTTAGTGATTTTCTTCAAAAAATAATTTTGTTTTATCGTGAATTCTTGCGAAATTTATTTCATCAATTATGTTCTCATGAATTTTTTTAGTAAGCTTTTTTCAAAAAAATCAGAAAAACAAGAAATAAGCAAAGCTTCCACCAAAGGAAGCCAAATGGTAATCATTCAATTTTTTTATGGGCTAGAAGATCTTACGGAATTTCATTTACTTGAACAAAAAATCAAAGACTTGCTAAAAAGGTATGAAATTGGTCACTATCATGGTCACGACATCTCAATGGACTTTGGTGAAGGGTCAATGTATTTTAGTTCACACAGTGCAAACGATTTGTTTCTATGTATTTGTCCCGTGCTTGAATCTCATATTTTTATGGATAAAGCAGTAGCAACTTTACGCTTAGGAGAATTTGACAATGAAAAAGCTATCGAAACGGATAAGTTGATCCATTACAATAAAATGAAGTCTCTTTAAACTTTTTATTGAATACTTCCTTTTTACGAACCCTTTCTTCAAAGAAATCGTTACTTTTACAACTCAAAAAAATAAACGGTTTCATGAAAAACATTACACTAAATTCTGTGCACGAAGCACTAGGTGCAAAAATGGTTCCCTTTGCTGGTTTTAATATGCCTGTACAATATGAAGGCGTAAACATTGAACACGATACTGTAAGAAATGGCGTTGGCGTTTTTGACGTATCTCACATGGGAGAATTTTTAATTACAGGGCCAAACGCTCTAGATTTAATTCAACGTGTAACTACGAATGATGCATCAGTATTAACGATTGGGAAGGCTCAATATTCATGCTTACCGAATGGAAAAGGAGGAATTGTTGATGATTTGATTATATACAAAATTAAAGATGAGCAATACCTATTGGTGGTGAACGCTTCAAATATTGAAAAAGATTGGAACTGGATTTCTTCTCACAATACAAAGAATGTAGAAATGAGGAATTTATCGGATGACTATTCGCTATTGGCAATTCAAGGTCCTAAGGCTATTGAGGCAATGCAGTCGTTGACCAGTGTAAATCTATCTGAAATAAAGTACTATCATTTTGAAGTAGGGCCATTTGCCGGAGTTGAACATGTAATTATTTCTGCTACAGGTTATACAGGTTCAGGCGGTTTTGAGATTTATTGTAAAAATGCTGAAGTAAAACAAGTTTGGGATATGGTTTTTGAGGCTGGTAAAAGTTTTGGTATCAAACCAATTGGATTGGCAGCTCGTGACACCTTGCGTTTAGAAATGGGCTTTTGCTTGTACGGAAATGATATTGATGATACAACTTCTCCGCTTGAAGCCGGCTTAGGTTGGATTACTAAATTTACCAAAGATTTTGTAGATGCTGAATTTTTGAAAAATCAAAAAGAAGCTGGTGTAACAAGAAAATTAATTGGTTTTGAACTGATTGACCGTGGAATACCCCGTCATGATTACCGTATTTTAGACGCAAGTGGAAACGTGATTGGAAAAGTGACTTCCGGAACACAAGGTCCAAGTGTTAAAAAGGCTATTGGTTTGGGATATGTTAATACAGAATTTGCAGCTCCTGATACAGAAATTTATATTGAAATACGTGATAAAGGCGTTTTGGCTAAGGTGGTAAAACCGCCTTTTTACAAGGCGTAGAGAACTGAAAATTTCGAAATCACACCCTTTCATTTGATGTTAGGGTGTTTTTTTTTAAAAACAAACTCCATCAAATACATATCAAAGCCATCTGCCCAAAAATTTTGATGTACCTCCAAAAGTTTAAACCCGTGTTTTGCATAAAACAAATGTGTGTACTGCGATGTTCTTACCGTTATTTTTCGAATACTTGGAATCGATTTTAAAACATCCATTCTGTGCTTCAACAATTTTGACCCCAAAGATTTTCCTTGAAATTCAGGATGAACAATATCCCAACTAATTTTACCTTCAGATTTATCATTGTTGAAATTTACTCCACCACTTCCTACAATATTTTCATTTATCAGCAGCACATAATACAATTCAATTTTTGAATCAAGATATTCGATAAAATCATTTTCTTCTGCTTTTGCAAAATACGTAGGAATATTGAGCCTTATCAGATTGATTAAATCTGGCTTATCTGTTTCAAGATACGCTCTAATTGTTGTTATATTTTCTATACCCATGAAAAACAAAAAGTCACCTCTTTTTATTTCTTGTTAGCCACAATGGAGTATACCATTGGTATTTTATTTTCCAAATGTTGAATACGAAATTTATTTGGTTCAAATTCAACGGTTTTATTAAAACAATTGTAAGGTGAATAGTCGTATTCATCTAATGAATGAATTGCCAAATCATTATTAAGTAAGCTGTTAACAACTTCACCAATGCCATGATTCCACATCACATATTCTTGAACAATATCTGAATTTTTGTCAGCATAAGTACCGCTTTCTGTTTCTATAATTTCTCCAGAATTGAAATAATTGTATCCGATTCTTTCAAAATTATCATCAAACATCCACACAACGGGGTGAAATTCTACAAAAACAAAAGTGCCTTTCGGTTTTAAAAATTTAGAGACAATGTTACCCCATTTATCCATATCCGGCAACCAGCCAATTGTGCCATAACTTGTGAAAACAATGTCGAATTGCTGATTCAAATATTCAGGTAAATCATAGACATCGCAACAAATAAAATTTACAGCTTCGTTTGTTGATTCAGCTAGTTCTATAGCTTTTTCAATTGCTTTGTCTGAAAGATCAACACCTGTAACATGTGCACCAAGTCTGCTCAGTGAAATGGAATCTTGACCAAAATGACATTGTAAATGCAGGATGGTTTTTCCTTGAATGTCGCCAAGTAAATTTAATTCAATATCGTTCAATGAATTTTTACCTTTCAAAAAACCACCAACATCATAAAATTTAGATTGAAAATGAATTTCAGTCTTATTATTCCAGGAATTCCGGTTGATATCAATGTAATTCATAAGGAGAAAATTAAGAAATAAACAGCTAATCTATATATTATTTTGTTGCAACACCATAACAAATGTATTTCCAATTTGTTGGTGAAATTGAATTCAGAATAGCTTTATCGACCGATGAAAGAATGTTTCGCTGACGTTCAGTTCTGCCGAAAGTGCCAAGTACTCCAGTAGTTTTTATATCAAATCTCGAAAAATCTGATAAAAAACTATGCATTTCTTTTACTGTAACATACCTCCACGTGTTGCCCCATTTCGTGAATTTTTTTCTAAAAAATTGATGAAACGAAGACGCTACAAGATTTTCTGCAAATAGCAATTTCCCGCCAGGTTTTAGCGCTTTATCAATTTTTTTGAATACTTTTTTCTGAATTTCAATGTTGTTGTTACTTCCAATCCCACCTAAGATTGATTTGAAATCAACGATATCAAAATGATTTTCATAAGGAATTTCGGTAGCATCAATATCTTGATACACAACTAATGCTGAAACTTTATGTTTAGTATGCAACTTTTCAGCAGTTTCTTTTACATTATGTAGATCAGAACATACAACCGATTTTCCTTTTAAAGCAAGCCAAAGTGATAAACCACCCTCTCGTCCACCAATCTCAAGTGCATTTTCTACTGTATTCCATTCAACTTTTTCCTCCCAGTACTTCAGTGCTGTTGACCAAGACTTAACATCCCATTGGATGATGTCATTCATAATTGATTTAGCCATAAAATTACATCAACATACCTCCACAAACATGCAGCGTTTGTCCGGTAACATAGTTTGACATATCAGAAGCTAAAAACACCACAGCATTTGCTACATCAACAGGTTGTCCACCTCTTTTCAATGGAATGGAATTTCTCCACTCTTCTACTACCTTTTGGTCCAACGCAGCAGTCATTTCTGTTTCAATAAAACCCGGAGCAATAGCATTGCAGCGAATATTTCTTGAGCCCAACTCTTGAGCAACAGATTTAGTAAAACCAATCAACCCTGCTTTTGAAGCTGCATAATTTGCTTGACCAGCATTTCCGCTTACTCCCACAACAGAAGACATATTGATGATAGAACCAAATCTTGCTTTCAACATTGGTCGTTGAACAGCTTTCGTTAAATTAAATGCTGATTTCAAGTTCGTGTTAATGACTTCATCCCACTGTTCTTCTGTCATGCGCATCAACAAAGTGTCTCTCGTTATTCCGGCATTGTTTACAAGCACATCTATGGTTCCAAATTTTGCAACAACATCATCTACCAATTGTTGGGCTTGCTCAAAATTTCCTGCATCTGATTTAAAACCAACTGCTTCTCCTCCATTTTTTGTTAATTCAGCTTCCAAAGCACGAGCTTTTTCTTCTGAAGACAAGTATGTAAAAGCAACTTTTGCACCTTGTCTTACACATTCTTCAGCAATTGATTTTCCAATTCCACGAGATGCGCCAGTTATTAGCACAACTTTATTTTCTAATAATGCCATATTGATTAAATTATGTTCAAATATAAAAAGCTTTCGCAAACTATCAACTGCTTCTTGACATTCAAGTGAAGAATCAGTTGAAAAAATCCCATGAAACACCGAACCTGAACTGAAATGGAGTCACAGGATACCCGAGTGCTTCATAATTTGCTTTCTTGAGAAAGGTTTGTTCAATATTTTCTATTCGAATAAACCATCTAAAATACCCCAAATCGAACTGTGTAAAGAAATGAAGTTTCATCTGATCACGAAATGACAAGTGAGGTGTTGCAAATACATACGAATTCATGTAAGGAGCAAAATCCAGTATATTGAAATGTGAAATGTATCCGATATCAATTCCAGTTACTGTTTTTAGTTTTTTTCCTTTAAAAAGTGTTCCGTTGTAAGCAATTCTCCCTCCTATTAACCAATTTGGTAAAATATTTTGCTTACTTGCTCTGTAACTTCCTCTTCCTTGTAATAAAAAACTTTTGATGCGGTAATCAAAAGAAACTTCTGCACCAAATACTGTAAGCTGATTCAACGTATCTTGCCTCCATCTTCCACTTAGAAATACAGGTAGATTTGAATTGTTTTCAAAAAACAAAGAAGTTTTTATTGGTAAAATTCGATTGGTATTTTTCCAAGAAACCGATGCGCGTAGCTGTTTGTAAAGCACTTTGTTTGTCCAACTGTAATCTACTGTATTCCCATAATATGAACGTTGATAAATATCGGGATATTTTAGTGAAAAATTCAAGAAAGCATCAATTTGATTCATCGCAGAAAACTTCTTAGAAGCCAACAACTGATACATGCTTTGATTGACTGCTCCAACAAAATTTTGTACAGCATCTAGCTTAAGATAATACCCTTTCGGCTTCATGATGAAAGAAGCAAAAACTCCCATTTCAGTGGTGTCTTGGTGTCGAATTAAATTATCATAATCCCAATATCTAAGATCAACTCCACCTTCAAAATGCATCCATTTATTTGTGTAAAAGATTCCTCCATTTGTGTTTACAGACGTCAATTCACGGTAATCCTGTGTATGTACAGAATCGTAATTTACCATTCCATACAATCCAGCTAACGTATCACTTTCAGAGAAACGAGAATTATAAATTTGAAATTTAGGTTGAATCAATAATCCTACCTTATTATTTTCACTTTTGGTAAAGGAAAAATAATTTTTCCAAGAAACGTTTACTTCTCTTCGCTTTATTGCAGCACTTGATTTAGAAATTTGTTGAAAAACTAAGGGGAATCCTAGTCTTAATGTATCTCCAACCAATCCTCCACTTTGCTGTGAATTATCAAAAGCAAAATTAAAGTCTAAGATTGTACCATAATATTTTCCACTGTGCATCAACGCAAATTGCACACTGTTTCTTTCAAATTTTGAATTGCGCAGATTCCCGTTTGAGCTGTTGCGTGTATAGTCAACTTGCAAATACGTATTCGTATCAATGGTATGTGTGTATGACAAACGGCCAACTTGAGCGAGCTTTGACCCCATGGAATAGGCAAAAGCCAAATGCGGAATAGCTGAAAATCTTTTTGGTTTTTCTTTAAACCACGTAGTATTCAAATCATTGTACGAAAATGAAAATTGAAAAGGATTGAAAAAGTTGGGTAAAGTATGTTGATAGGAAGCTAAATAGCAATCTACCGAATCCAAGGAACCGGAGATACGGTGACCGGGCTTTAATGAATCTTGAAAATAAAATCCAAAGGGAGATTGGGCTCTTGATAATGGTGAACCTAGGCAGGCAATACAAAGTACAAGAATCCAATTCTTCATAAACTAATAAACACACAAAAAGGTCTTATCGATAGACAAGACCTCTATAACGAGAATAATAATTCAATATTATAATTTATTCACTGCCACTGCTAAACCTGATTTCAAGTTTGCAGCTTTCTTTTTGTGAATAATGTTTCTTTTCGCTAATTTGTCTAACATAGAAGCCACTAAAGGAAGCAAAGTTGTTGCTTCTTTCTTGTCTGTCAATGAACGAAGTTTACGCACAGCATTGCGAGCTGTTTTGTGTTGATACTTGTTACGTAAACGCTTTGCTTCGTTAGAACGAATTCGCTTAAGTGCTGACTTGTGATTTGCCATTTTTATTGTTTAAATTACATTCATAAAATTTGCAGCCCATAGGAGAATCGAACTCCTGTTTCCAGGATGAAAACCTGGCGTCCTAACCACTAGACGAATGGGCCAACTAATTACTTTTGTTGGCAGCCCATAGGAGAATCGAACTCCTGTTTCCAGGATGAAAACCTGGCGTCCTAACCACTAGACGAATGGGCCGTTGTATTTTTCGGAGTGCAAATATAGGGCTTTTTTCCTATTTACAACACTCTTCTTAAAAATTTCTTAAAAAATATCTTTCTCGTCGGCTTCAAATTTGAAACCCAATCGTTTACCTGTTGAAATTTGATTGAAAGCATCAATCTCATGCATCTGAGAAACCGTTACATTTGACACAATATCGTATGGTGGCGTGTACAAATCAAATTCCAAAGCATACGCAAATGAAACGTGTAAAATATGGGTTAGCAATTGGTCTGTCAATTCTGTTTTAGACAAATCTCTAAATAAAAGTCCCAATTGCCCTTTCCCCTCAATCATAAAGTGACTTTCTTTGTTTACAAAAATCCTCCCGATTAAATACCCTAAATCGTTTACTCGGTTTTTTAAGTATGATTCTGCCAAAAAATTGTAGATATTAATGATTCCAAAATATCCATTTTTTCGATCTTCTTTTAAATACGGAGTTTGCCAAAGCGGATGCTCATCCGGCAATCGAAATACGTTGGTGTGCATTTGAAAAATCAACACATCAGATCCAATATATACTTGAATTTGAAACTCACCTTTATGCTCTACATGCAAACGAATTCTGCTGTCTTTAATGGAAAGTCTTAAGGCACTAATTTCTTCTAATATTGCCGTTTTAAATCGTTCAAAATGTGTTTTTGTGTCTTGAAAAATATCTTGTTTCAAGCATGACTTCTGTTCAAGTAAGGTTTGAATAATCTGCCTTGTATCTTCCATATCAATACGCTTTAGCAAAAACAACTCTTCCTTTTGAAGGCTTTCCTGTAACCATACATACGCCAGGCTCAGACGAAATATCAATAGGAATGCACCGGATGGTAGCTTGTGTTTCCTTTTTCACTTTTTCTTCCGTTTCAGCAGTGCCATCCCAAT
>JBDHXR010000004.1:0-45747 GCA_039810825.1 Fluviicola sp.
GTTTTACCTTAGCGATCATTCCAAGTATTTGAGGAGTCCCCTCTTTTTCAATTACCTGGTTTAAGCGGCTAAATCCTAAAGCTTTAATAGTAGCTTTTTGGCGAGCCGGGCGCTTGATTGCGCTACGAACTTGTTTTATTTTAATTGTTGCCATTCTACTTATTAATTAACCGTTAAACACTTTATCCATACTAATTCCACGCTGACGAGCCACAGTAGCTGCGTCACGCATTGATGCTAAAGCCAACATAGTTGCCTTAACCACATTGTGTGGGTTAGAAGAACCTTGTGACTTTGCCAATACGTTGTGTACACCAACTGATTCTAAAACAGCACGCATAGCACCACCAGCGATTACACCAGTACCATTTGTTGCAGGTTTCAATAAAACCTCTGCACCACTAAATTTACCTTTTTGAGCGTGCGGAACTGTACCTTTAAGAATTGGCACACGGATAAGGTTTTTCTTAGCATCATCGATACCTTTTGTTATTGCCTCAGTAACTTCTTTGGCTTTTCCTAATCCATGACCAACGATACCGTTTTCGTCACCAACTACAACGATAGCTGAAAAACTGAAAGTACGACCACCTTTTGTTACTTTGGTCACACGGTTTACAGCTACCAATTTATCTTTAAGCTCAACATCTGAAGCTTTTACTCTATTTCCAATAATTGCTGCCATAACTATTAAAATTTTAATCCATTTTCTCTAGCTGCTTCAGCCAAAGATTTAATACGACCATGGTATAAATACCCATTACGGTCAAAAACAACTGCTTCAACACCTGCTTTCGAGGCTTTCTCAGCAAGCGCTTTACCTACTTGAGTAGCTTGATCACATTTGTTTCCTTTTGTACTTTTCTTACCCGTGTAAGAAGAAGCTGATGCAATTGTAACTCCTTTTGTATCATCAATTACTTGAGCATAGATTTGTTTGTTTGAACGAAATACAGACAAACGAGGAGTTGTTGAAGTTCCGAAAACTTTTTTACGGATTCTTCGTTTAATTTTTGCTCTTCTGTTTACTTTACTTAATGCCATAACTTAAAAATTATTTTTTCGCTGCAGATTTACCGGCTTTTCTTCGAACATCTTCGCCTACGAATCGAATACCTTTACCTTTGTAAGGTTCTGGTTTACGAAGGGAACGAATCTTGGCAGCAGCCAGACCAATAAGTTGCTTGTCGTGAGACTCTAACGTCACAACTGGAGCTTTACCTTTTTGGGTGTCAGCAGTTACCTTAATTTCATTAGGGAATTCGATAATAATTGGGTGAGAATATCCAAGTGCTAATTCCAACAACTGTCCTGTTGTTGTAGCACGATAACCTACACCAATTACTTCCAATTCCTTTTTGTACCCTTCGGATACACCAACAATCATGTTGTAAACTAACGCACGATATAAACCGTGTTTAGCACGATGATCCGGTGCATCAGACACGCGGCTAAAAGTGATTTCTGAGCCATCAATATTGATGTTGATACAAGAATCAAATTCTTGCTTCAACTCACCTTTTTTACCTTTAACAGTAATTAAATTACCGTCCACTTTTACTTCAACTCCACTCGGGATTGTTACTGGGGATTTTCCTATCCTTGACATTCTAAATTGAATTGCGAATTACGAAAACAACTGTTGTTGTATCTGCATTCTGAATTAAAATTAATAAACGTAGCAGAGAACTTCTCCACCAACATTTTCTTTTCTTGCTTCTTTGTCTGTGATAACACCTTTAGAAGTAGAAACAATCGCGATACCAAGACCGTTTAGTACACGTGGCATTTCTGCTGCACCTGCATATTTACGAAGGCCTGGACGAGAAGCTCTAACAATTTTAGTAATTGCCGGAACTTTCGTAGATTGGTTATACTTCAATGCGATTTTAATCACACCTTGTTTGCCATCTTCTTCAAATTTGTAATTTGAGATATAACCTTGATCGTATAAGATCGCAGTTATAGCACGTTTTGTGTTTGAAGCAGGTATTTCAACCATTTTCAAACGTGCCATATTCGCATTACGAATTCGAGTAAGATAATCTGCAATAGGATCTGTATTCATTGCTTTTTCCTTTTACGTATTTCTAATTAATATTTGGTAATAATTACCAGCTAGCTTTTTTAACTCCTGGTATCTTACCTGCCAACGCCATTTCACGGAAAGTAACACGTGAAATACCAAATTGGCGCATATATCCTCTTGGTCTACCTGTCAAACCGCAACGGTTGTGAACTCGAACTTTTGAAGAATTTGCTGGTAATTGTTGCAATTTATCCCACTCACCAGCAGCTTTCAATTCAGCTCTTTTCGCGGCGTACTTTGCAACCATTTCCTCTCTTTTGCGCTCACGCGCTTTCATTGATTCCTTAGCCATAGTTTTATTTTTTTGTGAAAGGGAATCCGAAGGCATCTAACAATGCTCTACCTTCTTCATCATTTTCAGCAGATGTAACAAACGTAATATCCATACCCAAAATCTTACTAACCTTGTCAATATCGATTTCTGGGAAAATAATGTGTTCTTTCACTCCATAGTTGAAATTTCCACGACCATCAAACCCTTTAGGGTTAACACCGTTAAAATCTCGAGTTCTAGGAAGAGCTACAGAAATAAAACGATCTAAGAAATCATACATTTTATCGCCACGTAAAGTAACTTTAGTACCAATTGGCATTCCTTTACGCAACTTAAAATTTGAGATATCTTTTTTAGAAAGAGTTGAAACTGCTTTTTGACCAGCTATACGAGACAAATCTTGGATTGCGTTATCTACAATCTTCTTATCTGCAACCGCATCACCCAATCCTTGGCTAATTACAATCTTTTGTAATTTAGGTACACGCATAATGGTTTTGTACCCAAATTTTTCAGTTAAAGAAGGAATAATCGTTTCTTTATACTGGTTTTTTAATCTTGGTGAATAACTCATTATTTGATCTCCTCTCCTGATTTTTTAGAATAACGAACTGTGTTGCCTTTCGTATCTTTCTTACGTCCGATACGAGAAGCTTGACCTTTAACTACGTTCATCAAGTTAGAAACATGAATACCCGCTTCTTTCTCAACGATTCCACCTTGTGGGTCAGAAGCACTAGGTTTCGTATGGCGTTTAACAATATTCAAACCTGAAACTGTAGCACGATCTTTTTTTCTATCGATAGTCAATACTTTACCTTCTTGACCTCTAGACTCACCGCTTAATACTTTAACAGTGTCGCCTACTTTGATGTGTAACTTTTTCTGCATGACTTCACTACTATTAAAGTACTTCGGGAGCGAGTGAAACAATTTTCATGTAATTGTTTTCACGTAACTCACGAGCTACTGGTCCAAAAATACGGGTACCTCTCATGTCACCCGCCTGATTCAAGATAACACATGCGTTATCATCGAAACGAATGTAAGAACCATCAGGACGACGAATCTCCTTGCGTGTTCTTACAACAACCGCCTTGGCAACCGATCCTTTTTTAACGGCTCCAGAGGGCATTGCGCTCTTAACAGCCACTACGATTTTATCTCCAATAGAAGCATAGCGACGTTTTGTACCGCCTAAAACGCGGATACACAACACCTCTTTTGCTCCGGAGTTATCGGCAACTGTAAGTCTTGATTCTTGTTGTATCATTGCAACTAATTATTATTTTGCTCTTTCAATAATTTCTACTAATCTCCAATTCTTGTTTTTAGACATTGGACGAGTCTCCATGATTTTAACAGTATCACCAATGTGGCAATCATTGTTTTCATCGTGGGCGACAAATTTAGTAGTTTTTTTTACGAACTTACCATACTTCGGGTGTTTTACTTTTCTTTCTACAGCAACCACTATTGATTTCTGCATTTTATCGCTAGTAACAACCCCGATACGTTCTTTTCTTAAATTACGCTTTTCCATTTGAAGCAGATTATTACGAAGCAGCATTAAGCTTGCTTCTTAAGTTTTGTTAATTCAGTATTCAAACGTGCAATATGCTTACGAGCATAGCGAATTTGAAGAGGGTTTTCGATTGGAGTCACTTTATGACCAATCTTCATTTTCTTCAACGACTCTACGTTTGTTGCCAATTGCTTTTCAATTTCTTCAACCGAAAGTTTACTTAAATCCTGTTTTTTCATCTTTTTAATTAATTACCGGGTACAACATAGTCGTTACGCACGACAAATTTACATTTAACAGGCAATTTTTGAGCTGCAAGACGAAGCGCTTCTTTCGCAATTTCGTAAGGAACACCGTCTGCTTCAAACATGATTCTACCTGGTTTAATTACTGCCACCCAGTGGCTAGGAGCACCTTTACCTTTACCCATACGTACCTCTGCAGGTTTTGAAGTAACAGGTTTGTCTGGGAAGATACGAATCCACACTTTACCTTCACGTTTCATGTAACGCGTAACAGCGATACGAGAAGCTTCGATTTGGCGTGATGTAATCCATCCCGGCTCCAATGTTTTCAAGCCAAAAGACCCGAATGCAATCGTGCTTCCGCGTTGAGCTTGACCACGATTACGGCCTTTTTGTGCTTTTCTAAATTTGGTTCTCTTTGGAGATAACATTTTCTGAAAATTTTAAAGTTCTACTTTTTTTTACGGTTTCCACCTTTTGCATTAGGTCGGCGATTTGCTCTTTCTGGTGTTGCAGCCGCATTACCTTTAGAAGTTGCACTCATTCCAACGTTTGGCGAAAGATCTCTTCTTCCGTAAACTTCACCTTTACAGATCCATACTTTGATCCCGATTAATCCGTATGAAGTCAAAGCTTCTCCTACTGCATAATCGATGTCTGCTCTGAACGTATGTAACGGAGTACGTCCATCTTTGTACATCTCTGAACGGGCCATTTCAGCGCCGTTCAAACGACCTGAAATTTTCACTTTGATGCCTTCAGCTCCCATTCTCATGGTAGAGCCAATAGCCATCTTTATAGCACGACGAAAAGAAATACGCGCTTCAATTTGACGAGCAATTCCATCAGCTACAAGGCGAGCATCCAATTCAGGACGTTTCACCTCGAAAATATTGATTTGAATTTCTTTCTTCGTCAATTTTTTCAACTCTTCTTTCAATTTGTCGACTTCTTGACCACCTTTACCGATAATTACACCCGGACGAGCCGTGTTAATTGTAACGCTAACGAGCTTAAGGGTACGCTCGATGATGATTTTAGAAATGCTTGCTCTGGATAATCGAGCGTGAAGATACTTACGAATTTGATCGTCTTCAACGATTTTATCACGGTATTGAACTCCACCGTACCAGTTTGATTCCCATCCGTGGATGAAACCTAGTCTATTACCAATTGGATTTGTTTTTTGTCCCATATCCTTAACAATTATTTAGAACCATCAACTACGATAGTCACGTGGTTTGATCTTTTACGAACTCGGTAAGCTCTACCTTGAGGAGCAGTTTGAATACGCTTAAGCATTCCTGCACTACCAACTTCGATAGATTTCACCACTAATTTTTCATCTTCAATGCTTTTGCCTTCATTTTTAGCTTCCCAATTTGCAATTGCAGAACGCAATAATTTTGATAAGCTTACTGAGGCATCTTTAGCATTGTGTTGCAATATGTTTAGAGCTTTATTTACTTCTACTCCACGTACAAGATCTGCAACTAATCTCATTTTACGAGGAGAAATAGGAGAATCATTCAATTTTGCAAAAGCAGTTGACTTCTTCTCTTCTTTAATTTTCTCAGCTCTTAGTCTTTTTCTAGCGCCCATGTCACTTTATTTTACTATCTTTTTTTATCCTTTTTATTCCCACCATGGCCTCGGAAACTACGTGTAGGAGAAAACTCACCTAACTTGTGACCAACCATGTTTTCAGTAACGAAAACAGGAATAAACTTATTACCATTATGAACTGCAAACGTCAATCCAACAAAATCTGGAGTGATAGTAGAAGCGCGAGACCATGTCTTGATAACTGCTTTACTATTGCTTGCTTGTGCTTCATCTACACGTTTTGACAACTTATAGTGTACAAAAGGTGGTTTTTTCAACGAACGACTCATACCTTATTTCTTTCTTCTTTCGATGATTAACTTATTTGAAAACTTCTTGTTCGCGCGAGTTTTGTAACCTTTAGCAGGTAAACCTTTGCGAGAGCGAGGGTGACCTCCGGCATTTCTACCTTCACCACCACCCATTGGGTGATCAACCGGGTTCATCACAACACCACGAACACGTGGACGTCTTCCTAACCAACGAGAGCGACCAGCTTTACCAGATACAACTAACGAATGTTCTCCATTCGATACTGCACCGATTGTAGCAATACAAGTTGTTAAAATCATACGAGTCTCACCAGAAGGCATTTTGATAATCGCATATTGACCATCACGAGCATTCAATTGAGCATAAGTTCCGGCACCACGAGCGATTGCACCACCTCTTCCAGGTTGCAACTCGATGTTGTGGATAACAGAACCTAACGGCACTTCAGATAGGAATAAAGCATTTCCAACATTTGGAGCTGCACCAGCACCAGACAAAACTTGATCACCCACTTTTAAACCTTCAGGTGCGATAATGTATCGTTTTTCACCGTCCACATAAAAAAGAAGCGCAATACGTGCAGTTCTGTTTGGATCGTATTCAATTGATTTTACGACAGCAGGAACTCCATGCTTGTCTCTTTTAAAATCAATAATACGGTAACGTTGTTTGTGACCACCACCGATGTAACGCATCGTCATTCGACCATCGTTATTTCTACCACCGGATTTTTTCATCTTACCCAACAAACTCTTTTCAGGAGTAGCTGTAGTAATTTCTGAAAAAGTGACGCTCACTTTGTGTCTTTGCCCTGGAGTAATAGGCTGAAATTTTCTAAGACCCATGTGTTTTTACTTAAAAATTATTAAACAAATCAATCGTTTCTCCCTCAGCTACCTGAACAATCGCTTTTTTATAGCGACGGTTTGGTTGCTCAACGACACCTCTATTTGTAAATTTTGTAGAGGATTTACCACCGCCATTAATGAGTGTGCGTACGCTAACAACGTTAACTCCGTACATCTTTTCGACAGCTTTTTTTATTTCCAGTTTATTCGCCTTCGTATCAACTTCAAAAGCAAAATAACCTTTTTCGTTACCTGCAGATGCTTTTTCTGTAATGATTGGCTTTCTGATAATAGTATTCATCATCAATTAATTTAGAATCTTCTCGATTACTTCGATAGAACTTTCTGTTAATACAACTTTTTTAGCATTCAACACATCGTATGTGTTTACTGAATCAGCAGCTACAACTTTAACACGCTTTAAGTTTCTTGAAGACAAGTAAACATTATCGTTTCCTGCTCCTACAATCATTAAAACCTTTTCGTTTGTCAAGTTCAAGTTCGAAAGTATCGATTTGAATTCTGCTGTTTTTGGAGTTTGCAAAGCTAAATCTTCAACTACCAAGATTGCATCAGTTTTGGCTTTATAAGCAAAAGCTGACTTGCGCGCTAATCTTTTTAATTTAACATTCAACTTAAACTCGTAGTTTCTTGGGCGTGGTCCAAAAATTCGTCCACCACCTACTCTAGTACCAGATTTAACATCACCAGCTCTAGCGCCACCAGTTCCTTTTTGTCTTTTTAATTTTCTTGTAGAACCTGCAACTTCACTTCTTTCTTTAGATTTATGAGTTCCTTGACGTTTGTTTGCCAAAAACTGTTTAACATCTAAATAAATAGCGTGATTGTTTGGTTCAATTCCAAAAACTTCTTCTGACAAGGTTACCTTCTTGGAAGTAGCCTTTCCTTTGCTATCAATTACTTTTACTTCCATTATTTCTCAATTGTTACGGTTGAACCTTTTGGCCCTGGTACAGAACCCTTAACTACGATTAAATTTTTATCAGTAAGCACTTTAAGAATCTCAAGATTTTCTACTGATACACGCTTGTTTCCAGTTTGTCCGGCCATGCGTAATCCTTTGAAAACGCGAGCAGGATATGAACAAGCACCAATAGAACCAGGAGCTCTTAAACGGTTGTGCTGACCGTGAGTTGCTTGACCAACTCCACCGAATCCATGGCGTTTTACAACCCCTTGGAAACCTTTTCCTTTTGAAGTACCAGCAACTCCAACGAAGTCACCTTCTTCAAAAATATTAACATTCACGATGTCACCAAGGTTTAATCCTTCAAAACCTTTAAACTCAACCAACTTTGATTTGGGAGATGTTTTAGCTTTTTTGAAGTGACCTTTCAATGCATTTGGAGTGTTTTTTTCTTTACGTTCTCCAAATCCTAATTGAATTGCCTCGTAACCATCTTTGTCTTGTGTTTTCACTTGCGTTACTACACAAGGACCAGCTTCTATCACTGTGCATGGCGTTGCCTTACCCTCAACACTATAGATGCTAGTCATTCCGATTTTTCTACCAATAATTCCAGGCATACTTTACTTTTATTTGTTATTTACTTTTACTATTTAACAATTGAACCGAGTAATTCGGAAAAGAATGAATATGGAGAAAAAACTCCATATTCATCGCTATTCAATTATACTTTAATTTCAACATCAACTCCACTTGGAAGTTCCAATCTCATCAATGCGTCAACAGTTTTTGAAGAAGAACTGTAGATATCCATCAAACGCTTGTATGAACACAATTCGAACTGCTCACGTGCTTTTTTGTTAACGTGCGGAGAGCGTAATACTGTGTAAATACGTTTGTGAGTTGGAAGTGGAATAGGACCACTTACTACTGCTCCAGTTGCTTTAACTGTTTTAACGATCTTTTCTGCTGATTTATCAACCAAGTTGTGATCGTATGATTTTAATTTAATTCTAATTTTCTGGCTCATTACTCGTTTGTATTAAGCGGAAACTTTTCCATTTGATTTTGCAATAACTTCTTCTGCAACTGTTTTTGGAGCTTCAGCATAGTGTGAAAATTCCATTGAGGATGTTGCGCGCCCTGATGATAAGGTTCTCAACTGAGTAACATATCCGAACATTTCAGATAAAGGAACATCAGCTTTTACTACTTTAGAACCATGTTTGTCATCCATACCACGTATGATTGCACGACGACGATTCAAGTCACCTACAATATCACCCATGTTTTCTTCCGGAGTAACAACTTCAATTTTCATGATTGGCTCTAACAAGATAGGAGAACATTTCTTCAACGCATCACGGTATGCCATTTTAGCTGCCAATTCGAATGACAACGAATCTGAATCGACAGCGTGGAAAGAACCATCATACAATTCAACAATCATTGACTCTACTGGGAATCCAGCTAAAACACCGTTTTTCATTGATTCTTTAAATCCTTTCTCTACAGAAGGTATAAATTCACGTGGAATGTTACCACCTTTAATCGAGTTAATGAATTCAAGACCAGATTTCTTCTCATCTGTTTGTGCAGAAATTTTAACTAAAATATCAGCAAATTTACCACGACCACCAGATTGTTTTTTGTAAACCTCACGGTGATCAGTACTTCCTGTGATAGCCTCACGGTAAGATACTTGAGGAGCACCTTGATTAACTTCTACTTTAAACTCACGCTTCAAACGGTCGATGATGATATCCAAGTGTAACTCACCCATTCCAGAGATGATAGTTTGACCTGTTTCTTCATCCGTATTTACTTTGAATGTAGGATCTTCTTCAGCTAGTTTATTCAAACCAACTCCCAATCTATCTTGGTCAGCTTGAGTTTTAGGCTCAATTGCAATACCAATAACCGGATCTGGGAAATCCATTGATTCTAAAATAATTCCATGACCTTCAGCACACAAAGTATCTCCAGTGCGGATATCTTTAAATCCTACAACTGCACCGATATCTCCTGCACCTAATTCATCAATTTGATTTTGTTTATTTGCATGCATTTGGAAGATACGAGAAATACGTTCTTTATCTCCTGTTCTTGTATTGATTACATAAGAACCTGCAGGCAATTTACCTGAGTATGCACGTGTAAAGCACAAACGACCAACGTATGGATCTGTCGCAATTTTAAACGCTAATCCACAAAAAGGTTCGCTATAAGATGGCTTACGCTCAATTTCGTTTCCTGTTTTAGGATCAATACCTTTGATAGCTTCTTGATCAAGTGGTGATGGCAACAAAGCCATAACCATATCCAACATAGATTGCACACCTTTGTTTTTGAAAGAAGAACCACACATCATAGGAACAACTTTACCAGCTATTACCGCTTGACGCAATGCTGTTAATACTTCTTCCTCTGTGATTGAATTAGGGTCTTCAAAATATTTCTCCATCAAACGATCATCAAACTCTGCTACTTGTTCCAATAAGTGTTCTCTCATTTCAGTAGCTTCGCCCATCAAATCAGCAGGAATTTCAACTTCTGTAAAAGTCATCCCTTTATCAGCCTCATTCCATACAATACCTCGGAAATTTATTAAATCGACAACTCCTTTGAAATCATCTTCAGAACCGATTGGCAATTGCAAAGGCAAAGAATTGCTTCCTAACATTTCTTTAACTTGACGACAAACTGCCAAGAAATCAGCACCTTGACGATCCATTTTATTCACGAAACCAATTCTTGGAACGTTGTAATTGTTTGCTAAGCGCCAGTTTGTTTCAGATTGCGGTTCAACACCATCAACTGCTGAAAACAAAAACACCAATCCATCCAACACACGTAATGAACGATTTACCTCAACGGTAAAGTCAACGTGCCCTGGTGTGTCAATAACGTTGATTTGATATTTATCACCTTTATAATTCCATGGAACAGTAACAGCAGCTGAAGTAATTGTAATACCACGTTCTTGCTCTTGTGCCATCCAGTCTGTTGTTGCACCACCTTCATGTGTTTCACCAATTTTATGGTTTACACCAGAATAGTACAAAATACGTTCTGTTGTTGTTGTTTTACCAGCATCGATGTGAGCAGCGATACCAATATTTCTAGTATATTTAAGATCTCTTGCCATTTCTTAGAATCTAAAATGTGAAAATGCTTTATTTGCCTCAGCCATGCGCAAAGTGTCTTCTTTCTTTTTGAAAGCTGCACCTTCTTCTTTAGCAGCTGCAATAATTTCAGAAGCTAATTTACCCGCCATTGATTTCTCATTACGTTTACGCGCATAACCAATTAACCATTTCATAGCTAATGATTGCTTACGGCCTTCACGTACAGGTGTAGGGATTTGGAATGTAGCTCCACCAACACGACGAGAACGCACCTCAACTGCAGGAGTTACATTATCTAATGCTTTGATAAACACTTCTAATCCTTCTTGATCTTCAACTTTTTTATCTACGATTTCGATTGCATCGTAGAAAATTTTAAACGCCAAACTCTTCTTTCCAGAATACATTAAGTTGTTTACAAATTTTGTAACAACAACATTATTAAACTTTGGATCCGGGAGGATGGCAATTTTTTTCGCTTTTCTTCTTCTCATCTCTTAAAAGTTTAATTATTTTTTAGCTTTTGGACGTTTTGTTCCATACTTAGAACGACGTTGTGAACGGCCTTCAACACCAGCTGTATCTTCTGCACCACGTACAATGTGGTAACGAACACCCGGTAAATCTTTAACCCTTCCACCTCTTACAAGAACCAAAGAGTGTTCTTGTAAATTGTGACCTTCTCCTCCGATATAGGCATTCACCTCTTTACCGTTGGTTAGACGAACACGCGCTACTTTACGCATCGCTGAGTTCGGCTTCTTAGGTGTAGTGGTGTACACACGTACACATACTCCTTTGCGCTGCGGGCATGAATCCAAAGCTACTGACTTTGATTTCTTTACCACTGCAGTCCTTCCCTTTCGCACTAACTGTTGTATAGTTGGCATACAGTACTCAAATTTTGTAAATTAATAAATAGTTAATTGCCTCAAAAACATACTTTGAGGGGTGCAAAGATAGATAGAAAAACTTAGAATGCAAGACTTTTCAAAAAAAAGTGCTGTTTTTGAACAAATTAATGTTGATGAAATCAATAAATGATAAAAAAAAGACACTGTAATTGAGAATGGTACTAGTAAGAATTGTATCGTAATCAAATTTTGATGTCCTCAATTTGCGATCTGTATTTTCTTAATAATTTGCTCACCTGATAGGGTTTCAATATTCAGAAAGTAGATTCCGCTATTTAACAATGTAGTGGTAATCGTGTGCGTGAAAAAAAATTCGTTTGTCGTGTAAACCTCAGTACCTAATGCATTAAAAAGTGTGGCCTTAACAATTTTTACTTCTGAAACGATTTCTAAATGATCCACTGCCGGATTTGGATTTACACTTAAATGATTAACTTCTTCACTGTTCAGACCCAAATAAAATTCACAATCGGATTCTGAAGGATTGTAATACAAACTGTCATCTTGAAAACAAGTAAACTGAATTTGATCAAACTCTACCACCACAATCTCACTGCAAGCTCTAACAAACGGCAATAAAAATGCTGATGATGCCCCAAATCGAGCGTTGATTGGGCCTTGAATGCAATATGGCGCATCCACAAATGGTGATAAAATAAGCTGTTTATATGTTTGCCCCGATAAATTAATGGTGTTGACAGTATCTACATGACAGTATGAAGTATCGTTGCAATCAAAATTTGCATAACCGGATTGCATCATCCAGTCATCACCCTGAATGGCATTAAAATCATACAAGACCGAAAAATGGTCATGATCCCAATAAAATACTGTGTCATTCTCGTAATAGATAATCCCATCGAGATACGGGTTTTCAAACTCCGCTTGCCCACCTTCAGGGCCTGTAGTAATGAATTCGTGTTTTATTGATTTTAATTTAACGCAGGGTTTAGATTGAATCAGTGTATCGCCAGCAGTGTAAAGTTTTATCCAACCACCTGAAGCAACATTAAACCATGTATAATGCCAAACAGCATCTCCTTTTATCCAGTTTGATTGAGCGTAGCACAAAGTGCTCAAGAATAAAAAAAATAATATTCCTATAACTTTCATGAGGATAGATTAACTACTTTTTACAAAGATATGAAATACGTATGATAAAAGTATTTGTTTATAAAAATCCTGAATACGCTATTGTAGAAGTATGTTAAATACCTAGCAAATTACTACCTTTGTTTTATGGATTTTTTGGATGGATTAAATGAAAGTCAACGTGTTGCTGTAGAAAATTTTGAAGGGCCCACCATGGTAATTGCGGGTGCCGGATCGGGTAAAACCAGGGTTCTAACCATGCGAATTGCATATATGATTCAACAAGGAATAGACCCTTTTTCTATACTTGCTCTTACTTTCACAAATAAAGCAGCGAAGGAAATGAAAGCGAGGATTTCATCTGTAGTTGGAGAAAGTGAAGCGAAAAATATTTCGATGGGAACTTTTCACTCAGTTTTTGCTAGAATACTTCGTGCAAATGCGCATTATTTAGGTTATCCTCAAAACTTTACCATCTATGATACACAGGATACAAAAAGTTTGCTTAAAGACATCATAAAGGAACTCAACTTAGACGACAAGATATATAAACCAAGTATGATCTATGGACGTATTTCTGCTGCTAAAAATAATTTAATCTCTGCTGATGATTATGCGCTAAACCCTGATATTGTTGACGAAGACAAAATGAGTCAACGTCCAGATATTGCTCGGATATACAAAGCATATTCTGTTCGCTGTTTCAAGGCAGGAGCGATGGATTTTGACGACCTTTTGTTTCAGACCAATATTTTGTTTCGGGATTTTCCAAATGTTTTGGAGTATTATCAACATAAATTCAAATACATTTTAGTTGATGAGTATCAAGATACCAACTATTCACAATATATCATTATTAAAAAACTAGGAGCAATCTACGAAAACGTCTGTGTAGTTGGTGATGATGCTCAAAGCATATATTCATTTAGAGGAGCAAACATTCAAAATATTTTCAACTTTAGAAAAGATTACCCAGACTTTAAGTTGTTTAAGCTGGAACAAAATTATAGAAGTACACAAACTATTGTAGATGCTGCAAACAGTGTTATTTCAAAAAATAAAGACCAAATCAAAAAGAGTGTTTGGACAGAAAATGACAAGGGAAATCAAATTGTGGTGGTGCGAACAATGACAGACAACCATGAAGGAAAAACGATTGCCGATAAAATTTTTGACATCAAACACAGTGAATCATCTAATTGGACGGATTTTGCAGTGTTGTATAGAACAAACAGACAATCTCGTGCATTTGAGGAGGCTTTGAGGAAACTAAACATGCCGTATAAGATTTATGGCGGAATTTCCTTCTACCAACGAAAGGAGATAAAAGATTTATTGGCATATTTTCGATTGACCGCAAACCACAACGACGAGGAAGCTCTTAAACGAGTCTATAACTATCCAAAGCGTGGAATTGGAAAAACATCATGGGAAAACATTATCATTGCTAGCAACCAACACAACAAAACATTGTGGGAAATCATTTCCAATTTTGATTTATATCCCGTAGATATAAACAATGGAACCAAGCAAAAGTTAACTGAATTTGTTACTATGATTCAGAGTTTTCATGCCGAACTAGAAAAGCAAAACGCCTATCAATTGGCACAAACTATTGCAAAAAGTTCTGGAATTCTAAAAGAGTTGTACTCGGAAAAAGACAAAGGTCCGGAAGAGGTTGAGCGCTATCAAAATATTGAAGAATTATTGGCGGCGATAAAAGATTTTACAGTTCAGAAAGGAGAGGATGAAGTGGCTACCTTAAATGAATTTATGATTGATGTTGCACTATTGACTGATGCAGATACAGAAAAGGAAGAAGACGTGAATAAAATAAGTTTAATGACCATACACTCTAGTAAAGGGTTGGAATTTAAACATGTGTTTTTAGTAGGCTTGGAAGAAAATCTTTTCCCATCCCAGCTATCAATAAATTCAAGAGAAGAATTGGAAGAAGAACGCAGGTTATTTTATGTTGCGCTTACACGAGCTGAAAAAAGTTGTACTATTTCATACGCTGCATCACGATTTCAGTGGGGCAATTTAATCAGTTGCGAACCAAGTAGGTTTATTGACGAAATTAGTCCTGAATATCTTCGTATGGAGCAATCCAAAAATCAAGCTACTGGAGCAGGCCGATCATTGAGTGGTAGAAATGCAGGATTCGAAAGTAAATTTGAAGGCGGGCTAAACAAAGGCGCTGGTGTTTCTTCTCGAAGTTTACACAGTATAACAGACTTGCAAACTAAATCGGGTGCTGGTGATGCAACAATCGATTTAAAGGTGGGATACAACGTTATTCATGACCGCTTTGGTAAAGGGAAAGTTG
Organism: Fluviicola sp.; assembly: GCA_039810825.1. GTDB lineage: Bacteria > Bacteroidota > Bacteroidia > Flavobacteriales_D > Crocinitomicaceae > Fluviicola. The sequence goes on from JBDHXR010000004.1 coordinate 15,251, forward strand.
TGAAATTAGATGGATCCGGGGTAGATAGAAAAGCGACTATCTTTTTTCCAAATTCAGGAACTAAAGTATTGTTGCTAAAATTTGCAAAACTTACCGTAATAGAGGATTAATTCGTTAAAAAGCAAACAAACCATCGATCACACGTTTTCCGTACGGTTGACCTTCCAACTTTTTAGCAAGTTCTTCTCTCAACTGAGCTTCAGTATATGTTTTCCCTTTCTTCTTGGGCTGAGCAATTTGTTCAGGAGTTGGAGTAATTGCTTCTACTTTTTCTGCAAAATAAACAACACTGCCATCTTCAGTAGCCAAGCCTAAAATTGCACCAGGCAAACCTTGAATATTTTCTGGACCAACAGTTGGGACAATATCCGTTGTGTACCATGCATAAATACGAGTTGAGTCATCCTTTTGCCAAATAACACGTGTACATTCATAACCTGCAATGCTTCTAGTTTTGTCTGTAATTTTCCAAGTATGTTTCACAAGTGTATCAACAACAGTCATTTGAGAACCCATCATATCCATATACACATTGCGTTGATTCAAAGGAAAAACATTGTACACCGTATTTTTAATGGTGAAAAATGCTTGAGGATCCGGTTGATCTGGTTGAATAAAAGAATACAGAGAAACGGTATCATTAAAGTACAATGAAAACTGTTCAATCTTAATCTTATTTTTTTCCCCAATCCATTTTTGCATGCGTTCATCATCAATCACTTTAAACAAGTTTGTTCGTCTTGTATAAGTTATTTTACCTTCATGAATTAATTGTGCATTTGAAAAACACGAAAGTAAAACAAATGCAATTACTACAATACTCTTAATGCCAGCCTCCATAGTCTTCTTCTTTCGTTTTATTGTTGTTAAATCTCCACGTTAATTTCATCATGAAATAGCGTTTTATTATACTAATTCGACTATCAACAATCACATTCGTATTCATTGTTCTGCTATTGCTAACGTTTTGGTTCAAAATATCGTAAGCCTCAATACCAAGAAGCAAATTTCCTGTTTTCAAGAATGAGCGTTGAACAGACATGTTCCAAACAAAGTTCTTTATGTTGTACCCTGCAGTTCTACCCGTGTTGATATAATAAGTAGCATCCGTTTTAAAGAACCAACGATAAGGCAAAGTCCAATCAATATCTGCAGTAATGTTGTATGTGGTATAAGGTTGATTTGATTGTTTTGAAAGCGTATTGAACGGTGCATTGTAGTCAAACCCTCCTCCAACTTCTACACGCAATGAATCACCGTTGTAATTCAGTGACAAATTAGAGCCAATACCTGTATTTTTTGTTTTATTCTGTAGGAAATTAATTTGATTTTCAGAAGAGGAATAACTACCATTTGCATCCAATCTGACAGACAAATCTTTCACTCCTTTTATTGGAATATTTACTCCGGCCCAATAAAACAAGAAATCAGAACGCTTCACATTGATTGCTTGAGAAATTGTTCCACCCATTGGGTTGTACATTGTGTTTGTGCTAAATGCATTTTGAGTATAGGTGTAATTTAGTCCAGAATACATAAAGAATCCACTTAAGCCTTTCCATGTATTGAAACTACCATTCAAAGTGTGTGAATAAGTAGGCTTCAGTCCGGAATTACCGATTTGGATGAAGTTGGGATTTGAATTATCCAACACAGGTTGCAACTGACTCATCGAAGGCAACGATGAGTTTGTGTTGTATTGCACCATCACACGTGTAGTTGGGTTGAATTTATATCTAAAAACAACGCGTGGGAGCACGTTTGTAAGTGTTTGATTGATTAAACTATCGTTGAACACATTTCTATTGTTGATGTTGATGTGGCGTAAACGAGTTCCGGCAGAAATTCGCAGTTTGATATTCTCATAGATAAAGAATGCTCCTCCTCTATTTTGCATTCTATCTGTTTTAAATTGATTGGAATACATACTGTCGATATCAATGTATTCTCCGCTATAAGGATTCAACGTAGTTTTTCTTTGTGTGCTGTTGTTTTGATAGAATTCATATTCAAACTCCAACTTAATGCGTTTTCCTAAAGGTTCAAAGTAATCTACATAAGCAGTATGTGAAGTTGAATTGCTTCTACTTTCCTTTTTTTGATCGAATAAAAAGTTTTGAGAATGCAACAACGCATTGGTATCAGCCGTATATAAATTTCCATTCGTATTCACATTGTTTCCAATAAAATTATATCGAGCTAATAGTTTTCTGTTCTTCTTTTTAAAGTCTTTAAAATAACGAACTGTCGCATCCAAATTTGCTTGAATCGATTTATTGTCATTCAATGTAGTAGTTGAACGCGTAAGTGTATCACGCTGAGACATAAAATTAGTTATTGAATTTTGGTGACTTGACTGCGTGTATAAGGTAAAGCGAGGTTCAATTTCAATTCTTGAAAGCGAATCTATGTTCTGGATAAACTTAACACTTGCCAAATGTTGATTGTATGACTGCTTAGAAACATCGTTCAAGTCTGTTGTATAAGAAGTGTCTGAAAGTAAGTATTGAGAACGGTTGTTTTCTTTTGACAACACATTGTAGTTTGAAAATGAATAATTAAACACCATTCTGGTATTTGATTTTTTTCCAAATTTTTGATCCAGGAACAATCCAGTGCGGAAAGCAGATGGAACCCCTTCATTTTCAGATGGTCCGGAGCTTTGAAAACTTTGAATATCGTCATTTTCAGCCATCCAATCTCTACCGCTCGATAGTCCAAACTTCATCATATCACCAAAACTTAAGTTGGTTTTCGGTGTGTTTGATCCAAAAGCGTACACAGAAATTTTTTGCTTACTACTGAACTTATTAAGCAACAATTCGCCTTCATAAAACCCATGGTTGGTGGGTGTAAATTTATCGAGTCCACCAGCTAAACTTACTTTCCCAAAGTATCCTTTTTTGGCTTCTTCTTTTAATCTTAAATCAAGAATTTGCTGTTTGTTATCAGACCCGTCTTCTGCATCTTTTTCGTACACTTCAACAGTTTGAACACCTTTTGCAGCTAAATTTTTTGTAGCGATTGTAGCATCAGCACCAAAAAACTCATCTCCATCCACCAAAACCTTATCAATATCTTTCCCTTGATTTTTTATTTTTCCTTGGGCATCCACTGTCATACCCGGAAGTTTGCGAATCAAATCTTCTACAACTGCATTTTCTTTTACTTTAAAAGAGTCTGCAACATAAACCAAGGTGTCTCCACGGTAGAAAATAGGAGTACGGTTCGCAAAAATCATTACCTCATCCAGTGCCAATGCTTTATCGGGCATTGCTAAATTATCCATTGTAAACTCATTATTCTCTTTAGAACCAAAGAAAAAAGAATTGAAAGTTCCGTAATCCGGGTGAATAATTGTCAGCTGCACAGTATCTAATGGCAGCACAAAATTCATGTTCCCATACTTGTCAGAACGTTTAAAATCAAGGAGTACAGAATCGCGAACACGCTTTACAATACCAACTGCATCACGAATTACAGTTTCTGAATTGGTATCAACTAAATGAGCTTTGATTGTCATTTGTTGACCAAACGAGAAAAACGGAAATACAAACAGAAATAAAAAGAGTAGTTTTTTCAATGGGTACAATTTAGCTCACAAAAATACAATTCTGCCAGAATTCAAATGTGAAAAAAAGATAAAATTTACGACAGTCCTGTTAATTAGGTTGTGTGCTATTTAATCATCAAGTGTTTTAAAGTCGCATAAAACCACTTTTTCACAACCAAAGATTTGCTATATTTCCAAGCCTGTTTTAAGTACTTCACAGATTTTTTTTTATGCCCACAATTCGCCAATTCTAAAGCAAGCAAAAGGTAATTTTTCATAATGAGGTAATTAAACTCTTTTCCGAAATATTCCTTTATCTGTTTATTATCGCTAACAAGCTGAATAAAAGTTGTAAAACGAGTTTCTAATTTTTGAGCATTTAGCATTGTGTTGACGCTTCGTTGGCCATGTTGTATCAAATAAGAGGTTATTACTGAAGAAGTATGGAAAGGAAATTGCGCAGAAAGGCGAAGCCACAACTCATAATCTTCGCTTACACTCAATTTTCTATCTTCAACAAAAGGGTTTAGTAAAGCAACATCTTTTCGAACGGATACAGAATTACAGGAGAAGTAATTTCCTTCAATCAAAAAATTCTTTCTTTTCTTCTGTAGCTTTGAAAATTTATTCTTTGTTGCTTTCAAGATATTGTTTTCTGATTTTATCATGAAAGAAGTTGCTACAACCTCAGGCTTGTTGTTCTGATCAACCAATTCTTTAAGCGCAGCAACGTGATTGGGTAGCATTTCATCATCGCTATCAAACCAATTTACATATTCACCATTTGCTAACTCAGTCCCTCTATTTCTTGCAGCTCCGCGTTCACTGTTTTCAATTTTATGATAATGTACTTTTTCTGATAAATAAGGTCGAATTACCTCTTCGGTATTGTCTGTGCTGCCATCATCAATAACTATCACCTCAAAGTCTTCACATTCCTGATTAAGAATACTTTTCAAGGTATTTTCAATTAAGTTAGCGCGGTTATATGTAGGCACAACAATACTTAGAAACATAAAAATATTTTTTACGAAAGTACGTATAACTAACTTGACTTTTATTGCTCCTAATAAAAAAAGAGCTCTGCTTTTTGCGTACTTCACCTTCCGTTAAATCAACGAAATTCACTAGAAAATTCATTTTTTGTGTTTTTTATTGCTTTTTTCAAAAAAAAACTTAGGTTTGTAATTCGAAAAAGATAGTTAATTCAGTATGAAAAAAATAATTTTATTTGTTGCATTGGTTAGTGCAACAGTTTTGGTTTCTTGCAAGAAAAATTACACATGCACTTATGCTTCAAATGGAACAGTTGCTGATTACACAAAGTTAAACCGCCCAGCTGCAAAAATGACAGAGAAGACTTGTAAATTGGCAGGTGGAGTATGGGCAGAAAGCAGCTCTAAAAAATAGTATTTCAAACTCAAAAACAGAAAACAGCTATTATGGCTGTTTTTTTTATTTATATAGGATTGTTAGTTTTTTAATGTAATTTGAGAAGGAAAACAAATCAATTACGGCAGAGTATCCTTTGGTTGAAATATTATCAGCAAGTTCTTTATCTTCCAATAACATTTTAATTGAATGCAGTATAGCTTTTTCATCTTTAAAGGGAACAACCAAGGCATTTTCTCTATCAACAATGAATTCACGAGCAACACCACTTAACGTGAAAACACTGGGCACTTTAGAAGCAAGTGCTTCAACGTAAGTTTGACCAAAAGCTTCGCATGTTTGGTTTATAGGAACGTGTACATAAACATCAAACAAGCTATATAGATCAAACACGTTATATTCAAAAGAAATAGAAGACACATTGTCTGATGGTAAATTAGTCAATATCTGATTCAACTCTTGGTTATAATCTCCAGAATTTGGGTCTCCAAATAAACATAGTAAAGCATCAGGATAATCATTCAGCAAATTCCTAAACGCTTGAATAGTATATTGTATGCCTTTTAATTCGAATCTTCGAGCAATTACTCCAATAACTGGATACTTTTGACTAGGATTATATTGAGAACGAATTCGATTCACCTCATTTTGGTCATTTGTTGAGAATCTTTGGATATCAAATCCATGATGAATAATTATGCGCTTATGTTTTGGTACTTTCTGCTCTTCAAGTAATTCGTCTATATTTTGTGAAATCGCTACAATTTGTGTGGCTAAATAATTTTGAACCTTATCAATTATTTTTTCTTTCCAATTTAAATGTAAAGGTTTACCCGAATGTCGAGTATAGATCCTGTTTTTTACTCCAGCTATTTTTGATGCCCACAAGCCAATCCAATTTGCTTGAGCTAAATGACAATGTACATGCGTAACTTTTAATTCCTTTAAGATTCTTTTACATTTATAAATCTGTTTACGTGTTTTAAGTAAGCTATTGGCTTCTATAGTCGTTACCAAAAACCCATGCTGCAACAAAAACAAGTGCAACGCTTTATTCGTGCAATTAATCAAAACAAATGAACATTCAATTCCATTATTTCTCAAAGCCAATGCAGTGTTTTCAAAAAACACCGCTTTATCAATATCGGATATGATATAACAAATTTTCAATGGTCGCGTTTATATCTTGGCTACAACATCAAAATGACAGAAAGTAAAATCATCAGTCGATAATATCTGTTTATTAGACACAGCATTCAGCACTGAATATCCTAAATTTTCTAAAAACTCAATGAGTTCTTTAGCAGAATGGTTTTGCAACTTTAAATTTTCATCATCTAATTCGATGAAAAGAACCGGTTTAAATTTTTTCAAGGTTTCTATGCCTCCTTTCAAAACATTAAGTTCAAATCCTTCAACATCAATTTTTATTAAGTCAAGTCTTTCGATACTTTTATTAGAAATCCATTGGTCTAAAACTTCAACATTTACTGTATGCGATTCTTTTCCGGAAGTATTTGTACTAATTCGGTTACCTCCTCTATTTGATTCTGTATCTACAACAAGATTAAATGTGCCTTTTTTATCGCCAAGACCAATATTCTCAACGGAGATTTTTAAATCCGAATTCAAATTTAGGTTCTCAGTACAAATTTTGAAATTAATGGGATCTGGTTCAAAACCAAAGCACGTTCCATTTTTACCAACTTTTCTTGCAAATTGAAGTATTGTTGAACCATAATTTGTGCCTATATCTAAAACAAAATAATCTTTTTCAACTAAGTTCATAAGTTGCTCCATTCCGTAATCTTTGAATTGGAAATATAGATAGTGACTAACATAATCGTGTATATCCAACTTCAGATTCACACCATTAAACTCAAATTCTCGAATACTTCCTTTTGGATATTGATAATTATTCGGAACCAACTTCCCATAAAAAGAGTTTGATGATTTGCTTTTCACATGTTTAACAAGCCACTTTTCTGCAAAAGGGATTTGAAAAAACAATCTTAAGAAATTAAAAAAATTTGTTTTCATATGAGCTGTTGCCAAGTAATCGTAATGTTTTCTGAACAGAAATAGTGCTCAAAAAACAGAAGTCAAAGTTAACCTAATTCGTGTCTGAATATATTTATTGACTCATTTTTTTATGAAATATTTCTTGAACAAAAAAATAGATGAATTATACGACTTCCTATCAAAAAGAAATAAACCAATAAAACTAAATAAAATAAACATTAACCCCAACAACATTTTAAACGAAAACTGGAAGCCTTCAAGATTTGAATCAACTATTAATGAAAACAAAAAAGTTACAAAAGACAATGAATATATTAACACAACAAACAAAATATTAAAAGGAATATAATATTTTTTCTGAGCAGAAATGTACACATATATTGGAATAAAAATATTTCCAAGAATCATTGAATAAGCAGCACCAATTTTCCCGTAAGTCGGGATAAACAAAAACATGCATATTACTGTAATTAAAGCCCCAATTATTGCTGAAACAGCAAACGGCTTATTGTTTTTAATGATATTATTGCCAATACCAACAAAAAATACAAAGCTGTAAATTGCTGAATTAAAAGCTAATAATCCTGCAACAACTTTTGCTTCATAATAATCTGGAGTAGTAAAAATGACTAAAATCTCCTTTGCAAATAAAGAAACTAGTAATACTGTTATACTTGTCAAAATCGTATAAACTGTAAGAACTGTGCTATAAACTGATTTAGCATTTGGTTGTTTCATGATTGAGAAAGCAAAAGGATTCCAGGCCATTTGAAAAGAGCTTGTAAAAAGTGCTACTGCAGAAGAAATTGTTATTCCTAGCTGAAATAAACCTACTTCTGCCATTGGATGATAATATTCTAAAACAAAAGCAGCAGAGCTATTTATTAACCAAAATGAGATAGATACCGGTAAATATGGTGCTGCATATTTTAACATTTCCACCAAACGATTGTATGAAAAATACTTCAATGAAATCCACTTATAAATTATTAGTACCCCTACAAAACTCATAACAATGTTGCTAACACAAATAGCGTAAAATATACCTATAACACCCGTTTTTTGATACAATACAAACAAGACTGTCAAAACAATTGTAACTATGGCATAAGACAGACTGAAAAAAACTGTTAATAGTGCTTTTCGTTGTATCCTCAACCAATTTTGAACAACAATTGGTAAAACTCCGGTTGATAGTCCAAAGATTGCATAAGTAATTATTGATGTGTCTTCAGTATGCAAAAGTTTGTTACTTATTGTTTTAACAAACACTATTATCAATGCGCTAATTAAAAAGGTAAAAATTGTTTGAAACCAAAACCAACTAGATATCGTTTTTTTCCTTTCAGTGATTTCTTCAGTATCATAGTACCATCGTAAAGAAGCATTGTCGAGCGAAAAAAGTACAAGCATGCTTACAAAAAATAAAAACGAATTAATGATACTAATCACCCCATAATCTTCAGGTGAAAAAGCTCTTGTGTACAATGGCATTAAGAAAACACTAATAAATCGAGTAATAATATTACTTACTCCATATATTAAGCTTTCTCCGGCTAATTGTTTTAATAAATTGATCATTACAAGCTATTTTATCTCAAGATTTACACTTTAAAAAAATCTTTTTCCAATGTAGTTGTTTCTATTTTTTTCGACTCAGTTTGAGACAATAACACAAGCAAAAAGAACGGAATAATTGGAGCTTTAAAGCGCACTAAAACTCCAAATAGTACAGATGTAACTCCAACAATGTATGCTAGTATCAACGAAAAAATAAACGCATAAATGTAAAAATCAGAATTAATGCCCCTATACATTTTCTTTTTAAACTTAAATCTCCAAAACAATTGGATAGTTAGAATGATTAATAGTGAGTTTTCAATTCCATTTAAAATCATCATTGGATTTGAAACCTCCCACAGAAAGGGTCTGTATAATGAAGCAATGATTGCTCCGGGTATAGCTTCTATTAATTCTAACGCTGAAAAATTAGTTATTCCTAAATCGTAGCGTGCACCGGTGTATCCAGCGTTATGCGTTAAATCGTTTTGAATTACAGATGCAGAATTCAAGATTTTATCAGCTGAGAACTCAAGCATAGAATTGCTTGTAGTCAAGTAAAGAATTGTTATAGCTAAGGTAACACTAATTCCAATCAACCTTGAAAGAAAACGCACCATTGCTGGTTTGTCTTTGTTTATTCTAAATGTAAGAATAATAAGCAGTGGAAAATATGAGATCAACAGCATGAATGGCCTAACCTGAAACAACAGGTACATGCAAATGAGGAGAACAAAAACATGTATTAAAAAGGATTTCTTTTCTTTTGAGAGTAGGGTAAAAAAGCTCATCACTGTTCCATATACTGAACACAAGATTATTGCATCTTTAGAAACACCCGTGCACCAAAATGCAGTTGTAGGTATAAACAAACATGCAATTACAACAAGAAATGAATCTGAATTCAAAATCTTTCTTGAAAACCTGAAAAATCTCCACGAAACCCAAGCAACTATAACAGAGAAAAACAAGTTCAAGGTCATGTAACTTCCGAATGAAAAGAAGGACAAAAAATTAGCCAATTTACAAACAAACCAAGAGTTTTCTTCAGAGTAAATCCAAGAAGGCGGAGTTAATCCTGCTTGCTCATAATACGTGGGTATTACATTTCCACCACTCGAAAACAGCTCATTTAAGTAAGCAATAGGGTCATAAAAAAACAATTGGTTTAATGCTTTTGCTCCCTGCCAATAGAAAACTGTATCTCCATGCTTTTCATAATAGAACATATAAACCAATCCAAAGCAAAAAGCCAATATTATTTTAAAATAAAAATGAGTTAGATAGTATTTGTATTCTGGCTTGTGTTTGTGATATACATACACCAAATATGCAATAATAGAAAACAGTGTAAGCCACCCTAAAAATGATAATATGTCTACAATTCCTAAAAACTCAAACATAGCTATGCATGATGATAAGGCTCGTTTTTCATGATTGTCATTGCTCTATACACTTGTTCAATAAAAAATAAACGAATCATTTGGTGAGAAAAGGTCATGGTGGACAAAGAAATCATTCCATTAGCTCTTTTGTAAACTGCATCACTAAAGCCATACGGTCCGCCAATAACAAAATAAACAGTTTTTACTCCTTTATTAAAAATATCCTGAAAAAAGTCGGCAAATTTTAAAGATGAAAATGTTTTACCTCTTTCATCAAGTAAGAAAACCAAATCTGAACTGGAAAACTGATTCAATAACAACTCTCCTTCTTTCTCTTTAATCAAATGTTCGGTAAGATTTTTAGTTTGTTTTACGTCTGGAAAAACCAGCATTTCAAAATTCAAATAATGACGTAACCGTTTGAGGTACTCTTGTTCACCTTCTTCCAAAAATTTCTTTCCAGTTTTACCAATACAGAGCATTTTTATTTGCATGAAGCGAAAATAAGGAAATATAGTTTTCAGAATTGGGTTTTAGAAAAAATGGAGAGAGAAAAAGAGCAAAATACAAGTAAAAAAACTCTGAAAAGCTTCATTTTTAAAGGCTTGTAACTAATATCGCGAACATAGGAACAAACTAAAAAAAACGTTAAAAAAAAATCTCTTACTCTATTCCTACATTACACGCCTCATCCAACACAAAAACAATGTACTTTGCTTCAGAGAGATTTAAGAAAAAATAAAGTGAAAAAAGGAAAAAAATTGAAGCAAAAAAAACTCTGAAGCTTCATTTTTAAAGGCTTGTAACTAATATTGCGAATTTAGGAACAAACTAAAAAAGACGTTGAAAAAAACTCCACTATTCTATCCCAACATTAAACTGATCATCCAACACAAAAATCACATCTTTTGCTTCAGACGAACCCGGAACTAGTACATTTTTTATTTTTCCTGTTTTATTTTTTGTGATTAAATCGATTAATTGTTTTTCCGATAATTTCTTTCCTGAAATTATGAATGGAACCATAAATCCACACGTTTTGAATTGACTACAACCAACACCTGTTCTTCCTTGCAGTAATTTTGCGTCTTTACATTTAGGACATGTTAGCTCACTCCAACTCATTTTTTCAGCTTTTACTTTTTCAACTTGCTGTTTCACTGGTGATTCATGTAGCGAAATACGCACATGGTTTTGAGAAAAAATAACTTCATCGGTAAGTTGGCGAACCATCTGAGTTAACTCGCTCTTAAATGTATCTGGTTCGTATTCACCTTTTTCAATAAGGCGCAATTTTCTTTCCCATTGCCCTGTAAGTTCTGCGCTTTTCAACAGTTCATTTTGAATCAAGCTAATCAATCCAATCCCTGTGGAAGTGGCAACTAAGTTTTTCCGTTTTTTTTCAATGTATTTTCTGCGAAATAAGGTTTCAATAATGTTTGCTCTGGTTGAAGGTCTTCCTATTCCGTTTTCTTTCATCGCTTCTCTCAACTCCTCGTCTTCAACAGATTTACCGGCAGTTTCCATTGCCCTTAACAAGGTAGCCTCGGTATAATATTTTGGTGGAGTAGTTTTTCCTTGATGAATAAACGGCTCATGTAGTCCACTTTCGCCTTCTTCAAATACAGGCATCACCTGATTTTCATTTTCAGAAGGTTGTTTATTTTCAGCGGTCGAATCTTTACTTTCTTCCCATACAACACGCCATCCGGGTTCAATAATTTGTTTCCCTGTTGCTTTAAACTCTATCTGCCCTACTTTCGCAATAACTGTGGTGTTAGATACTTTACATTCTGGGTAAAAAGCCGCTAAAAAACGTTTCACAACCATATCATATATCTGTTGCTCCACTTGCGAAATACCTGAAGGCTGAACACCAGTCGGAATAATTGCATGGTGATCGGTTACTTTTTTATCATCGAAAACAGATTTCAGCTTAGGGATTGGTTGCTGTAAAAGTTGAGTAGTAAAACGGGAGTAGTGCGTCAAATTTCGCATAATACCATCCATTTTGGGATGCAAATCTTCGCTTAAGTAAGTTGTATCTACGCGCGGATAAGTCACCAATTTTTTCTCGTATAAACTTTGAATGTTTTTCAATGTATCTTCAGCAGATAATGAAAGTTTTTTATTCGCTTCAACTTGCAAAGAAGTTAAATCAAATAAACGAGGATTCCCTTCTTTCCCTTCTTTTTGTTCAAAGGAAACGATTTCAAAAGGGTGTAGTTTAAGGTATTCCAATCCTTTTATTGCACGTTCTTCGGTCTTCAATCGATCTATTTGAGCTGAAAACTCTGTTTTTTTGTAAACGGTTTTTAACTCCCAATACTCTTCTGATTTAAACGCATCGATTTCAATTTGCCTGTTTACAATTAAAGCCAGCGTTGGGGTTTGTACGCGTCCAATGGAAAGTGTAGCTTTGCCTTGCCCGAATTTCTTTGTAAACAGACGAGTGGCGTTCATTCCCAACAACCAATCTCCGATTGCTCTTGAACTTCCAGCTGCATAAATTTTTTGATAATCCTCTGCAGGTTTCAATTTAGAAAATCCTTCACGTATGGCCTCCTCTGTTAGCGATGAAATCCATAAACGCTTCATTGGAGCCGTGCATTTTGCCTTGGCCAATACCCATCTTTGTATCAATTCACCTTCCTGCCCGGCATCCCCGCAATTTATAACTTCAGAGCAAGAAGCAACTAATTTTTGTATGACCTCAAATTGTCTTTTTACTCCATCGTTATCAATTAGTTTAATGCCGAATTTTTCAGGGACAATGGGTAAATCTTCCAATTTCCAGTATTTCCAATTTTCTTTGTAATCATGGGGTTCATTCAATGTACACAGATGGCCAAAAGTCCAGGTTACCCAATAGCCATTTCCTTCATAAAAGCCGTTGTTGCGTTGTTTTGCACCAATTACTTCGGCAATATCTTTTGCCACAGAAGGTTTTTCAGCTATACATAAAATCATAAGGAGGCAAAGTTAGTAAGGTCATTGAAGTAATGAAAATGAAACTTTCAAAACATTTCAACAATATCTGTATGTTTTAGACTTATTTGCGTGTATATTTTTTTATTTCAAAAGCAAAAGCGTGTTTTTCATCAATACCCTGTTTCAGTACAGTTTCACTATTCCACTCAGATTCAGAAAATTTAGGAAAAAAAGTATCTGCGTCAAACACTCCATCTACTTGTGTGATATACATTTCTTGAAGAATGTTTCGCTGCATAACTTCTGCATAAATTTGTCCCCCACCAATGATGAAAACAGTTCTTTCGGTTTCATTTTTATAGAACTCTAAACATTCAGTAAGTGAAAAAAAGACATGAGCTCCTGGTGCTTGATAGCCGATTTGGTGAGTTAAAACGGCATTTTCACGATTTGGCAAGGGTCTAAATTTCTCAGGAATAGATTCATAATTTTTACGTCCGGTTATTACTACATGACCTGTTGAAGTTTCTTTAAAGAATTTCATATCAGCCGGCAATTTCCATAACAAATCGTTGTCTTTACCAATGCCAAAATTTTTATCCATGGCAACAATTAATGATAGTTTCATAATGATCGGTATTGAATAATTAATTTTTTATTTGAGGCATTAAGCACATGCAATAATTTCTCAATTGGTTTTTTCACCTTTTCTTTCAAATGTAACTCATCTGCAGTTTGAATCATTTTTTTTCGGGCTAGATTCATTAAAATAATTCGTTCCGAATCTTTCCAATATCCGTTTTCTATGTAAACTTCTGTGTTTGCAGGATTGGTTTCAATGGATAACAACTCGGGTTCTGGCAATATGAGAATGGTAGAATCGTCATACGTTTTAAACTGAAAATCTTTCTTTTTTAAATCTACACCATACATGAGGTTGCCTCGAACTATCAAGGTTAACCTACGTTTGATTCCATCACTCTTTAAGCTGTTTTTCAGTTGATTTATATCAAATAACTTTTCGATGGTTCCGGAAAAAGCTTCACCCATGTTTTGATAATATTCCACTGAATCCACTACCACCTCATCTTGAAAATTGATTGCATTCAACTCAAGTATGCTCTTGATTTGTTCCACCTTTAATGGAGTGTCTTCTAGAACAATTTCGTTGGAATTTGACTTGCGAAAAAACAAGAAATACACCAAAAAGATGATTCCTGTCAAAGCTATCAACCTAACGATCAATGTTAGTATTTCTCTTATTTTTTGGCGCTTCATGTACTATTACTTCTTCAAATCCTAAATTCTTATAAAAATCAACCAGAAATGTTTTAGCGTTTTGCTCTGCTTGATTTAAAATGTTTAATTTTTCAATATCCTTACGGATCGATTGTTCTCCTTTTTTCAACACCAACGACTTGTCTAATTGAGAAAATTTTGTTCTAAAACCATTCACTTCAACCATTTCTGTTTTCACTTGGTTTGGGTTCATGTGAAAAGAAATAATCTGTGGAGGTGGAAGATTGATTTGAATACGTTTTTCTCCTTCAACCAAAATGTCTTTGTCTTTTATTTGCGACAAATCTATTCCTGCTTTTACAACTGCTTTGCAACTGATTAAGATTTTTCGGTCACCAAATTGATACCACTCGCCCAAATCATCCCACTTTAAAACTTTACTCAATGTGTATTCAGATGTTGAGAGTTTACCTATCTCTCGAATTGAATAAATTTCTGTTTGTTCTACTTTTTTAGAAGAACAAGAGAAAAGGTACAAAACCAAAATAAAAAATGTAATTCTCATTCTTCTAAAACTGCTAAAGACATGGCCTGCATACCAATCAGCAATGCTTGGTTATCTATATCAAACTTTGGGTGGTGCACCCCATAAACGATTCCTTTTTCTTCATTTCTAACTCCTAAACGGAAAAAGCATACCGGAATATGTTGTGCGTAAAATGAGAAATCTTCAGATGTAAGACGAATGGGTAGTTCCTCTATTTGCTCCGTTCCAAAGAAGTTTTCTGCTTTGTGCTTCAATTTTTGTGTTGTTTTTGGGTCATTTTCCAAAAATGGGTATCCCTTCACTATTTCCAAATCTGCAGTAGCTCCAAATTGTTCACATGTAGAATGAACAAATTTAGTTATCAAATTTAAAGCTTCTTTTCTCCAAGTTTCATCCATTGTACGAAAAGTCCCTTTGATTATTGCTTTGTCTGAAATTACATTCGTTGAGCCAAGCGCTTCAAAATGACCAAATGAAAGCACACATGGTATTTTGGGGTCGCATTTTCTACTCACTATCTGCTGCAATCCGGTTAAAAGTTGAGCACCAATCATGATTGGGTCAATGGTTTGGTGTGGAGTGGCTCCGTTCCCACCTTTACCATGAATTGCAATGTAAATTTCGTCACAAGAAGCCATGTACAACCCTTCTTTGAAACCCAGTTTACCAACTTTCATTTCCGGAAAAACATGCAACGCATACATTTCTTGAACAATAGGATTTTCTAATACCCCTGCTTTTATCATCAAAGAAGCACCACCCGGAGCTTTTTCTTCGCCCGGTTGAAAAATCAACTTTACAGGAGTTTTGAGAAGTTCTTTGTGCTTCCACAATATTTCCGCAACGCCTAATAAAATAGCTGTATGTACATCATGTCCACATGCATGCATCACACCTTCATTCGTTGATTTGTATTCAACTTGATTTTGCTCTAAAATGGGCAGTGCATCTAATTCTGATCGCAAAGCAACACAAGGCTCTTTTCCTGAAAATTTTGAGCCGTGAATCAGTGCAACTATCCCTGTTTCAGCAACTATATTTTGATGTGGAATACCAATTTCACTTAAAATTTTAGAAACATAGGCATTGGTGTTGTATTCTTTAAACGACAACTCTGGAAAGCGGTGCATGTGCTCGCGATATCCTTTCACTTTCGCAAAAAGATCTGTAGTTTCATTTAATATACGTTGTTTTAAATCAGTCATTGTATTATCAAGTCTATGTATCGAAAGTAGTGATTTTTTGAATACAATTATCCCATCAGCAAGTTACACCCCCGAATATCTGAATGGTCATAGCGCCCCATTAATTGTAGTTTTCCGTTTATATTTCTACCTAAATCCTGAGTTTCAATAAATGAACAAGAATACAAATTTGCCAAATCAATGATGTTTACTCCTCCTGTTTTTTCAATGGTAATACGCTCAAAAGGGTCTTGAATTTCTCTTAGTGAAAAGCGCATCCAATTGGGCAATTCAAACAATCCATTTTTATCACTATAAGCTTGAGAGAGCAATTCACACATGCCGTACTCGGATGCAATGAATTTGCAACCAAAACCATCGATTAATTTAGCATGCAATTCTTCTTTGTTCATTTCTTTTCTCCGACCTTTCATGCCGCCGGTTTCAATAATTAGCACATCTTGTAGATCAGGTTTAAGGCTGGCTAAATCTAGTAGAGCGTATGAAACTCCAAACAGCACCATCTTCTTTCCAGAAGCCCTTCCTTTCTGAATTGCAGTCAATAAATCAGCGGGGTTTTCCAAATAATACCCTGAAAGTGAATCTTCTGTTTGTTGAATCAATTTATCTACCATATAAATCAAACTAGAATCTCCTTGAGAAACATAATTGGGTAGAAGTGCATAAATAATTTGAGTATTCAACGCTCCAAAAAAATGTTGATATGTAGATAGGAAAGAGCGTTCATAAAGACCTAAATCAACTACACAATGCTTGCTTCTTTGCACACCTGTTGTTCCACTACTTTTAAATACTTTTTGAGCTTGATACTTAGATGCCAACACTTGGTGTGTCTTAAAAAAAGAAATTGGCAGATGTGGTATTTCTGAATAATGTGTTGGTTCTTTGCGTTTAGTTAGCGTAATGAATTCATTGTAAAGAGGCACATTTTCTCTTTGAAAAGCAAATACTTTCAAAGCAGATTCGTTAAAAGACTCCTCATCTTGAATAGAAAAAATTTGTTCTATCAATTCATTCATTTCGCAAAGGTAAAAAGTTTAAACCAAAGGAAAGGTTAATCGGAAAGATGTGCCTTTACCATATTCGCTTGTTACTTGAACTTGTCCACCGTGCTCTTCAACAATCAACTTAACGTAAAAAAGCCCAAGTCCATAACCTTTTACATCGTGAATATTTCCTGTTGAAACACGAAAAAACTTATCGAAAATCATTTTAATATCCTCTTTTTTTATACCAATACCATTGTCTGAAATGGTAAGATAAAAATAATGCTTATCGCTTTGTGTGTGAATTCGAATTAGAGGATTTTCTTTACAATATTTTACAGCATTATCCATCAAGTTGTACAACACATTTGTAACATGCGTTTCATCAATTGGAATATGATCATTTTCTGCATCAAAAATCAATTCAACAGCTCCGCCTTTTTCTGCCAAATTCATGTCAAAGCTATCCTTGGCATCACGAATTAAATCATGCATTAAACAAAACTCCTTTGTTAAAGCCAATTTATTCTTTTCCATTTTGGCAATGTGCAATACATTTTCAACCTGACTTTCCAAACGCTTGTTCTCTTTGAAAATAATCTCGGCATACCTGCGCACACGGTTCATTTCCTCATTGTCACCTTTCATTTTTAGCAAAAAGTCAGACGATAAACCAATTGTAGAAATAGGTGTTTTCAGCTCATGAGTCATGTTGTTGATAAAGTCTGTTTTTACTTCAGATAATCTTTTTTGTTTTAAAATCACATTCAACGTAAATAAGAAAAAAAGCAATAAAAAAAGTAAAATACCACTAATAGAAATCCATGGAAGAAAGTTTGTTTGACTTAGAACTATTTCTTTCTTTTTTATGTTAGGGAAAAGTACAGTGAAATAATGTCCATCATTTTTCCATTTCAAATCTTTTGAAAGGTGAACTGAGTTGTTATTACTCACAGAATATGCTGAATCTTCTGAGTATTTTATTAAGTTTCCAAACACAATCGAATCGGTAAAGCAATCATAAATTCCATAAATAAAATCTTGCCTTAAATTTTGCTTGTCAAACTCTCTTTTTAGCAATTGTTCCAAGTAATATGGATGCAATTCTTCAACAATATCAACTTTGAAATAATTTGTGTTTTTTTGATTTACCTTTCCATATAAATCGGCACTTTCATCTTCTTGTTTAGTCACTTGCTCCAACACATTTCGCAAAGCAGAACGAACGCGCTCAGAAAAACGCAAGGTTTGCAAACTATCTTCATGCATTTGGATTTTAACAGCAGTTTTTTGAGCAATATTGGTTTGATGAACCCAAAAAAGCTGAATACTCACCACACTTATTAACGAAAGTATCCCAAGAACAATTACTGTATTTATGGTTTTTCTATTCATTTCAATAAGGTTGCAAACTCGAATCTACATCAGAAATCCAAGCCAATATTCCACCTTCTAAATTGTATACATTTTCGTATTGATGGTAGTTTTCTAGAAACTGAATCACATTGGTGCTTCGCATTCCAGAACGGCAATAAACCACAACCATTTTGTTTTTGTCGATTTGAAAGTATTCATTCGGTATTTCATTCATAGGAATTAAGATTCCGCCAATGCTGCATATTTCTGCTTCATAAGGTTCTCTTACATCAACTAATTGTATAGACACATTCGTGTCAAGCATCTGTTTTAGTTCCTTCGGGTGTATCGATTTCACAACTTACTGTTTTCCGTAAAAATACGAGAATCCTTTCTATGGTAATTTTTCTTAACAAAGAAAAAATTAAAATCACCCAATCTATACTTATTTTTGCATCATGGAATTAAACTTTTTCAATCCGTTTGAAACACTCTATTTTGAAGAAAACACTTGCTTCTTAACTGGCGATGAATTACCTGATAACAGTACAACTATTTTAGTATTTCCAGAATGGGTATTGGAAAAATTTGAACTGAAGGATAAAAAATTTCAAATGATGGATGCGTATAATCCAATTGTTTATTCAGATTTAAAATTGCCATGCACATTAAAAGTAAAAGATGCTTTTGATAATTTAGATAAAAAAATAAAAATCGCTTTTGAAGCCGGATTACCTGAAGTAAAAAATCTAAATGAACTCGATCTGTTTCACTGGATGGGGAAAATTGTATATGGTATCTTGTATTTTGATTTAAAGCAAGAGCAACTTAAACAACAAAAAGCAAATGGAGAACTTTCCATTTCTCCACATTTAAAAAATAGATTTGCACACTTTCATTTAATGTTACAATCCCTTGTTTCTCCTATCACTTTCAGTGAACATAAGCCATGGAGTATTGCCATCGTTCCGTTAAAATATTCAAAAGATGTTTTCAATTACCGAGACGACACTGTCAACCTAATTTTCTCGCTGGGTATGAATGGGTTTGGAATTGTAGCTTGCTTACAAGACAATGGAATTAACCTGAAAGAGCATCAATTAATTATCGACAAAATAGGTAAAACTGTGCTACACCCAATTCAATTTGAAGAGTTGGTTGGGAGGTTTATGTATTCAAACTACCTTCTAAAGTATGAGCCTAAGTACTCCATGAAAATAAGCAACCAAAATTTGCACATTGAATCTATGCCCATTGTAGCAAATGAAAACAGGCCACTTTTTGGAGCGTGGGAAGATAAAATGTTTGGACAAGTGCTAGCTGGACTTTGGAAACCATGGGGAATTACAGAAAAGGAAATTGTATCCGATTCCTCTTCACCAAGAAGCTATTTAATCAATGAGCGAACCATGGATTTTATAGACCCAGAGAAAATTTCATTGCCCTATTAAAATTTAACATTTATCGGTAAATCGTTATAGTTTAAACCTTTACAAGGTGTTGTTAAAAAAACAACAAAATATTTCTTAAATAATTAAAATTTAGTCTTATATTTAAGCAACCTACTTACCCTACCGACGTCTAAGATTGTGTAACACAACAACAATTAATAACAAATTACTAAAATTATGAGATGTCTTATTTTACCTTTGATTGGGATAATCGGACTTTTTACATTTATTCCACTAGATGCTACCGCTCACTCTGTTCAAGTTGGCTATTGTTACAGTTGCAATGGAGATTTGCGTATTTGGGTTGAACATTGGCATGGTACAGAAGATCCAAATTCAACAACCATGACGTTAGATGTAACTGTAAACGGTGTTACAACCACACATACCGGGGTACCTTCAGGAAGTGTAATGGATACACCTGTTGGAAACTTACCTGGCTGTACCAATCCGATTACAATTTTTGCTTCATGCCCTGGTCAAGCAAATATTTATAACGATTGGGTTTCATATGATTTTAACGGGATGCCTACTGGTGTTCCGATTAATATTACGATTGTTTCTGGAAACACCGTTTTTACTGCAGATGGGTGCAGTATGTATCCTGCAAGTACAGGAATTATTATCATTCCTCCACCACCAACATACCCAGACATCATTAGTTGTAGTGGAAATGGAAATACTGTAGGTCCTTTTATATTTCCACAGGGCAACACGTGGACTAACAGCAATCCAAGTATTGGAATTCCTGCAAGTGGATCAGGAGATATTCCAGCATTTACTCCAAACTATTCTTCAGGGGTTCAAACGGCAACTATAACCATGAATAATACCTGTGGAACTTCAGATTTTGTGATTACGTTAAACCCTTCACCTGTTTCAAATTTTTCTGCTCCGGGTGTTGGAGCTACACCGCGTGTTTGCTCAGGGCAACAAATCAATTTTACACAACTCGCCCAAGTGGGACAAGGTGGCACAATAATCAGTTGGACATGGGATTTTGGAGATGGTTCTCCTACGAGCAATGCCCAGAACCCTTCGCACACCTATCCAACTACACCAAACAGTTACAATGTTTCATTATCTGTAACAGAATCCTCAGGTTGTGTGCATGATACAACAATGACACTCATCTTATCTGCAATTCCAGTTGTTGATTTTTCAATCGATTCATTGTGCTTGGGGAACAATTCCAACATTCAAAACTTAACTACAATAGACAATACTTTTGGCGATAATATTTCATCTTGGGCATGGACTTTTGGAGACGGGAACACTTCTTCCGTTCAAGACCCGATTCATCAATATACTGCAGACGGGATTTACACTGTATCACTTTCTGTTGTGTCTTCTGGTGGATGCACTGGGAATGCAACACATACAACTGCCATTTACCCCAATCCAGTTGTGAATTTTACGCCTTCAGTTGTATGTCTTCAAACAGCAACTCAGTTTACAGATTTATCTTTTGTAAGTTCTACAAATACTCCAAACAGTATTTCAACTTGGGCATGGGATTTTGGTGATGGAAACACAGCTGCAATTCAAAATCCTACGCATACTTATGCTACAAGCGGAACGTTTAATGCTCAATTAACCGTGACAACCAATAACAATTGTAGTAGCATGGCAACAATACCTGTAACTGTAAATGGGATGCCAACTGCTGGTTTTACATTTGTAAATGCATGCGACAATGAACCTATATTAATGACAAACAGCTCTAGTGCAAATGGTGGAGTAATTGCGAATTATTATTGGGATATTGATAACAATGGAACTACTGATTACACTACTCAAAATATCAGTCACATATATACGCAAGATGGTCTTCATACGGTAACATTGATTGTTGAAGTTACTCCAACTTGTAGAGATACCATTACTCAACAAGTTACGGTTTACACCTTACCTAATGCAAATTTTACAGTTGCAAGTGTTTGTGAAGATGTTGCATCACAATTCAGCAACACTTCAACCATTGTGCCTTCAACAAATGATGTAATCAGTTCATACTTTTGGACTTTAGGAAACGGAAATACTTCAACTCTTCAAAATCCAACTGAAGCATACGGTAGCGAAAACGTTTATCTGGTAGAACTTGAAGTTACTACCAACCATGGCTGTAAAGATTCAATCACTTTGCCTGTAACGGTGTATCCTTTACCGGTTGTAGATTTTACACCTACAGCAGTTTGCTTGGGAGATAACAGTCAATTCACCAACTTATCTACTATTTCCAATACATACACTACAAACACCCTTTCACAATTCAATTGGGATTTTGGTGATGGAACATCAAGCACCCTAACTAATCCATACAACGGATATGCAACAGACGGAGTATTCCAAGCTACACTTACAGCTACTTCAAACCATGGTTGTATCAGTCAGCTAACCAAAACAGTTACAGTTCATCCGTTACCAGTTGTTAGTTTTGATGGAATCAATTTAGTTGGGTGCTCACCAGTTTGTCCGGTAATTCATAGTACCTCAACTATCAACCAACCTTCAACAATAGCTTCTTATACTTGGCAAGTGATTGGAGGAGATTCATATTCTGGCGATACACTTAGTGATTGTTTTTACAACAACACAGGGTATGATGATACATATTCATTAACACTAACTGCTGTATCCAACGAAGGTTGTATAAGTACACATACAGAAAATAATTACATCATAGTGAATCACAATCCAATTGCAGGGTTTTATTCAGATCCGAGTGAACCAGATTTAATTAATCCGTTTGTTGAGTTCACAAACACTTCTAGTTATGCAAATTCGTACCAATGGATAATTGAAGACATGCCCAATGCTACAACTGTAAATCATTCAGTTATGTTTCCTGCTACAGCTAGGGCATACGAAATTATTCTTGTAGCAACTACTGATAAAGGATGTATTGATACTGCCAGAGCTGTAATCAACATCAAGGATCAAGTTATTTTTTACATTCCAAATACATTTACACCAGATGGTGACGAATTTAATAATATCTTTATGCCTGTTTTTGCGTCAGGTGTAGATCCTATGACATATACCTTGCTGATTTTCAACCGTTGGGGAGAAATCTTGTTTGAGTCACATGACTTAGAAGTTGGTTGGGACGGAACTTATGATTTATCCGGTAATGGCTTGGTGAAAGAAGGAACGTACATTTGGAAGATTACTTTCAAAGAAACCATGTCTGATAAAAAATACACCTACGAAGGACACGTGAACTTATTAAAATAAATGTTACTATGAAGAAGTTAAGTCAAGTTATTGTTACCTTATTTATTGCATTATCAGCTTTAAGTCAATCACCTTGTAACTTATCTACTTATAGCTCAACGTATATATTAAAAGCAACAGATTACCCATATTTCAGTGCCGGCTCAGGAATTACTGTGTCGGCTTCTGTTGTTGGTGTAACATCTTTATCCAATACATCCTATAACTGTGGTGGACAAACCTTTGCTACAGCATCTCCTGCATGGTGGTTAAACAGTCCTGCCCAATCTATTACCTTGTCATTTAGTTCATTAGTGTCATCCATTACCGTAATTTTTAATGGGACAGGTATTGGGGAAGAATTTTATTTCAGCTCAAGTTGTGGTGGATTATCGGTGTCAAATTATTGCTCATCTGGTTTTTCATTAATCAATGGAGGTACAGGGTTGATATGCAATGTAGCATCAAGCTCAGGAAGTATAGCAACACTAACTATACCCGGAGGTACAAACTCAATAACTTTGACACATAATGGAGCCTCAGCCGGGTCACGAATTGCTATGCTCGATTGTATAGTGCCTGCACCTCCAGGTGGTGGAAGTAGTACAATTAATCCAGTTGCCAATATTACGGTATGCAATGGAACTAGCGTGCCAGCTTCTGCGTTTTCGACAACACCTGCAGGTGGAACATTTACTTGGACTAATTCAAACACTACAATTGGTTTAGCTGCTTCAGGTTCAGGAAATACTCCTTCATTTACTGCTGTAAATAACACCGGATCTTCAATCACATCAACTATTTCAGTTTCATCTCCTGCATCCGGATGTAGCCCTGCTCCCGCGCCAATAACCTACACAATAACTGTTGACCCAAGTGCAAATCCAAGTTGGACAGTTCCTACAGTATCGTGTTCGGGGTCCAGTTCTATAAATTTAGATTCACAAATTACAGGAACAACAGGTGGAACATGGAGTGGAACAGGAGTAACAGGAAACCTGTTTAATCCAGCTGTTGGTACTCAATCAGTCACGTATACAGTTGGAAGTGGAGCGTGCCAGCAAAGTTCTACACAAACCATTACTGTAACCGCTTCTGGTAGTCCAACCTGGACAAACCCTTCTCCAATTTGCGAAACCGGTGGCACCATAAACTTAGACCTGCTAATTACAGGTACTACTGGTGGCACTTGGAGTGGAACCGGGGTAAGCGGAAATACTTTTGATCCAATTAATGGAACCCAAAGTGTAACATACACAATTGGTAGTGGAACCTGTCAATTAACGTCAACTCAAACAATCACTGTGAATCCTGATGTTGACCCAAGTTGGACAAATCCAAGTCCTCTTTGTGAAAATGTGGTTACTTTTAACCTTAATCCATCAATTACAGGAACAACAGGAGGTACTTGGAGCGGAACTGGAGTAAGCGGGAACTCATTTACTCTTAGTTCTGGTACACAAGCAGTAACATATACAGTTGGAGCAGTAGGGTGTCAAGAAAGTTCAACACAAACAATCACCGTTATTGCAGATGTTGATCCTACTTGGACAAACCCTTCACCTCTTTGTGAAAATGCAGGTACATTTAATCTTAATCCAACACTTACAGGAACTACAGGTGGTACTTGGAGTGGAACCGGAATAAACGGAAACACATTTACACTTAGCTCAGGCACACAGGCAATTACATACACAGTAGGTGCAGTCGGATGCCAAGAAACATCAACTCAAACCATTACCGTCATTTCAGATGTTGATCCTACTTGGTCTTTGCCAACAGGAATCTGTGAAAATGATATTGCTTTTGATTTAAATACATACATAACAGGAACTACCGGAGGTAGCTGGAGTGGAAACGGTGTGTCTGGAACATTTTTTTCTCCTAGTGCCGGCACACAACAAGTAACAAATACTGTTGGGAGCACACCTTGTGTTGAAACGCATACACAAACAATTATAGTTTCACCTATTCCTCAAGTAGTAGCCCAAACACAAACTGCAGATTTATGCGAAGGAGAATCAATAAATCTATTTGCAAGCAGTCCAAATTCTGGAATCAATGCTCAATTTACTTGGACAAGTCCTGAAGGAAATAATTACAACATGCAAAATCCTGCAATTCCCAATTCAACATTAACAAATACAGGTTATTATTCGGTGGTGGTTACAGACAACGGCTGCACCTCGGAAACCGATTCAGTTCTAGTGACCATTCATGCTTTGCCAAATGTGAGTTTTTCTGGGACCAATTTAATTGGTTGTCCAAAACTGTGCCCTTCAATTCAATCAAACACAACTACAGAACCAGCTTCAACGGTTACAAATTACATTTGGACACTCTCGAACGGAGCAACATACTCTGGGCAATCTTTTACTGATTGTTTTCAAAACAATGGGAGTTCAGATATTATGCTAAATGTAACATTACAAGCAACTACAAATTTTGGATGTGTTAATCAAACTACGCAAAACAGTTTTATTACCGTTTATAGCAATCCTGTAGCGTCATTTAACTACAACCCTACTACTCTGGATGTAATGAACACTGAAGTGCATTTTAACAACAATTCTTCCAATGCAGATTCATATTACTGGTATTTCGAAGGACAAAATTCTTCCGTTGATGTAAACCCGAGTATTGTATTCCCTGAGGTTGCAAATTCATACGAAGTATTTCTTGTTGCATACACAAACAACGGATGTGTTGATACTATGAAAACAACAATCACTATAAACGATATTGTAATTTTCTATGTTCCAAATTCTTTTTCTCCTGATGGGGATGAATTCAATCCTGTATTTAAACCAATCTTTACATCAGGATTTGATCCATACTCATACAGCCTTATTATTTTTGACCGATGGGGAGAACAACTATTTGAATCACATGACACAAATATAGGCTGGGATGGAACGTATCAAGGTCAAATCGTAAAAGAAGGCACTTATGTTTGGAAAATAAAATTTAAAGAACCTGGGTCTGACAAAAAGCAGGAGCATCAAGGGCATTTGAATGTGATTAAGTAAAAAAAACGCCGAACAATTGATATCGTTCGGCGTTTTTCTCAAAAGGTATTTCTTAAAACCCTTGAACACCGTTTACTGTAGTATATTTCAAGATGTTTTTCTTATCCGGATGAATGCGAGCAAAGGCAGATTGAACAGCTAAAGTCCCCTCATGAAATCCACACAATATTAATTTTAATTTATTGGTGTACGTATTGATATCACCAATCGCGTAAATCCCAGGTATGTTTGTTGAATAATCAAGAGTATCAACTTTTATCGCATTTTTGTCAATTTCTAAGCCCCAATTTGCAATTGGACCCAACGCTGGCTTCAACCCAAAAAGTGGAATGAAATGGTTTGTTTCACGTTGCATTTCTCCATGAGTAGAATGGTTAATGATTACTTTTTCCAAGTCTCCATTTCCAGCTAACCCAACCACTTCCGCTTCAGTGATCAACTCGATTTGCCCTGCTTCTGATAAGTTGATAACTTTTTGAACGGAATCTAAGTGTCCTCTGAACGAAGCACTTCTATGCACAAGCACAACTTCTTTTGCAATTTTTTTCTCCGCTAAGAAAATTGCCCAATCCAAAGCGGAATCTCCACCTCCTGCAATGACACATTTCTTTCCACGATAAAATTCAGGATCTTTAATAATGTACTCAACACCTTTGTTTTCAAAATCAACGATGTTAGAAATAGGAGGTTTTCGTGGTTCAAAAACTCCAAGTCCACCTGCGATCATAACCACAGGAGCTTTGTGTTTCACTCCCGATGCGGTAGTTACAACAAACTGATTATCATCCGTTTTATCAATCTCCATTGCCGGGTCACCTAAGGTAAATCCAGGTTTAAAAGGTTCAGCTTGTTTCATTAAATTATCAACCAAGTCGCCCGCTAAAACAGAAGGGAATCCGGGAATATCATAAATAGGTTTTTTAGGATAAATCTCTGAACATTGCCCTCCTGGTTGAGGTAAAGAATCAATCAGATGGCAATGCAATTTAAGTAAACCTGCTTCAAATACTGTAAACAGACCTACAGGACCTGCTCCAATAATAATTATATCTGTGTTAATCATTTTATAAGTTTGAAATTTTTTTCGTTGCAAAATTAACATTAAACTTTAAAAAATTAAGCATCAAAATAACGTTTGGCAAACTCCCACACAACAACTCCAGCACAAACAGAAACATTCAAACTGTGCTTCGTTCCAAACTGCGGTATTTCTATCACATAATCAGATAAATCAATGGCATTTTGGTTTACTCCATCCACTTCATTTCCAAAAATTAAAGCAAATTTTTGACCTGGTAATTGATCAATATCTTGTAAGAAAATGGTGTTTTCAGTTTGTTCAACCGTACATATTGCAACATGTTCTGATTTCAATTTCAAAATCACAGATTCAATAGAATCAGCATACTCCCATTGTACAGTTTCTGTTGCTCCCAATGCCGTTTTATGAATTTCTCTGTGAGGTGGCTTTGCTGTAATTCCACACAGGTATATTTTCTCAATATTAAAAGAGTCTGCTGTACGAAAGAAAGTGCCGATATTGCTTAAACTTCTGATATCGTCTAAAATGAGAATAATTGGAAACTTCCTTTGTTTATGATAAGTTGTAGCATCTACACGATTTAATTCCCACAATTTTAATTTTCGATTCATCCAACAAAGATAAATCAAAAGAACTCAAAGATTATCAAGCTGAAAAATTGTTGATAAAATGGAGTTTGAAAACGTGAATCTCATGAACGTAGACTCTATTTTTGAGGAAAGAAAAATCCATTATCGTGTCAAAAAAAGAAAAAGAAACGGCAGAAACGCCTTTGATGAAGCAATACAACCAAATCAAAGCAAAACATCCTGAAGCATTGTTGCTTTTTCGAGTAGGCGATTTTTATGAAACCTTTGGTGAAGATGCTGTTAAAACATCGAAAGTTTTAGGTATTGTATTGACAAAACGAGGGGCTGGTTCACCGTCTGAAACACATTTGGCAGGATTCCCCTATCATTCGTTAGATTCATATTTACCAAAACTGGTTCGTGCAGGCTATAGAGTGGCAGTATGCGATCAATTGGAAGACCCGAAAATGACCAAAACGATTGTCAAACGTGGTGTTACAGAATTGGTAACACCAGGTATTGCTTTTAATGACAAAATATTAAATGGAAGCAACAACAATTTTTTAGCCTCAATCTTTTTTGGAAAAGACATACATGGAATTTCTTTTTTAGATGTAACAACAGGCGAATACTTCGTAGCGGAAGGAAATACGGAATATCTAGGTAAGTTATTACAAGGATTTGAACCAAGTGAAGTCATTTTTCAAAAAAACAAAAACACTCTTTTTACAGAATTATTTGGAACAAAATATTACACATATAAATTAGAGGATTGGATTTTTACAGATGATTATGCCTACGAAAAACTGACATCCCACTTTCGCACAAATTCATTAAAAGGCTTTGGAATTGATAAATTATCGCATGGAATAGTTGCTGCAGGAGCAATTTTACACTATTTATATGAAACACAACACGATAAACTAAGTCATATTTCTCAGATTCAGCGTATTGAAGAAGAAAAATACGTGTGGCTAGATCGGTTTACAATTAGAAACTTAGAACTAATTCACCCGATGAATGAAGGTGGAAAAACATTGTTTGACATTGTAAATGCAACATCAACCCCAATGGGTGACCGGTTGTTAAAACGATGGGTAACCATGCCATTGAAAAACATACATGTCATTCAACTCCGCTTAGATGCTGTGGAAGAACTTACCTTAGACACAACGACTCAAGAAACGCTACAGCAAAATTTAGATGAAATCGGAGATTTGGAACGCCTTATTTCGAAAGTGGCAGTCGCAAAAATTCATCCTAAAGAGTTGCGTTTTTTATCACGAACACTTGGGTTTATGAAGCCAATTCAGGCTTTAAAAAAGCAAGTCAAAAGTAAATTTTTATTCGAATTATGCAGTAGGATAGACGATTGTTCTGAATTTATTGAGCTTGTAGAAAAAACAATTTTGGATGAGCCTGCAGTAGTATTAGGAAAGGGCCCTGTAATATCTGATGGTGTAAGTAAAGAACTTGATGAATTGCGTTTGATTTCTGCAGGTGGAAAAGAATATTTAGAAGCATTACAAGAAAGAGAATCAATAGAAACAGGTATTCCAAGTCTTAAAATTGCGTTCAACAATGTATTCGGATACTATTTAGAGGTGCGAAACACACATAAAGAGAAAGTACCAGATTCTTGGATAAGAAAGCAAACACTTGTAAGCGCAGAAAGATACATCACTCCCGAGTTAAAGGAATATGAAACCAAAATTTTAGGAGCAGAGGAAAGAATTTCACAATTGGAAAACCAATTATACACAGAATTGGTCTATAAACTTTCAAATTTTGTAACACTCATTCAACAGAACGCTAGCATTATTGCACAGCTTGACTGTTTATCATGTTTTAGTACGATTTCTAAGCGAAATAATTATTGTAAGCCTATTATCGATGAAAGCTTCGATTTAGAAATAAAAGAAGGGAGGCACCCCGTAATTGAACACCAATTAAAACATGGAGAATCTTATATTTCAAACGATGTTTATTTAAACAAAGATGAGCAACAAATCATCATGATTACTGGTCCTAACATGTCAGGAAAGAGTGCGTTACTCCGCCAAACAGCATTGATAGTTATCCTGGCACAAATAGGAAGTTTTGTACCTGCAGAATTTGCAAAAATCGGTTTAATAGACAAGATTTTCACCCGCGTTGGTGCTTCAGACAATATTTCATCTGGTGAATCCACCTTCATGGTTGAAATGAATGAAACATCAAGTATTTTAAATAACATCTCAGATCGAAGTTTAATACTACTAGACGAAATAGGTAGAGGGACAAGCACCTATGATGGTATTTCAATCGCATGGGCAATTGCCGAATACATTCATGAACTTCCAAACGCAAAAGGGAAGACTTTATTCGCCACACACTATCATGAGTTAAATGATATGGAAAATTTGTTTCCACGTATTCACAATTACAGCGTAAGCGTGAAAGAAATTGGTCAAAAAATATTGTTTTTAAGGAAATTAGTGAAAGGTGGAAGTGAACACAGTTTCGGTATTCATGTGGCAAAATTAGCAGGCATGCCAAAACAGGTTGTTCAACGTGCTGAATTGATGCTTGAACAGTTGGAAATAAACCACAGAACGAATGAAAATAGTTCTATCAAAGAAGTTGTCAAAAATGTAGCAACATCGGCTGATATGCAACTTAGCTTTTTTCAATTGAATGACCCAGTACTTGAACAAATTCACGATCAACTGGTTTCTATTGACATCAACACCCTAACACCCGTAGAAGCATTGATGAAACTAAACGAAATCAAGAAGTTAACTGGAGGATAATTTTAAAAATTAAAAAAATAAAAAAAAATATTGAAAATCTTGCTTTATGACGAAAGGAATTATTAGATTTGCAACCCGAATCAGAACGAAGATTCAATAAAAATTGAAATAAATGCGAGAATAGCTCACCCCGAAAGGTCGGGATTTCGTACCTCAAGTTGGTTGAGCACGATTCGTCAACTGACGGATGGGGTCGCGGGTTCTTTAAACGAAAAGAACTTA
>JBDHXR010000005.1:0-40672 GCA_039810825.1 Fluviicola sp.
AGGTAAAATCAGCAATGGGCTGAACCACTTTTACAACTGTGCTTCCATCTACATGAAAAGTTTGACACTCGTCTGAAACAGAAACAGTGTATGTAGTTGTGGTAGAAGGAACAACCATAACATTGGGGGTGGTTTCTCCGCTGTGATGCCACGAATAATAATATTGTCCATAACCACCTGTTGCTGTTACTCCTATCAATACAGAATCATTTGGACAGATTAATCGCTGTGGCGACATATTCAACACAAGCGGAGGACTTGTAATGGTGTACACAACACTGTCTATCACTGTTGTTCCGCACTGATCTGTTACACGAACAAAATACGTAGTAGATTTAGATGGTGTTACAACAAGCGAGTCTTTCGTTGAAATCACACCCAAAGGTGCATTTTTCATATACCAGAAATATTGATAATTTCCTGCTCCACCGGTAGCTGCCACTTTCAATGTTTTTTGAACATAGGGACAAATTTCGGTAATATCCGGAGTTGAGGTAAGCACTATGGGTTGAAATACAGGAACTGTTACAGTGGCAGTAGCCGTTGCAGTTTGATGCAAACAGAAATCTGTTACAGAAACAGTATAATTTTGTGTTGCTGTTGGGTTTACTGTAATTGTTTCTGTGGCTTCACCGGTACTCCAGTTATATGTATAAGGCCCAGCGCCACCTGCAGGTACTGCAGTAAGCACAGCCTCATCTTGCGGACACGCTTTATCTACAGAGTTTACAGTTACTGTAACCGGCTGAATATCATTAATAAACAAATCCAGATTAAAAGGATTTGGGTTTCCACAAGCGTCTAAAGTCCCAAATTCTAAAAGAATGCTTTCAGAACCTTCTGTCAAAACATCTGCTAACGCATTAAAGGTAAATTGAATTTGAGTTTGACCCGGAGCAAAAGTAACCGAAGATGGAATTGATGTGTAATCTGTTCCCATTGTGGCTGTTCCAGTAACAGTTATTGGAATTGTCAACGTTGTGTTTACTTCACTTGTTCTTTTCAAGGTAACTGTAGTTGACACGCAACCTTCTGCCATTGTTTTTCCATCACCAAAAACATCTTGAGACATGGCATAGGTAATTTCAATAGGTGCTTTTGATGTGAGGCTATTCGCTTGTAAGAAAATTCCCGAATCAAAAATTCCATCTCCAACATCTGCAATACAAATGCGCAAGTGGTATGTTTTTCCACACTCTACTTTTGACCATGCTTCTAACACTTTTGTAAATCCATCGTATTGAATGTATGAGGTAGAACCGTTGTAAGGAGAATTATTTCCATCACCGTTATACACATAATATGCAGGATTTACGGCAGGACTAGCACCTACTCCGCTCCCTGTTCCGCCCGGATTTCCATTGTTTACGTTGTTTATTGTAACTGGAGTTCCATTAGGTAATTTTGCTATGTTTTGTAAGCCAGAAATACCTGGGCCTGAAATAAAGAAAGCAAAAACATCATTAAATTGAGAACCCACGTATTCTGGGTATTCTTCTGAACCAAAAACGTATTTAAAACGCACCGTATCAGCATACGGAATAAAATCAAATTCCAAAATAGAAGCATTGTAGGTAGCAGTTCCACCCACTAAATTTGAAAGCGCTGAATAACCCGGAGTGCCATTGTCAACACCGGCATTTGATTGATTATTTGGACCTTGAGGTCCTGCACCACCCGAAATAGCCCCCGTTGTAATCACTATTCCTGAATTAATACCCAGATTTGTTCCATTAGCAGTAAACTTTCCTATTGCACCAGAAGCTCCTGAAAAAGAAACGTTAGAAACCGAAACACCTGGGCCAATTAGTGTATTTTGAACCAATGAAGCAGCACTTTGAGACGACGTAATAAGTTGCGCCGACAGAGAGAATGGAACGAAAAACAATATTAAGTATCCAATTTGCTTCATAGTTAGTATTAAACGGATAAAATGCAAAATAGTTGTTTCACATAGACCAAAAATTTTGCCAAAAATAAAATTAATTCAAAATATTGATAGCTAAGCTTTTATTTAGCAAAAAAATCACAATTTAATTGAAAATACCTTGAAGTGCACACAATCTTGCATAGGCACCTTTTTTGGAGATTAATTCGGCATGTTTTCCTCTTTCGATGATCTCGCCTTTAGAAAGAACAAGTATTTCATCCGCTTGAGTTACCGTGCTCAGTCTATGCGCAATTACCAAAGAAGTTCTTTCTTTCATCAAATCATCTAAGGCCTCTTGTACGATGCGTTCACTTTCGGTATCTAAAGCAGAGGTTGCTTCATCCAAAATTAATATTGATGGATTTTTTAAAACCGCACGAGCAATGCTTAGTCGCTGTTTTTGACCGCCAGAAAGTTTGTTACCTCTTTCTCCAATCATAGTTTCGTATCCATTTTCAAGTTGCTCGATAAAGGTATGGGCATGTGCAATTTTTGCTGCTTCCATGATTTTTTCATCCGAAACTTGTTCCAATCCAAACGCTATGTTGTTTCTTACTGTATCGTTAAACAAAATTGACTCTTGAGATACAATGCCAATGTTTTGATGCAAGTCTTTTAATTGAAATTCCTTTATATTCAGACCATTCAATAGAATTTCTCCTTTATCCACGTCATAGAAACGAGGAAGCAAGTCCGCAATAGTGGACTTACCACTACCCGATTCGCCAACTAAAGCGATGGTTTTTCCTTTTTGCAGTTCAAATGAAACATCCTTCAATACCCATTTATCTTTGTATTTGAAGCTAACATTTTGTAAGCTGATACAAGTATCTAATCCCTTTAAAGGAGCTGCATTTTCTTTTTCAAAAATTACTTCATCTGTGTTTAGTACTTCTTGAATTCTATCGTAAGCTGGTTCTGCTTTATTTAAGTTGGTAATAGCAGTAGCAATGCCTTGAATAGGGCGTAATAATTGGGAAAAAACGATAATAAAGGTAATAAATTCAGCTCCACCCAACATGCCTTTACTTTCATCTAAAATCATAGTTCCTCCAAACCACACCAAGCAAATCATAACGCTAGCACCAAAAAATTCATTCAATAGCGGAGACAAATCGGCTCTTCTAAAAGTTCCGGTGTTTAATTGTTGAAGACGTAAATTGACTTTGTTGAATCGCTTTGTAACAAAAGAGATTGCATTAAAAGATTTAATAACCTTGATACCACTAATGGCTTCATCTAGTAAAGAAAACACGATACTGTTTTGCTCTTGTCCTGCTTTTGCCGTTTTTTTTAAACTTTTACCAATTCTAGAAATGATAAACGCCGTAATTGGAAGTAAAACAAAAGAGACCAATGTCAACTGCGGGCTCAAATAAATAAGCGAAGCTACAGAAATAATAATTGCCATTGGTTCACGAAAAACCAATTCGAGTACTGCAATTACAGCCAATTCAATTTCTCTCACATCACTGTTTACACGCGCCATCAGATCGCCCTTACGCTGCTCAGTGTAATAACCAAGAGGCAAGCGCATGGCCTTTTCAAACAATTTGTCGCGTAAATCTCTTACAACAGCCATTCTTAATTGAGATTGATGCCAAATTGCGCCATAACGAAACAAATTTTTGAAGAAAAATGCAACAAGCACAGATACACATACAAAAAGTAAAGCGTGTTTTGGATCTTGCCGAACCATCTCATTCATGGTATAGTTATACCAGTCTTTGCAATAAATAAACACACCAGAAATACCAGTGCCCATTTTAGGTTCGGTCAATTCCCCTACTTCATTTACTTTAAAAATAAGTTGAAGAAAAGGAATAAACAGAACAAGAGAAAGCAAATTAAAGATTACAAATAAAAAGTTGTAAACAATCGTTAATACTGCTTGTATTTTATAAGAGAACGTAAACTTGTAAAATGCTTTTAATGATTTCATGTGATGCAAAGATATGTTTTTGTTGCACAAAGTGTTTGAACGAAAATACAATTCTTACATTTGCAAAATGAGTTCAATAAGACAAAACAGAATAGAATCTGTAATTCAAGAGGAGTTATCGACGTATTTTCAGCGAAATGCAAGAGAAATATGCCTTGGTGCAATGGTAAGCGTTACGATTGTGCGCGTTACTTCCGATTTATCATTGGCTCGCATATATTTATCTGTATTTGCAGGACCTGAAAAGAAAGAAGTGTTATCACACATCAATGAAAACAAGAGTAAAATACGTGGTGAAGTAGGTAAAAGATTGAAAAACATGCATAAAATTCCTGAATTATCCTTTTACATTGATGATTCTCTGGACTATGCTGAAGAAATCGATAAATTATTAAAAGATTAAAATTCCATTTTTCATAGCGCTGCGTTATCTGAGACATACTCGGAAACAACGGAATCTAGTACATTGGATAACCCGAGTATCCGTATTTGGAATAGCCATCATTACAGCCGCTTTAGTCATTTTACTTTCTGCATTTAATGGGATTGAAAAATTAGTAAATCAACTTTACACTTCATACGACCCGGCAATTATCATTCGATCTGAAGGAGGAAAAACATTTGATTCCACTACAGTGAATTTAGGTAAACTACGTTCGCTTAAAGGTGTGAAATCTCTTTCCAAGGCATTAGAAGAAACGGTTATTTTAAAGAGGGGAAACAAATGGGTAAACGCACGAATGGTGGGTGTAGAGTTTTCATTTTTGAATGCCTGTGATATTGAAAATCACATGGTTGATGGTTACCCAAATTTGGAAGAAAATGGTCATCCAACAGCAATTATTGGTGCTTCGTTATTGGATAAGTTAGATGGATTTATTTCTGATGTTGACGGGTATGACCAACTTACTTTGTACACGCCTTTACGAGAGGCCTCAATTTCAAGGCTAAAGAGTCCTTTTAATGTAATGCCGTTAAAAGTAGTAGGTAGAATGAACTACAATAAAGAAGTAAATAGCTCCGATATTTTAGTTTCTCTCAATTTTGCGCAAGAACAACTGAAATACAATAAAGACCTTACAGCCATTTACGTAGAGGTAGCATTAAAAGATAGACTGAATGTTCAGTCGGAAATAAAAGCACTGCTGGGGAATAAATTTTCTGTAAAAACTGCAGCCGAAAAAAATGAATTAATTTTCAAAACAAGTCAAAGTGAAAAAAAGATAGTATTTATCATTCTTGTATTCATTTTCATTTTAGCCGCTTTTAATCTTATTGCATCGCTAAACATGTTGTTTGTCGAAAAGCGCGATGACATTCGTACGCTTCGTCAGATTGGTTTTAACAAAAAACAAATTTTTTCAATCTTCTTTCTTGAAGGAATATTGATTTCGTTCAAAGGGATAATTATTGGGCTGGCACTTGGTATTTCAATTTGTTTACTACAATTGCAATTTCATATACTCACAATGCCAAACTCACCTTCAGAAGGTTTTCCTATTGTTTTGGATGCTATTGATATTGTTGTTATTACAAGTATAGTTGTTTTATTGAGTACGCTCTTATCCTTTTTACCAGTTTCTTATTTAGTAAAAAAGCTTCTCAAATAACGCTGAATTTTTGTCAAGACATAACAGCGTAAGCTACTTCTTCTTAAATTTTTTCAGCCCAATAAAAATGATATCATCTGTTTGCTCATGACCTTCGGACCAGTCTGTATAGGTATTTTCAATGTGTTTCCTTTGCAAAGGTAAAAGTTCAACATGTATTTTCTTAAGAAGTTCTAGAACATTTTTTAGAGAGAATTTTTTGTTTTTTAATGATCCAACTTGTTTTTGATAACCATCTGTTAATAAGTAGATTACATCATCATCACTTACTTTGATTTTAATATCGTGATACAATGAATTTGGATCCGTTTCATCAATTTTTGTTCTTCGATATAAGTCTAATTCCTTTCCATGATTGTGAATCAAAATAACGCCACTGCTTGCAAATTGCAGTGTATCGTTTTCATAAACAGAAATCAATGCCTCCATATCATCAATAACAGTCATTGCAGAATGTTGTTGAATAACTGTTTGCAACTCACTATTTAACGCATTTAAAATTCCTGCAGCGTCCGTAATTTTTCGTTCTTTCACAATTTGATTAAGCAAACTGATTCCTAAAATTGTCATGAACGCGCCAGGAACGCCATAACCTGTGGAATCAGCAACAACAACAATTAATTTTCCTTCTTGTTCATGTATCCAATAAAAATCTCCAGACACGATATCTTTTGGCTTAAATACCACAAAGTTGTCCTCAAAATAATGATTGAATTGAACAGCTTTAGGAATCAATCCATATTGAATACGTTTTGCCGAGTTAATACTCGAAGTAATGTCTTTATTTTGTTGTTCAATCAGCAATTCGTTCATTCGTTTTTCTGTAATATCTCTAGCAAGTGCTGAGAACCCAGAGATTCTTTTTTTCATACCCGGCTCGTGTATCAAAGACACATTTTGCCCCAACCAAATAACTTTACCATCTTTTGCTTTTATAGGAAACTCTAAATAGGTGTTTTGAATACGATTTTTGAATTGATTTTCATAAAAAGACTTCACCTTTTCTCGATAATCTGGGTGTACAATAAAAATTGAACTTTTACCAATTAAACTTTCTTTTCGGAAGCCAAAAACTTTATAACTCATTTCATTGAGATACGTAAAATTCGTATCAATATCTGTGATATAAATCAAATCGTTCGCATTTTCAACCAAAGACTCATAATTGGTGGTCAATTTAATCTTTTCAGAAACGTCTTGCCCCAAAATAACCCGAGCTGCATTGGAAATGTATTTACATGTCCATTCAATCCAAGTGATTTCACCTTTCCTATCATACATAGGCACAAGAAAACTTTTCCCATCTTCAAACTCTAGTCCGATCGACATTTCTCGCATTTCTGTAGTTGCCACCAAGGGGTTTAAATTTCCAAGCGGTTTCCCTATTAATTGATCTGCGTTTACAAAGAAATGTTCAACAATGTTTTGACTGCAAAAATTGATGATTCCTTTTTGATCAAAAGAAACAACCAGCATACTTCCTTTGTTCAAGATATTGTTTACAAAATACATCTTTTTAAGACTGTTATTTCGTAAGTAAGTTATCATAATCGTTAAGCCTGCTGAAGTACTGAC
The DNA here is from genome assembly GCA_039810825.1 of Fluviicola sp. Lineage (GTDB taxonomy): Bacteria > Bacteroidota > Bacteroidia > Flavobacteriales_D > Crocinitomicaceae > Fluviicola. The sequence continues at coordinate 7,058 of JBDHXR010000005.1, forward strand.
TGCCATAATAAAAAGTACTTCGTTGTATTTAGGTTGTTCGATGAAGAGTAATATTGTGAAAGAAAGTAAAACCTGAGCAGAACTAAACAATAAAATGGTTTTAATGTTTTGGATTAAATAAGGCAAGGTTCCTGAAATAAGGATTACCGCTAATAAAGAATATGGATGAATTTTTGATTCATACATCAAATAAAAAAACTGCAAATACAAACAAGAGATTGCTAAATAAAAAGAAGTATTAATCACAACTTCCTTTTTGCCTCTTCCAAAAAAATACAAAACCCAACGTAAGCCAAAAAGCACTATACTAGTAATTATATACGCTTCAAGTCCACCTAGGTTTTTATCAATAAAATAATACGTAATAAGTCCTAATAGTAAATTGATAATAGCTCCAAATACAAATAATTTTGGCACGAAATGGTAATCTATATAACTCTGGTTTGTTTCATGATAATTTACCGTTGTTTCAGATTTTGACCACTCTATATATCCAAAATTTAAGATGGCAATAAACAATATCACAAAAAGTACAAACCATTTAGACTTCCATACCGAATTATTAATATGAAGTTGATAGTTCGTGATCTTTGAAAATGAAATACCGTTATACGATGACTTCACTTCAATACTGTACTCCCCATTTTCAATATCTGGTAAATGGTACTCATTGGTACCCAACAATTCTATCCATTTGTTTGATAGCGACTTAATGCGATAGAAATAACGTATTCCTTTTACTTTTGGCAATGCAGTTTCAAAACTCAAATACCTCCCTTCATCTTTGCTAAAAACTCCATTTTTAAGATATCTTCCTCTTTTTACAACAGGTTTAGGTGGAGTAGGATAATCAGCTAGGACCTTTGTATTGATGAAATAAATACCTTGAGTTGTTCCCACCATGGTAAGATTTCCACTTTGAGATGCTGACCTCATATTGGTTTCAAATCCTTGAAAACCGTTGTTGTAACTGTAATTGTTTGAAGATAAAACCTTCCCGTTTTCATTTACCTTTAGTATTTGAATCCCTAGGTTTGTTCCAACGATTAGATTTCCGAGTTGATCTGAAGTTAGCGTGTACAGCAAAATTGTAGGGAGGAATTTTTTATCTTCAATGGTAGTATACGTTCCATCCTTTTTTACTCCCGCCAAGCCTTTATCTAGTGTAAACCACATGGTTCCATGTACATCTTTAGTAGAGTTTCCGCAGAAAAAACCTAAATGATTAAACTCATTAACCTTATTTGATTTCAGGGTTTTTACATCAAACTTTATTATCCCGTTGTTTGTTCCAAAATAAATTGTTTTACGATCTTTAGACAATTCACCACAATAGATAATATTATAATTAGCAGGCGAAACAACAGTTGACCATTTTTTAGAATGATACTCATATCGAATAAGTCCATGGTTTCTGGTTGACAACCAAATATTCCCATTTTCCCATAGCGCAAAAATGATTTTCCCATCAATATTGGGGAGAATAGCAGACTTTTTTAACTCCTTGTTTTTTATTTCATAAAGTCCATCTGCACAACAAATCAAAGTACCATAAGGAAAATTCAGTGTATAATATGCAAAATTATTTGGATATTCTTTGAGTTGATTGGTTAAATAATTTCCTAATACAAAGCCAGAATTTGACGTAGAAAAGTTATAATTCCCTGAATAATCTATAGAACTTGTAACAGTGTTATAATTCAAAAAGACAGGGTTAAGCTCAATTTTTGTGAAAGGTTCTAAACTTATCTTGGTTAGACCAAAACTGGTGTTCACCCAATAGTCTTTCACATTGTCAACAAATACATTAAAAACAATCCCAAGATCTCCGCTGTAATTGTGTTGAATTTTTTTAATCGAATTGTTAGAAACAATTTCATAAAGGGTATTTCTATCTGCATTGAAAAGAATCCTATTTCCGTTTGACGATGCTTTAGTAATCAAAGATGCATCCACTTTTTCTCCTCGAAGATTTCTTGAAGATACGAATATTGGTTTTGTAGATGAATCAGTTATTTTGTATTCAACAACAATATTTCGTTTTACATCATATAACTTGAGTTGATCGTAAGAAATTGAACCAAAATTAAAACTCACTCTAGGGTTGTTTAGCCATTGACTTAATTGGAAAACTTCATTATCAGTAACTAAGTACGCTGACTTTGACGTAAATACAATGGCACCAAGTTTAGTTTTCAACAGCTGAATAAACGTACATTCTGAAGGAAACTTATGTTTCATTATAAGCATTCCATGTTCATCAAGTACTAACAGTGCATTTTGTGCAACAGCAATCAATTTATTCTTAAAGCCGTAAACACTGTAAAACATCCCATTACCTTCTAGTTTTGGCATGAAAAGGGTATCTTTAGTATCTGTTTTATATTTCAAAACACCCGAATATAGCGTGGAAATATAGCTTATTTTGCCAATTTTTGTGTATCCGGTAACATGTATCGGATGATCAATTCCCTTTGGGGAATAATCTGTAAATGTAGATCCATCAAATTTTACAATTCCATTTCCGTCTGTGCCTACAAGCAAGTTGTTGTCGTCGTCTTGAAAAGTAGAAAGGGTAGTAGAGATTTTAAGCCCATCTTTATGGTTGTATTCTCGGAATGTATAAAGTTGAGACACTCCAAAAAATGGAATGAAACTAAAAATAAGTCCAATAAAAAAATGGAATTTCAAAAGTAATGGTTTAGCAATCACTCAAATATAAAAAACCTTTTTTTGATTTAACCCTCATTTAAGCGATAATTTTTAATTTTTGAGCAACATCTTTACCAATTTTCTTTAATTCAGCTAGATTTTCACCATAAATAGTTACGTGCCCCATTTTACGAAAAGGTTTTGTTTCTTTTTTTCCGTAAAGGTGCACACTTACTCCTTTAATTTTCATTACCTCATCCAGGTTTTCGTATTTCGCAATACCAGAATATCCGGCTTCGCCTAACAAATTTATCATAACTCCGGGTGTAATTAACTCTGTTGAACCCAAGGGTGCATTCACAATACTTCTGAAGTGCTGTTCAAATTGAGATGTATAGCAGCATTCGATGGTGTGGTGACCACTGTTATGTGGACGTGGAGCAATTTCGTTTACCAGTAACTCATTGTTTTCAGTTAAGAAAAATTCAACTGCTAAAATTCCAATCATATCTAGCTTTTCAATGATTTGCATTGCTAATTGTTTAGCTACTTCCTCAATATGAGCTTCGATATTTGCAGGAGAAAACAAAAACTCAACCAAATTTAAAGTTGGATTAAATTCACATTCTACTGCGGGATATGCATTTGTTTCTCCCGTTTCATTTCTAGCAACAATAACTGAAAGTTCTTTCGAAAAAGGGATTAACTCTTCAACCAAAAAAGGCACATCATCCAACTCATCAAAATCTAATGCAGATTTCATTATTTTCACTCCTTTACCATCATACCCGCCAGTACGCCATTTTAAAACATAAGGAAAAGCTTGGTTGGATTTCAGAAGTTCATTTTTCCCGGAAAACAATTTGAAAGGAGCTGTAGGGAAATTGTTTGTTGCATAAAATTCTTTTTGTAAACCTTTGTCTTGTACAATACGAATAACACGTGGTTGAGGGAAAACCTTAACGCCATTGCTTTCAAGCGTTTCTAAGGCCTCAACATTTACGTGCTCTATTTCAATGGTAACTACATCTTTATTCTTGCCAAAAGCAACAACTGTATCGTAATCTGTTAGGCTACCTACACTGAATTCTGTAGCCATTTTACTACAAGGCGCTTTTGGATTTGGATCTAAACAATGGATGTGAGCATCGTAGTTCAATGCTTCTTGTATAAACATTCTGCCAAGTTGGCCGCCACCTAGCATCCCAATCACGAAGTTTGAGTTGTTCCATTGATTTTTCATGCGACAAAGATACGCTCTTTCAACTATTTGTTTCAGAAATAAAGCATGAGTTCTCGTAAAAATTCTAACTTTGTGCAGAAATTTAAATAAAAGTGCTTCAGATACAAGACAAGAAATTTGAACTATTTTTATCCAATCAAGAGATACAAAACGCAATTTGTGAGCTAGCCAAAAAATTGGAATTGGAATACACAAATAGAGAAGTAGTTTTTTTGGTTGTACTAAATGGTGCATTTATGTTTGCTGCCGACCTAATGAAAAACTATTCAAACCCTTGTGAGATTTCTTTCATTAAAGTAAGCAGTTACAAAGGAATGCAGTCAAGTGGCAGGGTTGATGAAATAATTGGTCTTAACACTTCAATTCAAGGGAAACACGTGGTAATTTTAGAGGATATTGTTGATACAGGAACAACCATAGATAAAGTGTTTGCATTATTGAATATGGAACAACCGGCATCTATACAAATTGCCACATTGCTTTACAAACCAGATGCATTTATTGGAAAACACAAGCCTGAATTTGTTGGATTTGACATCCCAAATAAATTTGTAGTCGGTTATGGTTTGGATTATAACGAAATTGGAAGAAATACTCAACACATCTACCAAGTGGTAGAAGCTTAATTTAATCGTATGTTAAACATTGTACTATTTGGACCTCCAGGAGCAGGAAAAGGAACTCAATCAGAAAGATTGATCGAAAAATATGGCTTGGTTCATCTTTCCACAGGAGATATTTTTAGAGCAAACATAAAAGGTGAAACCGAACTAGGCGTTTTGGCGAAAAGTTATATGGACAAAGGCAATTTAGTTCCAGATGAAGTGACAATAAATATGCTTAAAAGTGAAGTTTCAAAGCACCAGCATGCTAAAGGATTCATTTTCGATGGCTTTCCTCGTACAAACGCACAGGCAAAAGCTTTGGATGAATTTTTAGCATCTATTCAAACTGCAATCTCCTTGATGCTTGGTTTAGAAGTTGAAGAAGAGGAGTTGAAAACTCGTTTAAAAAAGCGTGCTGAAGTAAGTGGTAGACCAGACGATGCAAACCCTGAAGTAATTCAAAACCGTATTGCTGTTTACAAAAATGAAACGGCTCCAGTTCAATCGTATTACGAAAGTCAAGGGAAATACATTGGAATAAATGGTATTGGTTCGATAGATGAAATCACAAGCCGTTTGTTTGAAGCAATTGACCACTCAAAACACTAAACGTATATGGCTTCTGATAATTTTGTTGATTATGTGAAAATTCACTGCACTTCCGGGAACGGAGGTGGAGGGTCAACACATTACAGAAGAGAGAAATACATCCCAAAGGGCGGCCCTGATGGTGGCGATGGAGGACGAGGTGGGCACATCATTGTTCGTGGAAATGAACAAATGTGGACTCTTTTGCACTTAAAGTACCAAAAACACGTTAAAGCCGGACATGGTGAACATGGAAGTGGAAATCTAAAAACAGGTGCTCAAGGTGAAGACCGATACATTGATGTTCCTATTGGTACCATAGCAAAAGATGCTGAAACAGAAAATATTTTATTTGAAATATCAGAAAACGGAGAAGAACAAATATTGGTGCCTGGTGGTAGAGGTGGATTAGGAAATGACCACTTTAAGTCTCCGACCAACCAATCTCCCAGATACGCACAACCCGGCGAACCCGGTGAAGAACGCTGGATGATTCTGGAAATGAAAGTGTTGGCAGATGTAGGGCTAGTTGGGAAGCCAAATGCTGGAAAAAGCACCTTGCTTTCTGTATTATCAGCAGCCAAGCCAGAAATTGGAGATTACCCTTTTACTACTTTAAGACCTAATCTAGGAATTGTAGAATACCGCAATCACCGTTCATTTGTAATGGCTGATATACCTGGAATAATTGAAGGTGCGCATGAAGGAAAAGGATTGGGCCTTCGGTTTTTAAGGCATATTGAAAGAAATTCTTGCTTGCTGTTTATGGTTCCGGCAGATTCTAACGATATACATCAAGAATACAAATTACTATTGAATGAGTTGAAGCTTTACAATCCTGAATTGCTTCACAAAGAACGACTTTTGGCAATTACAAAATCTGATATGTTGGATGATGAGTTGAAAAGTGAAATTAAGAAAGACTTGCCAAAAATTCCATTTGTTTTCATATCTTCGGTTGCCCAACAAGGCCTAACTGAATTAAAAGATTTGATTTGGAAACACATTAATCATGTTTGAATACCTTGAAAATGTAGATCGTTCTATTGTGCAACTGGTTAATAGCTGGCATTCTCCATTTTTTGATTTCATATTTTGGAATATTTCTAAAACACTTACATGGCTTCCTCTCTATTTATTGGCTATCTATATTGTTTGGAAGCGTTATTCATTAAAGACAGTAGTCTATTTTACAGTCTTTGCACTCATGATGGTGGCAATTGTAGATAGCACAACTACCTATCTTTTTAAGGAAACTGTTCAACGGTATAGACCATCACACAATTTGTTGATTTACGAAAAATTACACTTCTATCAAAAGAGCAATGGTGAGTATTACCGTGGGGGGCAATATGGCTTTTTTTCCTCACATGCTGCTAATAATACAGCTCTAGCTTTGTGGATTTGGTTTTTCTTACGTGATTTCTACCCCAAAATAAAATGGGTCTTAGTAAGCGCAGTATTGCTTATTTGCCTAAGTAGAATTTACTTAACCGTGCATTATTTATCTGATGTAGTGTGTGGCGTACTTTGGGGAAGTTTTTGGGCTTTTCTTGCATGGAAAGTATACACTGAATTGATAAAAAAAGAAATATGAATGTGCTTTTCGTTTTTTTGGGTGGAGGAATTGGATCACTTATGAGGTATGGAACCTCAGTTGTTTTTAGTCGTTTTCAATGGACAAATTTTCCGGTTTCCACTCTGATTTCCAATTGTGTTTCTTGCATTTTAGTAGGATGTTTTGCTGCATTTGCTTTAAAATCAAAAATTGCCGAAGATTCAGCATTTTATTCCTTCTTTATTGTTGGAATTTGCGGAGGGTTCAGTACGTTTTCTACCTTTTCAAAAGAAAATTTCGAATTATTAAATCAAGGGAAATACCTATTTGCTGTTGTAAATATTTTAATCTCTGTATTCCTAACGATTGGGTTGGTATATGTCGGTAGAAAATTGGTCTAACAACATAATTTTAGGCAATAATAATAGAATTAGCACCTAAAACCTAAGATACAAACATCATCTACTTGCTCATGCATATTTTTCCAGTTATCAAAACATTCAGACAGTAATTCCTTTTGTTGATTTGGCTCTTTATCCGAAACTTGGATTAACAATTTTTTGAGTGAATTATACTTGAATTTTTTTCCAAACTCGCCACCAAATTGATCTGCAAACCCATCTGTTATTAAATAGACCATACTTCCTTTTGGTACAGTTACAGTGTGGGAATCAAATGGTATAGGATTATCTATTTTTCCAATGGGCTGTTTGTTGGGTTTTATTTCAGTTAACTCCTTGTTTGTTACTATCCAAATTGGGTTATTTGCTCCACTCCATTGCAAATTGTTTCCTACCAATTTACACAATGAAATATCCATACCATCTTGAACTTTTTCCTCACTTTTAGAAAATTTTTCTACAACAAGATCGCGTGTTCTATCCAATAATTTCCCAGTTTCGCATACATTCTCTTCCAAGAGGGCTTTAGACAAAGCACTAGAACAAATAACACTTACAAAAGCGCCTGGCACGCCATGTCCGGTACAATCTGCCGCAGCAATAAATAATTCTTGATTGTATTTTTCAACCCAATAGAAATCTCCGGCTACAATATCTTTTGGTTTATAGAGTACAAAACCATTGCTGAAATTTTCAGTTAAGAAACTCTGTGAAGGTAAAATTGCATCTTGAATGCGTTTGGCGTAGTTGATAGAATCCGTTATCTCTTTGTTTTTTTCTTCTACGATACTTTTTTGTGCTTGAATCAATTTATTGTCTTTTTTCTTGCGTAGAAATGCCAAAACAGTAATCACCAAAAAAACAATTGTGATTACTCCAACACCAGTAAGAAGGTAATTAATAATTTTTTGTTTTCGCTTAGATTCATTTAATGCAATTATCTGGCTTTCCTTTTTCTCAACATCATACGCTGTATTTAGTTCTGATAGTTTTTCAGATAAATTTATTTGATACAATGAATCTTTTAAGTTGAGAGCCTCATTAAGAGTCGAAAAGGACGCATCATAGTGCTTGTTCCAGTGCAAAGCTTTCCCAAGTTGAATTTTCAGAGTAATTTCTTTAGCTAGATCTGGCAATTCTTTGAGGAAAAGCAATGCTGAATCTAAATAAAGTTTCGCTTCTACATTGTTATTGTCATTGGTCAATATCGTTGCGTAAGTTCCATAAGTAGAAATTTTGAGGTAATCATCAAGCTGATTTTTGTATATAGATTCTAACCCTTTTTTACAGTAATATTTAGCTTTATCCCATTCTTTTAAGTTTGTATACAATTCGCTAATGTTGTTGCAAATCATCACATAATACACATGGTTATTCGATTTTCTTGCAATGTTGTATGAGTTAAGATAAAGTTCTAATGCCTTGTGCTGTTGTTTTAAAGAAGAAAAAACATTTGCTAAGTTAATAGTGAGCGCTATATTCAGGTCCACATCTTGAAGCTCTTTTGACAAGAATATTCCTTTTTTATAATAAACGATGCTGTTTTTATAATCTTGGATTTTATTGAACAAGTTTCCCATGCTGTTGTATAATTTAGCTAGACCTTCATTATATCCAGCTTTTATGAGTTTTTTTTCTGCTAAGAAGAAATATTTTATTGCACGGTCATTTTGATTTTTATCCATATATACACTGCCAAGATTTGCGTATGACCTCCCCATTCCGGTAAAATCATTGATTGAGTTTTGAATATCTAATGCCAATAAATGATACCATTGAGCCGAATCAGGGTTGTTCTTGAAATAATAAGCAGATCCAATGGTGTTTAGTGCATAAGCTGAAAGTTTTTGATTGTTAATTTTTGATGCTATGTTTAACGCAGACATGCCTCTTTTTAGGGCTAAATCTGGATTAGAAGTAAGTACAGAACGAGCCGCATCAATTTTGTTCAACACTACCGTTGTGTCTTGTGCTGATGAATATAGCCAGAAACAAAAAGTAAAGCAAAAAATAATATTAACCTTATGCATAAGCTAAATTTACAACAACAATTGAAAATTTATTAATTCTGGATTTATTTTTCTACAACTGAATCCCAAATACACATACATCATCGAGTTGCTCAATATCTCCTTTCCAGCGATCAAACGATTCTTCAATATGTATTTTTTGTTCTCTTGGAGGTTGTGATGAAAAAGAATTGAGTAAATTCTTAAAATTCTTTACCTTAAATTTTTTACCTGATTCTCCTCCAAATTGATCTGCAAAACCATCTGTAAACAAATAAAGGGAATCACCTTTTTTATAAGCAAGTGTGTTGTTTTTAAAGTTTTCAGACTTTACGCCTTTACCAATAGGCATTTTATCATACTCCAATTCAACAATTTCACCATTTGATATCAATAACGGAGCCCGATTTGCTCCAGCATATTGAATTTCTGATGTGTGTAAATTAACAGCTATCAATGTTCCATCCATTCCGTCATTTTGACCTTCTTCGGCAAGATTCTCGATTAATCTCGCACGAACAAAATCAAAGATTTCGCCTGGTTTTTCAATGTTCTTTTCGGTTATTGCCTCTTTTAGAAAATTAATGTTCAATAAACTCATAAATGCTCCGGGAACACCATGTCCCGTGCAATCGCATACTGCTAAAAAGAAATGCGTGTTGGTTTTAATAGCCCAATAGAAATCTCCTGAAACAATATCTTTGGGTCTGAACAATACAAAATAATTCATTAGATTTTCTGATAGCAAATAGTCGCTGGCAAGCAAGGTGAATTGAATGCGCTTTGCATAATTTATACTGCTTACAATTTCATTTTGTTTATCTTCAATTTCTTTATTTTTATGCTCCAGAAGATTATTGATCTTGTTCTTACTGCGTATTGAAATTATAAGAAAAAAAAGCAATCCAAAAATTACTATTGAACCTATCCCAAAAATCCAAATCAGCATTGATTTTCGTTTTAACTCACTATTATTCAATTGATTTGTTTTGGTGAGCAACCTAATTTCTGTATCTTTTTTCTCTGACTTGTATTTCTCTTCCAATTCCAAAAGTTGCTGATTGCTTTCTTCGTTAAACACACTGTCTTTGTATTTTAAATGTGTGGATAATGCTTCAAAAGCCAAATGGTAACTTCCCGCCTGTTGATATGCTTTAGACAAGTAGTAATAATGTTCAGATAAATTATGTCTTGCATTATCAAGTTTCCCATACTCTATTGATTTTTTAAAATCTTGAATGGCTTGGTTGTATTTATTGGTTGCAAGGTATAGCAAACCTCTTTCTGAATAGAACAATTCGTAACAATAATTCAACTTTGAATCCTCTAAATATTTTTCAGCTTCGTTTATATAATTGGTTGATGTATTATATTTTTTTTGTTGACGGTAATTTGAACTAAGGTTAACTCGAATTATGCATTGTGCAAATCGTTGTTTTAGTATATCAAAACTCTTTAAAGCCTCTAAATTCCATTTATTTGATTGATCAAATTCATTAATCGTCCCATAATAATTTCCTAATCCGGCAGCTCCATAAGCCATTAACCTATTGTCTTTATAAATTTTCGCATAATTGTAACAATTTTGAAATGCTTCAATCATAGATTCATTTTTTTTGAGTCCTAAATAGGTATTTCCAATAATGTTATAAATACCTGGAAGATACTTTTTATTCGTTCGGAGGGCAATTTTTTCTGCTATTAATCCATGATGCAAAGCTTTGCTATAATCACCAATGGTGTTGTACAGATTTGCTAATCTTGCTGCAATATCGCACTGTATTGATGCGCTTATTTCGTTTTTTAACAAGTTACTTAACGAAGTATAATGTTCAATCAATTGAATTGCAGGAATATTCGAGTTGTCAATCAGGTATTGTAAACAAACTTCTTGTTGTTTTTTGTCTGATGGATTTTTAGAAAGTTTACTATACAGCGAATCAAACTCTGAAGCAAAAGAGATGCATGAGAACAGTAGTAAGCATGTTAATATTATTTTAACTTTCAATTAGCTATTTTTTATAAAACTAAATAAATTTCATCAAAATAATCAATAGATTGTGAAATTTTTACGCAACAGGAATGAGTTCTTGAATGCGTTTTTCCAAATCGGCACGTTTCTCAACAAACTTGGATAAATCAGCTTGTTTCATTTTTCTTTTCAGCAAGATTTCCTTAATTTGTCTTACATACTCATACGAAATTCTCCAGAAAACAGGAGCAATAAAAAAATACAATACTCCTAACGACCAATGAGGTAAGTAATGTGTGGTTACCCAAATAATTATCGGGATGTTGTAAATAGACCCCAACAGTTTAGCCATCATCATTTTCACACTTCCCCAAAACACTTTTCGTTTCATGATTTTTTCGGTCACTTTTTTAGAAATAATGTAAGGAATAAATCCATGAATCACGCCAATCAATGCTGCAGGCCACATTAAAAGCACAAACAACCAATTGTAAAATGTAGTAACAGAGTAACTCGTGGTAGATTTTGCATATACAAATCTATCTTGCACCTTCATCCGTTTTTCAAGATTGAAATATGCTGCTAAATCTTTTTGCAATTCCACTAATTTTTCATTGGATTCATTTGCGTTTTCATTAATCCAAGTAGCGAGTTGTTTCGCATATTTCCAGCGAACAATCAACGGAATTCGCTTGTCATGATTTTCATTGTTGTATCCTTTGCGGGTAATTTGCATCACATTTTCTAGCAAAGAATAATAATCATGATTTGAAACATAAACAATACATTCTTGCATATCTTTTTCAATACGTTTTGTCAATTCATTCACCACTTTACTTGGCGATTGACGGTATGCTTCTTGAAAATCATTCAAACAAATTTTTGGGCCATTATCCAAGACAAATTCAGACCCAATCGTATTGCGATCGGTGTATGAAACTCCCATTCCGCAGATGTAAATTTTATGTTTCCAACCTGTAGATTCTAATGCTTCAAAGCCCATTCTGACAGGACCTTTTTTCACGGGTTTCAATCCTCGAATAGGTTTGTCATCCGTAAAGCCTTCGCCAAAAATCAGGATATTTCTTCCTAAATACAATGAACGGTTTACTTTTTTAAACACATCGCTATTTTTGCCACGTGTATCTTTTCCATCTTGCTGTCTGTATATTGGCAACATATGTGCAGCCCACAGAATGGGTTTTAGCCACCACTTAAAAACATCAGAGCGGGTCATAAAGTGCACAATCGGTATGTTAATCGCCCCAATCATTATTGGGTCCATAAACGAATTCGGGTGATTGCTTACATAAATTGTATGTCCAAAAAATTTGTAGTGTTTTCTATAAACGACAAAGCGCCTGTAAAACAACCGCAATGAAATGTTTAATGATATTTTCAGTAAAAGGTATATTGGACGCATAAAAACAAAGACTTTTCAGCAAAAATAACAATTCAGTCTCAAAATCCTATTCAACAGGTTGGTCTAGTTCCGGATCTAATTGATTTTCAACAGGTGATTTTTGTTCTTTTTTCTTCTTCCCAAAAATAAACCCTAAACGCATTTCATGGGTATTTGCTCCAAATTTTTGAGTAGCTCCTGTACCAAACTCATAAGTATAGGATAGATTGAAGTGAGCAAGTAAATTGAGACCAAATCCAACACCAATTGCAGATTGTCTTCTGTATGAAACACTTAACCAGCCCATGCGTTTATAATGAAAACGAGAGCCTATATCAAATGATACCGGTGAGTTTTTTACATACTTGAATTGGATGATGGGTTCTATGCCGTAGTGTTGAGCAAAATCAAAACGATAGCTGGCAATAGTAAGTAGATGTGGTGCAAAAAAATTCTCTGTTGATGGTCCACCAAAACGAATTTTATTTTTAAACAATTGAGTTCCGCTAATGCCTACAAATAAATGATCGTTGTATACAACAATACCTGCATTTGCATCAACCATATTTTGCTTACTTGAGTTGCCGAGATACTGTGTGTACGCTTGGTCTGTTGCTGATTCTAGTATAACGCGTGACTGATTGATGCCAAAATTTGACCAACCAACACCCAATCCTAAACCAGCACTAATTTTTTTTGTGATTGGGATGTGTACTGCAAAGTTTGCTTTCACACTGTTGCGCATAAATGGTCCTATTGCATCATTTACAAAGGTTATACCAGCAACTTGTTTGTAGGAAACAACACGTTGAGGTGTGCTGTAAAATGTTTTCCCAGCTGATTCTAACGGTCCCATTACGCTTGATTTTCTTTTTCTAAATTTCACCAAACTTTGAATGCTTGCATAATTTGTCATTGGTCTTCCTTCTGCACCAACAAATTGCATTCGGTTACCTATTGCAACTTCAGCAACATTCATCATTCCGCCAGCAGCTGGATTGAGCAGGTAAGGTGACGACAATACTTGCGTATATTGTGTTTCTTGTTGAGCAAAAAGGATGCTGTTTGATACGATAATAAATACGAATAAAGCTCTCATGTTGTGAATGTTAACGGATAATACTGATTGACCCTTTCAAGGTTTTAAATTGGCCACTTGGAGCTGCAATTTCATAAAAATATGTTCCTGTTGGCAGATTTTCACCTTTATATGTTCCATCCCAAGGGTCTATATAACCAGTTGATTCAAAAACTTTTGAACCCCAACGGTTAATGATTGTTACATTACAATCCGGTGCTATTTGATGTAAATTTTTCACAACAAAGAAATCGTTTTCGCCATCTTTATTCGGAGTAAACAGAGTAGGAATATAAAATATCACTTCATCGTTACAATCTGTTACTTGAATTCGGATTGTGTCTTGAGAAAATCCACATTGGGCATGCTTCAAACGATAAATGAATGAGACCTCTCCAATTCCTGCACTAATTAAATCTGTATTTGCCGAATATTTACTATTTACCTCTCCAACTCCAGAATTTAATATCCAATATGAAGTTTGATTAGGACCCGCAGTTGTTGCTTGTAGCGCTAAAGGCATGCCTCCAAGACAGATAGTAGTATCTGGGCTTAATATTCTAGCTGTATTTGGTGCGTATAAAATTGCGCTATCTACAGAATTGATACATCCTGGTGAAGAAATTGTCCAATACAAGGTGTGAAATCCATCTGGAATTGACATAATTGTGGCAATGGGAGCATGAATATTATTAAACACTACTGTTGTGTCTGTAGTCCAAGTTCCTGTTCCTACTGTTGGCTGGTTTCCTTGGATTAAATTGTTGTACGTGCTACAAGCAAGGATTGTATCAGGCAATTGAGCTTGAGTTGGGGGTAGATTCACAATAATTTTTAGTGTATCTTGTTTGGAGCCACAACTTACAGAGTTTACAGTCCAAATAAAAGTATTCAATCCTAAATTCAGGTTAGAAACCAAGGTTTGATTGAGAGAAGGATTAGCAATAATACCGCTTCCCAATACGACACTCCAACTTCCCACACCCGATTGAATTGCTTGCGCTTCAATGCTTGTATTGAAGGTATTGCATAAATACACCATGTTGTTTGGGATGTATGCTGTATCTGGGTATTCAATTACAGTTACATTAAACGAGCAAGAAGCAGTATTTCCTGAAGAATCAATTATTTGATACGATAATGCAGTAGTGCCTATAGGGAAAGTACTACCTGAACTTAGGCCTGATAAATCTGTTTGCACAATTTTGTATTGACAGTTGTCTGCTCCGAAAGGAAGTGTGTAAAGAACCTTAGGAGTGCAAGTAGAAATATCACTTGGACAGGTAATTGTCGGGTTTACGTTTTCTAATATTGTATATGAAGTTGAACAGGATGCTGTATTTCCTGCGGCATCCGTTGCTGTAATGGTGATTGTATTGTTCCCTGTGGATAAAGCAATTCCAGGAGCTGGCACTTGTGAAAGCGTTATAAACCCGGAACAATTATCAGAAACAATAGCTAAGCCGGTTAAATCTGGTAATATTGCATAACATGAAGCTCCGTTGTTTATTGTTTGTGCACTTGGGCATGTTACTACAGGAGCAATGGTTTCATTTGGCTTTGCAAACGTGTTACATGTTGCTGAATTTCCGCTTTGGTCGGTGTAGGTGATTAGTATGTTTGTTGGTGCCGAAATCACTGTTCCAGCAGCCGGGCTCTGTGAAAATGTAAGTAAATTTGATGCTGTGCAATTGTCAATAGCACTGTGAGAACCGGTTAAATTTGGAATTGTCATTGTGCAGCTAGATGTTACTGCTAACAAGGTATCTACTAAGCACGAGATACTTGGTCTTGTTGTATCAATAGCTACAGCTTGTAATACACACGTATTTACATTCCCTCCTAAATCCGTTGCAGTTACCGTTACTGAGATAGTTCCAGAAAACACATGCGAAGGAGGTAAATTTTGGCTTAATACGATTGATGAAGGTGCGGTGCAATTATCTGTAACAGAAACTGTAGGAGTTACATTTCCAAGAGTAGCTTGGCAGGTTGAATTAACAGGAATTTGAATTGGTGCAACTGGACATACTACAGTTGGTGCAATGGCATCTTGAACAATTAATGAAAAATGACACATTGCTTGGTTTCCAACGGCATCCATTGCTGTAATTGTAATGACATTTGTTCCAACAGGTAAGGAGTTTCCAACACTCGGCATTTGATTGAATAAGAGTGTGGTGCTACAATTGTCTGTTGCCACGGCTAATCCTGTAAAGTCAGTAATTGCGTATGCGCATCCACTGTTGGTTGAAACTGTTTGATTTGAAGGGCAAGTAATTGTTGGAGAAATTGTGTCAACCAAAATTACATGTGTAAAGCAAGCATTTGTGTTCCCTGCAGTATCTGTAACATACATAAACACGTTTTGATCTGTACTCAAAGTAGTTCCGGCTATAGGATTTTGTGAAATAAGCAGTTGATTTGCAGGGGTGCAATATTCTTCAATGACTACTTCAGGTACGATATTAGGTGCAGGCGCAGTACAACTTGCATTGACATTCACGTATTTTATAGGCGGACAGGTTAATTTTGGGGAAATTGTATCAATTACAACCAATTGGAATGAACATGTGTTCGTATTTCCTGCTACATCTGTTGCAGTAAGGGTAATTGTAGTAGGCGAATTGACGTCTGTACCTACGGGTGGATTTTGAGAAACAAGTACTGAGCTACAATTATCATTGGTAGTAGCAGCAGCACCATAATTTAATAGAAAAAAGTGGCAATAGCTGTCTGTATAAACGGGAGTTGGAGACGGACACGTAATTGAAGGAGGAGTAATGTCATTTGAACTACCTTCTAACTTAAAGTTATCTATTGCAATTGGTTTAGAACCTAGAACTGTGTTGTTATATGTAAATCTATAACCCAACAAAAAAGTTGAATAATTCAGGCTTGGAGGAATAGCAGTTGAAAAAGTGGAATACACACTATTGACTGCCACTTGAGATCCAATTACCACCCAACTTGCACCTCCGTTTGTGCTGTACACATGTTCTACAAAATCTTGCCCCACTTCGCCATCAATTTGTAAATCTGCTTGTACTTCCATGTTGCTATAACATGTTGCATTAATTGATTGATATGCAATTGCAGAAACAGACCCAGTTGGGGCGTTTACATATCCATAATGCTTAATTCCAGTTGGCGAACAGTCATTTGACACCCCGCCAGAGGAAATATACAACGCATTCATGCCTCCATTGTTTGTGCAATCACCAACAACCCAAGTGTTGGGAGAAGTTGGTCCGCTTATTTGCCAGGTATTGGATCCTTCAAAATCATCTTGAAAAATAATGACCTGTGCATTTATCTCTTGAAAAAGTAAAGTAAAAAATGCTGCTACAAGCAAGTGCAAAGTTATTTTCATATTCAATAGTTGGAAGAAAAGCAAAAATATGAGAAAAAACGGTACTTCCACGTGGAGTTCGTCAACAACCTCCATAAGTTTTCAACAATCTAAACCTTTTTCATCGCTTTGATATGAAAACAAAAAGGTCAGCACATTCATGTACTGACCTTCAATTTTAAAAAGTATTATTACTTCAGAATTTCTCTAGAAATTACTAATTTTTGAATTTCAGAAGTTCCTTCTCCAATAGTCATCAACTTAGCATCTCTTAGGTATTTTTCGGCTGGATATTCTTTAGTGAACCCGTAACCTCCCATGATTTGAACAGCTTCATTTCCGCATTTCACTGCAACTTCAGAAGCGTAGTATTTTGCGAAAGCACCTTGAGTTGTCATGCGCTCACCTCTATTTTTAAAATCAGCTGCTTGAAAAGTAAGCAATTCAGCTGCTTCAACTTCAGTCGCCATATCGGCTAGTTTAAATCCAATTGCTTGAAATTTACCAATAGGTTGACCGAATTGTTCCCGTTCTTTAGCATATTTTACAGAAGCTTCGTATGCTCCACGTGCTATACCGCAAGAAAGAGCCGCAATAGAGATGCGACCTCCATCAAGAATATGCATTGCTTGCTTGAAGCCTTGTCCTACTTGTCCAATAACCTGAGATTCTGGGATACGAACATTTTCAAAAATTAATTCAGCAGTTTCAGATGCGCGTACACCTAGTTTATCTTTGATTTTTACAGCTGAAAAGCCTGGTGTTCCTTTTTCAATGATAAACGCTGTAATTCCATTTGAATCAAGCAATTCACCTGTTCGTATTAAGACCACTGCAACGTCACCAGAAAGGCCATGAGTAATCCAGTTTTTAGCACCGTTTATTACCCAATGATCGCCATCTTTTACCGCAGTACATTTCATTCTCATGGCATCTGAACCAGTATTTGGTTCTGTCAAACCCCAAGCACCAATCCACTCACCAGAAGAAAGTTTAGGTAAATACTTCTTTTTTTGTTCTTCACTTCCGTGGTAGTATATGTGACCTGTGCAAAGTGAGTTATGAGCTGCAACACTCAAACCAACTCCACCACACACTTTTCCTAATTCCATAAGTGCAGTTGCATATTCATAATAAGAAAAGCCACTACCACCGTATTGTTCAGGAATGTAAATACCAAGCAAACCAAGTTCACCCATTTTTTTCATGACATCAACAGGGAAATGCTCTTCTGCATCCCACTTGTTCATGTTGGGTCTAATTTCTCTTTCGGCAAAATCACGCACCATTTGCGCAATCATTTTTTGATTCTCGTTTCTTTCAAAATTCATAATTAACAGTTTTGGGGTGTCCGTTAATTTTTTTCGATATATTTATTACTAATAGGTTGCTAAATTAATAATATTCTCAGAGAATGGAAGTAATTTTTCTTGTCCATCTAAAAAATCCAATCCAACTAAGAAATTAAATCCAGCAATGTGTCCTCCACATTTGGTAATTAATTCAGCAGCAGCAGCAGCAGCTCCGCCTGTAGCTAGCAAATCATCGTGTATAAGAATATTGTCGTTTGCTGAAACCGCGTCAACATGCATTTCAATTGTTGCTGAACCGTATTCTAAATCATACGAATGACTGACTTTATGATAAGGCAATTTACCTGCTTTACGAATGAGCACAAAAGGTATGTTTAACTCCATTGCCAAAGGATATCCAAAAAGAAAGCCTCTACTTTCAATTCCTGCAATTTTTGTAATTCCTTTATTTTTATATATTTCAACTAAATGAGCAATTATTTCTTTGCTCAGTGTTGGATTTAGCATAATCGGAGTAATGTCTTTGAATACAATCCCTGGTTTTGGAAAATCCACAACATCTCTAATAACTGCTTTAATTTTATCTTCAATCATTCTTCTGTTTTTAAATAAGGTGCTAATTTATCGTACAATTCTTTTGTAATCAATACCGATTTCTTTATTTCTTCCACTTGCTTGAAGGGTCCATGCTGTTCTCTTATCTTAATAAGTGAATTTGCTAAACTCCAGTCTATGTACGGATGAAAAGACAATTCGCGAGCACTTGCCTTATTGATATTTAGCTGAGATATAGCATTTGGGTTAATGACAAGATATTTTTCCCAAACAAGTACTTTTTCTGGGGTAGCTTTCCACACTTCGCTGTATTGGCTTTTGGAAACAAAGCCTCCTAAAGCATCTCGATATTTGATCAGACTTTTTGCATCATAAGCACTAATTTCATCGACTTCCAATATTCCTTCGTATTGAACAGAATTTATATCGATAGCAATCAGCTTTTTTTGCATCTGATACTCGGTACGCAAATCATCATTTGCTAGTCTTTTTGGGTAAACCGTAGAATCTTTGATGAGTTGAAAAAGTTGGTCTGGGATAACAAAGATTCGTTTTAATTCGGCATTGGAATAAATTGGATATTGAAGAAACTTGATGACCGCTGCACTTTGCTTATCAGACAGCCCCAACCTCATCCAATCTTCTAATTTATACGTGTTTGGGTCAAATTTTTCTGGTGGAACATTAAATTTCTTTTTTTTGTTGTTCCTGTATGAAAACGCGAAGTCTTTATTGACTTTTTGAACTGCTCCCTTTTCTACTTCATCCCACTGAGAAATATGAATTTCAGGTTTAGGAGAAAAATAAACAATCAGGTCAGGTAGTATGAAAATAATCACGCAAAGCACTGTAAAAACAGCTATTCCGCGCAAAGTAGATTTAGAATACCCAGATTTCTCCATAATTTATCGTAAATGAGCCAACTCTTGCAACAACAAAGGTATAGTCTCGTTGAAATCTTTGGGTTTATAATCAAGAAAATGCGTTGCTTTAGAGAGATTAAAGCCTGTTTTTGGCGGGCGCAGGGCTGCTTGATTCAACGTTTTAGAAGACACTGTTTCTATGGAAACATGTTCAAGTTTCAAGATGTTTGCTATTTCTCGAACAATAAGGTCGATTGATCGAGTAACCGGTCCGGATAGATGAAAAATCCCTTGTTGTTTTCTTAAAACTATTTCAAGGCATCCGTAAGCTAAGTCATCTGCCCAAGTAGGAGCGCGGAATTGATCGTTCACCAACCGCATGGTTTCTCCTTTTGGAAGCGCTTCTAAGGCCCAAAGAATCATGTTTGAACGTGAAAGATTAAAACCTGTTCCGTAAACGATAATTGTTCTTGCAATAGACCACTCAGGATAATTGTCATCTAAAAGTATTTTTTCAGCATTCACTTTCGATGTAGCATAAACACTAAGAGGATTAACTCCATCATTCTCAGAATAATTCCCTACTTCACCATCAAACACAAAATCAGTTGACAAAAGTTGAAAATGAATTGATTTGGATTTGCAGAAATTAAAGAGTTTTTGAGTTGCAGCAATATTCACATCAAAGCATTCATCCGAGTTTAATTCGCAATAATCTACATTGGTAATTGCAGCCGTATGAATGACTGCAGTTGGTTTTACTTTTTCAAGAACATTCTTGATATCATTTTCGCTTGTAATGTCAAGTGCAGAGTAACAATCATTTGGGCACTTTGGATTTCGATTTTCACCTTTTGAAGTAGCCACAAAAGGTATTTGAAGTTTCAAGCAACGTTTTACCAACTTTTGCCCTAAAAGACCATTCGATCCTGTTATTAAAATTCGCATATTCACAATTCCCAAATTGAGCGTTTTTTAGCGTTTAATTTAAAGTAATGTTTGTTCTCTAGAATCCAAGCCATGATTAAATAAGGAATTAGAGGGGAACCCAACCCAATACATGTGGCGTAAATGAACCCCATACGTACTTTATTTGGGCGAATCCCTAATTTTCTTCCCCACCACGAGCAAACACCATACGAACGCATTTCGAAGAAAAAAGCAATCTTCTGCAAGGTTCTTTTCATAAAAAAACTTTGAATCAAAGGTAGGTAAAATTAATCCATAATTGCACATCCAATTTTGCACGACAAGCATTTTTTTTGATTACAAAAAACGGTCAGTTGCTCCAATAAGCCTTGGGTATTTGCAGCGTTTCTAGGAATCACGGAATGCTTCTTCCAAAAATCGATTATACTGTTTTTCTCGGGCGGAAGTAATTCCAACAATTCTACTGCCGTATTTTTATACATCTGAATTTGTGTTTTTTGAGCCAACCAGCTTAAGTAATTCGGCATTGCGTTGGTTAAGATTGTATTTGCAGTTTCCTTCGAAATACTTGAAACATGCATGCCTGCATCGTATATTGGCTGAACTAATAAAGCCTGCTGAAAATCTAAAAGCAACTTCGATGCTGGAAGGCTCCAATTCACCTCATGAAAATTTATTTGCTCTAAAAAATTTGCGAATTGAATAATCCGAATTGTTGGAAAGCCTTGAGGTCTGTTGCCTTTAAATTTCCAAGACTCCAATTTGCAAGGACTCAAGTTTAATCTAGATTTTTGATATTCCCATTCCTGAAAAATTTGAGAATCTATGCTCTGACACTGCTTGTGTTGTAACAACCCACTTACCCCTAGAAGCATAGCTACTTTAGCTACGATATTAGATTTTAGCACTCTGTCTATCGGCAATCTATTCGACAGTTCTTCAAAAGGAGCGCTGTTTACATGCATTCCAAAAGCTTTAGCAAAACACAGAAAAAAGGCATGAAGCGGATTATCAGAAAAACTAGTGATATCTTGAATTTTTCTTTCTAACCTAAGTGACAATGACTCATTTATTTGACTCCAAAAAACAGTTTCAGGAACAGTTTGAAGCATTGAACTGCAAGGAAGCTGAAAACTTGTTTTGTTAAACGCAATAAATTTTTCGTAATGCTCCCAATCTATCATTGACGCAATTTCAACTGTTGGTAGAGGAGTTCCTTCAACATAAATGAGTTCATCAAATTTATAAACCACATGCAGTATCACGTTGTTATAGGCTTTATCATGCTGGTGTCCATGTGCATTCCAATCCGAAGCATTGATGTGCATTTCAATATTTCCATTAAATTTCACCCCTTCAATTTGAATTTTACCGTTAAAAAAATCTGGACCTGAGTTTGGGTTGTATGTTCCAACATCCAGAATTAGCAAGTCGTTGTTATCTGTAGTTTTTAATTTATGAAAAGGAAGTCTCTTGTTTTTCCAGAGAAAATGAAGGTAATTTTCTTGCATGAGAATTTGTTTTTCTGAATTAAGTTAAGGAAAAAATTGAGTGTTTATATTAAATTTTTGCGTTTTTTTGAGGAATACGGAAAAATAACCGTTAAAAACACTTAACCCCTTGGTATATAAGGAGTTCAGGTGGTTTCGTGTGTCGAAAAAAACAAAAATAATCAACTTTCATTTAACTGTTAAAAACGATTAAGTAGGTCATAATTAAACACTTAAGTACTGTTAAACCTGATTTAATACAAATTATATAAAAACGACTATTTTACTTCAAGTATCTATTTTATCCCTATTATCTATCTTAAAAAAAGAAAGTCTCAATTTTGAAACTTATCATTTATTACCTTTGTAAAAAAAATGCAAGAAATAACCGTTACAATCATTGACAGAGAAGGAGTTCAACATCAATTAGTTGCACCAACCGACATGAACATGAACATCATGGAACTCTGTAAATCTTATGATTTACCTGTGAAGGGTGAATGTGGAGGAATGGCTATGTGTGCCACTTGTCAGTGTTACCTTGAATCTGATACAGAACTTGAAGAGCAATCGGATGCTGAGTTAGATATGTTGGATCAAGCGTTTCATGTTAAAAGCAATAGCAGACTTGGTTGTCAAATTCCAATTACAGAAGAAATTGATGGTGTCATTTTGCGTTTGGCACCAGAATCTGAATAGACAATAAAGAGATAAATAGTCGAAACATATAGCACTAAAGAATAAATTATGGTAGGGATAATTATGGGAAGCACTTCTGATTTGCCAATCATGCAAGAAGCTGCTACAATTTTAACAGAATTTGGTATTGCATACGAATTAACCATCGTATCAGCACATCGTACACCAGAGCGTATGTTTGAATATGCAAGAACTGCAAGCGAACGAGGCGTACAAGTTATTATTGCTGGGGCTGGTGGCGCAGCACATTTACCTGGAATGACCGCAAGTTTAACTGCTCTACCAGTTATTGGTGTTCCTATAAAATCTAGCAATTCTATTGATGGATGGGATAGCTTGCTATCAATTGTTCAAATGCCAAATGGAATTCCTGTTGCAACTGTTGCAATCAATGGTGCTAAAAATGCAGGAATACTTGCTGCAAAAATTTTAGGAGCTACCAATCCTGCACTACAGAAAACCTTACTTTCCTACATGAACCAAATGGAAAAGCAGGTATTAGAAGGTGCAAAAAAAGTTGGGCAATCTAAGTAAACAAATCGTATTACCAGCTAGTAGAAACTGATTTTTCTACATCTGCCTTATATTTATCAGGAATATTTCCTCGCAATAAACAAGCGGGTTCTAAACTTGGATAAATTTCTTCGTAAGAATACGTTTTCGCTGCGTTTACTCTGCGGTAGATTAAATCCCTAGTAACCTGTTCTCCATTTTCTAAACCTGCCGCAGCTAATAATTCGGCATAAGCCTTTACCGTTTCACTGTGAAAGTTTGCTACACGAATCTTTTTCAATGCAACATCCAAACCTGCAACCAATTGAGGGTCTTGTGTTGTAATACCCGTAGGGCAACGATTGGTGTTGCAGAGTAAGGATTGAATGCACCCCAGTGAAAGCATCATTCCACGAGCACTGTATATTGCATCTGCCCCTAAAGCCATCGCACGTATCATTCCAAATCCATTTAACACTTTTCCAGAACCAAATAGTTTAATGTGCTTGCGAATGTTGAACCCAGTAAGCATGTTATCAACAAATGCTAATCCATCTAAGAAAGGGGCTCCAACATAATTACTAAATTCTTGTGGTGCGGCACCTGTTCCACCTTCTCCTCCATCAACAGCAATATAGTCTGGATAAACATCCAATTCTATCATTGCTTTGCAAATGGACATAAATTCACTTTTCTTTCCAACACACAGTTTAAAACCTACGGGTTTCCCTCCTGATTCTTTTCTCAACACATCAATAAACTGAATCATTTCTTTTGGATTCGAAAAGGCTGAGTGGTGTGGTGGAGAAGCAACCTTGGTGTGTGGTTTTACATGACGAATAGCGGCAATTTCTTCTGAATTTTTTGCTGCAGGTAAAATTCCACCATGACCAGGTTTTGCTCCTTGTGAAAGCTTTAATTCAATCATTTTCACTTCTGAACGTTGTGCATTTACACGGTATCTTTCCACACTAAAATTTCCGGCTTCATCTCTGGCTCCAAAGTACCCTGTTCCAATTTGCCATATTAAGTCTCCACCATTTTCTAAATGATAAGGCGAAATACCTCCTTCCCCAGTATTGTGTGCAAAATTTCCACGCTTTGCCCCAGCATTTAAAGCCCTAACAGCCGCTTTTGATAAAGCTCCAAAACTCATTGCGCTTATATTTAATACACTGCAACTATATGGTTGTGAACAATCTTTATTTCCAACAAGAATACGTGGACTTTGATCTATTTTTTCAAAATCATACGAATTGATACTGTGCATCATCCATTCGTACCCATCTTCATACACATTATTTTGTGTTCCAAAGGGTATCGTATCTAATTGTTTTTTTGCCCGTTGATACACCGTACTTCTGTCAATTCTGTTTATCGGGGTGCCATCCGTGTCACTTTCAATAAAATACTGATACATTTTTGGTCTTAACTCTTCAAAAACCCAACGTAATCTTCCTACAATGGGGTAATTCCTCATTATGGTGTGGCTGCGTTGAAAATAATCATAGAAACCTAAACCAATAGGTACAATACATATTCCCAAAACAATCCACCAAACAGTTCCAAAAAAACAACCTAAAGTTGTTAATCCTGCAATGATAATAATGCTGAAATAGATAAACTTTTTTCTCATAATTTGTTTGTAATCTGAATTGACTTTGAAGTTAGCAAAAAAAACACATCTATGTTTAGTTAATGTATTAAATCAATAATCACTTGTTAAAAAAATATTCGTTTTTGCTACGACTGTTTTGGGTGAAAAATGACTCAAAATATACTCTGAAACGCAGTCTGTGTATGGGCTGTAACTAATATCGCGAATTTAGGAACAACTTTGAAAAAAACAAAAATTTAGGGGTATATCAAATACCTTGCTCTAATTCCTAAAAATTCCTGAATTTTCGGTTTCCAAGTTGCCTTAATTTCTTTTACACTTAAACCCGCTTTCAATTGATTTCTTAAAACATCATTACCAGCCAAGCGATCAAAAAAATTGCGCTGATTAATAAAATCTATAGAATCACCCAGCTGTTTGCTTGCATTAATTAACCAACTTAAATTTATCTCGTACATCCTCTTCCGCTGAATTTCTCGTAAATCATATCCGTAGCATGTTCTGTTTTGCCAAAGTGGATCTTTTGCTCCTGTGGTTGGCATTGGAATAAACGAAAAATCCGTGTTCCTAAATTTCGGATGACCGTACATTTCAAATGGCCTGTCGGTTCCTCGTCCAACACTTACAGTGGTCGCTTCAAAAAAACATAAACTTGGGTACAAAGCAATGGATAAATCTGAACGAAGGTTGGGAGAGGGAGGAATTGCAATTTCAAATTTTGTTTTGTGGCTATAATTTTTACATGGTACAACATACAATTTACAAGCAACATTGTTTTTTAACCACAATTCTCCATTTATCATCAATCCATATTCCCCAATTGTCATCCCATAAACAATTGGCACAGGGTGCATACCGATAAACGATGCTTGCTGTTTTTCCAACACTGGTCCATCTACATAATGTGCGTTTGGATTTGGTCTGTCAAGTAACAAAAGTGGTTTGTTGTTTTCTGCACATGCTTCCATCACATAATGTAAGGTTGAAATGTATGTATAAAAACGCACTCCAACATCTTGTATATCAAACAAAACGATATCTACATCAAATAACTGGTCTGCACGTGGCTTTTTATTATTCCCATACAAAGAAACAATTGGCAAACCTGTTATTGGATCTTTGTGACTCCAAATTTTTTCTCCTGCATCTGCAGTTCCGCGAAATCCGTGTTCTGGAGCAAACACTTTTTGAATGGTGATCCCTAACGACAGCAAGGTGTCTACCAAATGTATGTTCCCAATACTTGATGATTGATTTGCAACTATCGCTACTCGCTTTCCTCGCAATGAATCCAAATACAATTCCATGCGTGCATTGCCAAGTATTAACGAGGGCATTTTTTCTTCCGAATAACTGTTGTATTGCACTTCGTCTTCAATTGGTTGAATAACCTGATATTGCTTTATTTTTGCCGAGCTTGAATCGTTTAATAAGTCACTTTTGCTCTTCTTCACCGAAGCACAAGAAGATACAAAAAGCAACAGAATACTTTTCAGGGCCAAAAGCTTTATGTATTTTCGCATTCGCATGAGATCAAATCCTATTTATTTCATAGTAAAGAAACTTCAACACAAGCAAAAAGTTGAAGATGAAACTGTACAAAGTGATACGTTTTATTCAAAACCTATTACACGAATTGCAGTACTCAGCATTGCATTAGCAATGATTGTAAACATCTTAACAATTGCCGTTGTTGAGGGCTTCCAACAAGAAGTAAGCCGCAAAGTTATAGGTTTTGGTTCACATATTTCAATTTCTAAAGCTGGAGAATCAACAATAAAAGAATCTTCACCAATGCTTTTCAATTCAACTCTCTCGAATGCTTTAAAAGGAATTGACTATGTAACACACGTACAATCAGTTGCTTACATCCCTGCCCTGTTGCAATCTAGAGGCACTGAGAAACAAAAAGAAATCATGGGGGTTGTTTTAAAAGGTGTTGATAAGTCGTATGATTGGACTTTTTTTAACACGTATTTGATTTCTGGTTCAGTACCCAAATTTCAAGATGAAGCTTCCAATGAAATTCTTATTTCCAATCGTATCGCAAAAGATTTACATTACAAACTGGGAGATACCTTGAATGCTTATTTTGTGAAAAAGAAACCCATTCAAAGACAATTCAGAATTGTAGGAATTTATGAAACCGGACTGGAGGATTTTGACAAAGAATTGGCTTTTTGCAACATCAAGCAGGTTCAACAATTAAGTGATTGGGGAATCAGTTCAGAAATTGTAATTGACGACACCTTAAGTAATGGCGAGTTAATTATTCGCGCGCAAGTAAGTGGCGGAAATGGCAACTATCGTTACGATTGGGGCAAAGGCTACGAAAAATATGCTGGTTATCAAATTTGTCCAACAAAAGACACAACCATCAGATTGATTGCTTCTGATTATTGGAATTTTATGTCTGAGCCTTCAGGTAGTGTTGATAATCCTGATTTTGAAACAGCCATTGCAGACACAAGTCACCTTAAAATAACTCTTACAGGGAACAAAATCGGTGCATGCAACGTTCAAACCGATTCAGAGAATCAAATCTATAAAAAATATACCGATAAAGCTGGTTTGAACTATACCATTGATGCAGGTGAAAAACAGATTCATGTTGAATCGTATCCAGGAAAGGGCTCCTATTCAAACTATGTTGGGGCTTATGAGTTAGCCTTAACAAACTTTGATGATATAGACAAACAAGTAAAATCAGTTAATAAAGCAATTTTTGCTCAACCTGAAATAAAACAACAATTGCAAGTAAAATCAATTAAAGATAACAACCGTGATTTATTTACATGGCTTGAGTTTTTAGACATCAATCTGGTCATCGTATTGAGCTTAATGCTGATTATCGGCATTGTAAATATGGGATCTGCTTTGTTGGTGCTGATTCTTGTTCGTACAAATTTTATTGGAATTTTTAAAGCCATGGGGGCAACTAATCGTTTTTTACGAAAAGTATTTGTGTTTCATGTTGGTGGTTTAATACTAAAAGGAATGTTGTGGGGAAATGCAGTCGGAATTTTCATTGGTTGGTTACAGTATCAATTTCACATCATTCCACTTGATCCAAAAGTATATTATCTAAACACCGTTCCTATCGAAATCAATATATTCAAAATTCTAGGTCTGAACCTCATAACGATTACAGTGTGTTTAATTGCCATGATTATTCCTTCATTTGTCATTTCAAAAATTTCTCCATCAAAATCTATTCGCTTTAAATAATTAAGTGTTTCTTTCGTTATTCATTCAAAAAAATAGGCTTGCCTTTGTTTAAAAGATGTACTTTTAACAGCTCTTACGCTATGAGAAAAATTATTTTTGCTTGTTTTATTCTTATTTCTGTTGTCTCTTTTGCTCAGCGAAATGTGCGTGACAGTGCCATTGCTACACCATGGATTGCAGTGCACTATGGACTAAATGCACCAATGGGAGATTTGAAAGAACGCTTTGGAGTAATCAATCACGTTGGAGGTATTATCAGTTATAAAACAGCTCACAATTGGGTTTACGGACTTGAATCAAATTTTAACTTCGGAGGAAAAGTAAAGATACCCGGTATGTTTACCAATTTAGCTGATTCTTATGGCAATATTACTGATGAAAATGGCGAAGTTGCTAGCGTTTCTGTAAGTATGCGTGGATTTAATGTGAATGCCATTGTTGGGAAAGTATTCCCCGTGCTTAGTCCAAATGAAAACTCCGGAATTTATGCCAATGTGGGTGTAGGTTATCTTCAATACCGTGCACTCATAGAAACTCCACATCAAGTGGTGCCAAGTATCGAGTTGAATTACAGAAAAGGATACGATAGATACACTACTGGAGTAAATTTTCAGCAGTTTTTAGGCTATGCTTTTATGTCGAATTACGGATTTCTTAATTTCTACGGTGGCTTTTATGCCATGGAAGGACTAACATACAACCGTAGAAATATATTTTTCGATCAACCCGATGTTCCTGTTTCCAAGAAAATGCGCTTGGATATACAGATGGGATTTAAAGTTGGTTGGTTTATTCCTGTTTACAAACGAAAACCTAAAGAATACTACTTCAACTAATGCGTTTATTTTACGGTTTTGGAATACGTTGCTTTTTTACCACCATGTGGTTGGCTAGCTTTTTTCACCCCAAAGCAAAAAAATGGATACAAGGTAGAAGAATCAAACTTTCAACTTACAACATACCTAAAGAAAAAGAAGTAGTTTGGTTTCATTGTGCTTCTTTAGGTGAATTTGACCAAGGATTGCCTGTGATGAACGCCTACAAAAATGCCTTCCCAAATTCATTTATTTTGGTTACATTCTTTAGCCCTTCGGGGATGGAAAATTATCATAAGCGCAACCATAAGGTTGATTTGGCTCTTTACCTGCCTTTAGATACTAAAATAAAAGCGAATGCATTTGTAAAACACTTCAACCCAAGTACAGTGTTTTTTGTGAAATATGAATTTTGGTACAACCACTTGAAGTGCGCACGCAGAAATGGGGCAAAAGTGTATGGCATTAGTAGTTTATTTCGTCCTTCCCACCGATTTTTCAAATGGTATGGTGGATTTTTCAGAAAAGCATTGCGCTTTTTTGACCATTTTTTCACCCAAGATGAGCGATCTAAAAATTTATTAAATAGCATTGGAATAAATCAAGTTACAGTTTCGGGCGATACACGATATGATCGATTAGAAGAAGTGCGTAACAATTGCCAGCCAAATACAATCATTCAAAAATTTAAGGGCAGCGAAGCGCTCATTATTTTTGGCAGTGCTTGGATGGTAGATTTACAATCCCTTTTACCCGCAATTGAACAACTTTCCAAGCAGATGAAAATTTTGATTGCACCACACAACATCGATGAAAAGCATCTGTCTGAGATTGAAGAACTGTTTCCGAATCAAACCATTCGGTATTCACAGTTCAATGAAACCAACCAGCGGATATTGATTTTAGACAGCATAGGGCAACTCACAAATGCATACCAATATGCAGACTTTGCATACATTGGTGGCGGATTTACCGGCAATTTACACAATATTTTAGAACCTGGTGTGTTTGGTGTACCCATATTTTTTGGGCCTCACTTTTCACGATTCCCGGAAGCTGAATTGTTTATTTCGCAAGGTGTTGCATTTTCAGTATCAAACTCAGATTTGTTAATGGATAAATTAAAAACTGTTAATAAGGAACAAATCAAACAAAGCTTGTCCACAATATTTGAATCTCAAAGTGGTGCTGCACTAAAAATAATTCAGGCTGTTTCCCGATTACATTAAAAATTAGGACTTAAATCGTGTGTCATGTAGAAGTCTTCGATGTATTTTAGTACTTCATCCGGAGTGTCAACCGTGGTTAGAAACGCCATATCATCCGGAGAAATATTGTGTTCTGCTTCCAACATACTTGATTTTACCCAATCTACTAATCCTTGCCAATATTTTCTACCAACCAAAACAACAGGTCTGCGGGTAATTTTTTTTGTTTGAATAAGCGTGATAGCTTCAAACATTTCGTCCATTGTACCAAAACCGCCCGGAAGCACAACAAAACCTTGAGAATATTTTACAAAAACAACTTTTCTTACAAAGAAATAATCAAACTTCAAATTGCTTTCATGGTCAATGTAGGCATTGCTGTTTTGCTCAAACGGCAAATCGATGTTTAATCCAACAGATTTCCCCCCACCCTTTTGTGCACCTTTATTTCCTGCTTCCATTATCCCCGGGCCACCACCCGTGATAACTCCGTAGCCTGCTCGAGCTAGTTTTTCGGATATATCAACACTTAGTTGGTAATACGGATTGTCTTCTTTTGTGCGTGCTGAACCAAATACAGATATGCACGGGCCTATTTTAGCCATGCGTTCGTATCCTTCAACAAATTCTGACATGATTTTGAAAATGGCCCAACTATCGTTGGTCTTTATTTCGTTCCAGTCTTTTCGTATTGAATTCATATCTTCAAAAATAAATTGCGTTTGCTAAAAAATAATAGGCAACTATAGAAGTTATAAACGAATAACCGTTAGTTGAATTGTTGAAATTATTTTTTTGAACTGCAAACAAAATCGGTTGTAGGAATCCCGGCTTTTTTAATTGCCGCAAAACCACCAGAAATATCAATTAAGTTGTTAAATCCTTGTTGTTTTAACAATGAAATAGCTATAACACTTCTGTATCCGCCTGCACAATGAATGTAATATTTATCATTTTTAGTAAGATTTCCTGTGTCTTTCAACATAAAATCAAGTGGTATATGACAACAATTTTCAAGGTGTTCAGCTTCGTATTCTCCCGGTTTACGAACGTCTACAATTGGAAGTTTTTCTATCTCATTTGCTATGCTTTCAGCTGTTACGCTTTCTATTGTTTCTAGGGGTTGTCCAGCATTTTTCCAAGCCTCTACACCTCCTTTCAAGTAACCAACGCAATTGGTGTAACCTACTCTAGCTAAACGAATTACCGCTTCTTCTTCACGTCCTTCTGGAACAATCAGTACAATTGGTTGATTCAAGTCTTCAATCAAACAACCTACCCACATTGCAAAAGTGCCATCTAACCCTATGAATAAACTATATGGCAACGCACCTTTTACATAATCAGATTGAGATCGCACATCTAAAACCAAGGCTCCGTCTGCCACATAACGTTTTACATCATCAACAGATAGTTCCGTTTGACCCTGCGAAACAATTCCATCTATCGAATCATACCCTTGTTTGTTCAAGAGCGCATTTTTAGGAAAATACTGAGGCGGAGGAAGAATTCCTGTGGTTACTTCCTTGATAAATTCTTCACGCGTCATATCTTCACGCAATGCATAATTGGTTTTTTTCTGTTCTCCGAGTGTCCCAACCGTTTCTGAACTCATATTTTTTCCGCAAGAGCTTCCAGCACCATGCCCCGGGTAAACAATAATTGAATCTGGCAATGGCATAATTCTATTTCGCAAAGAATCAAACATCATTCCTGCTAAATCTTCTTGTGTTAAATCGCTCTTTATGGCAAGATCTGGTCTACCAACATCACCCAAAAACAAGGAGTCGCCTGTGAAAATAGCATGTTCTTTTCCGTTTTCATCCAATAGTAAAAACGTAGAAGATTCCAAGGTGTGACCAGGTGTGTGCAATACTTTTATGGTGACTTTTCCAATTTTAAATTCTTGATTATCGGCAGCTACAATACAATCATAGCCTGTTTTTGCTGTTGGACCATAAACAATCTGTGCTCCTGTTTTTTTAGCTAAATCCAAATGCCCTGAAACAAAATCTGCATGAAAGTGTGTTTCAAAAATGTATTTAATTTTTCCATTCCAAGATTTAGCAAGGTCTAAATAAGGTTGAACCTCACGCATTGGGTCAATAACTGCAATTTCTCCTTCGCTTTCAATAAAATAAGCCGCTTCTGCTAAACACTTTGTATATAATTGTTCTACACGCATTGTCAATTCAATTTGATTTATGTAAAGTTACAAATTTGTTCATAGTTTGAATTGAAAGCTTAACAATTTTTGGTTTGATTTTTGTCTATACGCTCTCAAATTCATGAAATTGAATTATTTTTAACCAAATTAAAGTAAAATATGAAATCTATATCGCTTTCTATGCTTTTGATTCTCACTATGTTGGCTGGGAATTTATTTGCGCAAAAAATTGAATTACCTAAAGATGCCGCTGATGGCCTGTACGCAGCTATTTCAACTTCTAAAGGGAATATTCTGATTAAACTTGAAGATGAAAAAACACCCATGACCGTTGCGAATTTTGTAGGATTGGCAGAAGGAAATTTTACCGCTTTTGATACAATCAAGTTTACAAAACCTTTTTTTGATGGATTAAAATTTCATCGTGTAATTAAAGATTTTATGATACAAGGTGGAGACCCAACAGGAACTGGTGCTGGTGGACCTGGTTACTCGTTCTATGATGAAACTACTCCAGAACTTACACATAGCAGTTCCGGCATCTTATCCATGGCAAACAGTGGCCCTGCAACCAACGGTAGTCAATTTTTTATTACGCATAAAGAAACTCCATGGCTAAACGGCAAACACACAGTATTTGGACATGTTATTGAAGGACAAGATGTAGTGAATAAAATTGAACAAAACGACGTAATGACAAAGGTTGAAATCATTCGTAAAGGCAAGGCATATAAAACTTGGAATGCTACAGATGTTTTCAAGGATGCATACGCAAAAGCAAAGGTGATAGAAGACAAGAAGAATGAAGAAAAAGCGCGTTTTGCTGAACTTGAGAAAGAGCGCATCATGAAAGTTTCTAAAATGACTGAGGATGAATACCGTGTGTATTTATTGGAAGAAATTAAGAAAACATATCCAAATGCACAACAAACTGCTTCAGGCTTGGTTTATGTAATCACTACCGAAGGAAATGGTGAGAAAGCAGCTAGTGGAGACCAAGTTTCAACACATTACATAGGAACATTTTTGAACGGTACTAAATTTGATTCTTCTAGAGATCGAAATCAACCTTTAGATTTCACTCACAACGTAGGACAAATGATTCCAGGCTATGATGAGGCAATTTCTTTATTAAGCAAAGGTGCTCGAGGGATTTTTGTGATTCCTTATTTTAAAGCATACGGTCCAAATGGTAGACCCGGTGCAATTCCACCTTATTCAGATTTAGTGTTTGATATTGAATTATTAAACATCACTCCAGCTGCAAAGTAAACTCTGATAAAAAGATTAAAGCGCAACAAGTAGTTGCGCTTTTTTTATTTCAATCGGTATTGTTTGTAGCCTTCTTTGGGCACTTGCTTGTAATATCTAAAATAA
>JBDHXR010000006.1:0-40433 GCA_039810825.1 Fluviicola sp.
CCATTCCGAACAGAGAAGTTAAGCCCACTAGCGCTGATGGTACTGCCCTTTTGAGGGTGGGAGAGTAAGTCGATGCCACTTTTATAAATCCCAATTCTTAGTTGAGTTGGGATTTTTTTTTTTGATATTATTTTGATGGTACTGCCAGTCAGTTGACGGATGGAAGAGTAAGTCCCCCGAAACTTCCCTTCGGTCGTTCGGGATAAAATTTTGTGAATAACAATTAGAATACTGAAAAATATTACCAATACTCGTTTGTTCCATCCTCTTTATTGGCTTCATCAATTAATTTTTTCCAATCATAGGATATATCTTCTGAATCTTTTAAAATTGTAGAATAATCATTGTCACTTAACTCTAATTCTTCAATTTCATAACCGAGGTAATTATTTATTTCTGTAATCACATTTTCTTCTTCTTTTGAACAGAACGACAAGGCTTGTCCTTTGTTTACACCTCTACCTGTACGACCAATTCGGTGTACATATTGCTCAGAATCTGTAGGAAGATCATAATTTATAACGTAATCAACTCCTGGAATATCTATTCCTCTTGCAGATACATCTGTTGTAATTAATACATTGTTAATTCCACTTTTAAAATCGGATAAAATTCTAAATCGCTCATTTTGCTCAACTCCTCCATGTAAGGGTTCAGAATCTATTCCGACTCTTTTTAATGCTGCAACAACTCGCTCACACCTAACTTTAGTTCGCACGAAAACTACATACTTTAAATCAGGATATTCCTGCAGGATGTTTTCTAAAAAAAAGCGCTTGTCATCTATTTCAACCCGAATAAATGCATGTTCAATGTTCTTTGAAACAGGGTCTTTAGGCGAAATTTGAATTCGAATAGCTTCTCGAACCAAATCATATGCTAAAGCTTTAATTTTTTTGTCGATTGTAGCTGAGAAAAACAATGTTTGTCTATTCTTTTTGGGAGAAAGTTTGTGAATGGCTTTCATGTCATGTGCAAAACCTAAGTCAAGCATTCTATCTGCCTCATCAAGGACGAGAAATTGAATCCTATCCAAAGAAAGGTACCCTTGAGAACGGAGGTCAAACACTCTTCCAGGCGTAGCAATTAATATGTCTACTCCATTTTGCAGGTCTTTAATTTGCTTATTCTGACCAACCCCACCAACAATAGCTGTAATGCGTAATTTGGTTTGTGCGCCTATTTCTTCAAAAACTTGTTTTATTTGCTCTGCTAATTCTCGTGTTGGTACCATTATGATGCATCTAGGTTCTTTGAAAGTCCCTTTATTTCGCATTAAACGATCAAGAATTGGTATAACAAATGCAGCTGTTTTACCAGTTCCAGTTTGAGCTATTCCAAATACATCTTCGCCATTCAATATTGGTTGAATTGCTTTGAATTGTATGTCTGTTGGACGTTTAAAACCCAATTTATCCAATTGAGATATTAATTCTTTAGAAATTGGATAGTCTGAAAAACGCATTCACTTTTTTTTTCAAAAGTACACTATTTTGTTTGCATTTTATTAAAGTTAAGACGTGATAAACGTATCTTTGTTTTTCTACAATATAGAAACATGTTTATACCTTCTAAATTTCGAATAACAGACCAAAATGAGATCCTAAGATTTTTGAACGAACATTTATTTGGAACTCTTGTGATTAATGGATTTGGATTAGTACCAGATGTTGTACACGTTCCATTTAATTGTGATTTTAAGAATGAGAGCAATTGTTTGGTTTTTCATGTAGATAATAATAATCCGATTATTCAGTCGATTCAACAAAGTGGTGTTGGGAAAATGATTGTATTAGGCGCTCATGGTTATATATCATCATCGGTATATGGACATATTAATGCTCCAACATACAACTATCAATCTGTTCATATTTCTGGTAAAATATCAAAATTAAATGAAGATGAATTGTATTTACATTTATCTGATTTAGTTCGTGATTTTGAAAAAGGTAGAGAACATAAGCTAACTATGGATTATTGGTCAAAAGACTTTTTGGATGCTAATCTGAAACTAATTACAGGGTATAAATTATTTTTAGATGACATTGAATGCGCATATAAATTGTCACAAAATCGAAATGATCAAGATTATAAGCATATCATTAATGATTTGGAGAGTAGGGTTGAAGGCATAGAATTAGCAAATGAAATGCGAAAAATTAAGTATAAATAATACAATGAAAGCAATAGTAACATTTTTGACATTCTTATTTCTTGTTGCATCATGTACGCAAAAAAATGATTTAAGTGCCATTAAACAACCATCAAATCTGTTTAAGTATGCCAAGTGGTTTGATATCAAACAAAAAAATGGGTATAAAATTCTCACAATCATTAATCCTAAAACACAGAAGAAAGAACAAGAGTTTTATTTAGTTAATGGAGATAATAATTCTAAATTGCCAATCAGTGCAGATGTAATTCAAGTTCCTGTAAAAAACATTGCAGCTTTATCAATCTCGTTTATCGGGGCATACCAAACATTGAATAGTTTGAATGTTATTAAAGCTGCATCAAGCAAACAATTTATTTATAATAAAAAGATCATTCAAGGTATTGAGAATAAATCAATTATTCAGGTGGATTATGAATCTGGCTTATCTGCTGAGTCAGCATTATCTGCTGAGATAGAGTTGATTTTATTTAATGGATTTGGCCAGCCTTATCCTAACGAAGAAAAATTGAAGAAATTAGGATTACAATGTATGTCGATTTACGATTGGGAAGAAACAAGTCCATTAGGTAAAGCTGAGTGGATAAAAGTTTTTGGTGCATTAGTAGGAAAAAGTGATGTTGCAAATGAATACTTCAATCAGATTGAAAAGGAGTATTTTGAAATCAAAAGAAAATCTAAGATGATTCACTCAAAACTAAAAGTTATAAGCGGCTCACTAGTTGGAGATGTGTGGTACACACCAGCAGGAGAATCTTTTTTTGCACTAATGCTACGAGATGCCGGGTTTTCATATATATATAAAGATTCAAAAGGAAGTGGTAGTTTGTCATTGAGTTTAGAACAAGTGATGAAAGATGAGCAAAAATGTGATGTTTGGATTAATGCAGAAGCACTAAACAGAACACAGTTAGAGAATTTAAACCCTAAATTCAAGTATTTCCATACAGTAAACAATGGAAAGGTTTATTCATATATGCACAATTCAAATTATTTTTGGGAATATAGTCAGGTTAACCCAAATTGGTTGTTGAAAGATTTGTTTATTATTGCATCTGGAGATACAGTATCGAACATGCATTTTTACAAGCAGATAAATAAATAAAATGGAAAAAAAGCATTTGATTTTTTTGGGATTGATTGCTCTTTTAGTAATTGTTACTGTTGGATATCCACATGGAAATGATTCGTGGTTTTCATTTTTGTATCCAGATAAAAATGCATGGAAAATTTTTATTATTTATCGAATTCCAGAGGTTTTTATTTCAATCATTGCCGGGTTTTCACTATCTATTTCAGGGTTATTGCTTCAGACTTTGCTAAATAACCCACTGGCTGGTCCCTCAATTTTAGGATTAACAAGCGGAGCACATTTTCTTGTTGCACTTACCTTGATGGGAAGCTCGATCGTAAATTTTGAAATGTTTGAATGGGGAATAACACTTTCTGCTACTGTAGGAGCTTTGATTTTTGGAATAATTATTCTAGTCATTTCTCTACGTATTCGATCAATCCTTTCGCTTCTACTTGTTGGTATTATGCTTGGCACTTTTGTTTCAGCATTAACAAATATTTTAGTGATTCGCGCTGAAGCGTACAGTGTTAAGGTGTTTTCAATTTGGAGTATGGGTTCTATTCAACAAGTAAGTATTGAACAAATTCCATTTATTTCTTTTATTTTTTTCAGTGGCGTTGTATTCGCTTTTTTTTCTGTAAAACCATTGAATGCACTGGTTCTAGGGGAAAAGTCAGCAAAAGTATTAGGCGTGAATGTGAAGAAAACCAGGTGGCAAATTATCTTAATTGTATCACTTCTTACTGGTTTGGTTACTGCTTATTGCGGTCCGATTAGTTTTGTTGGATTAATTGTTCCCAATTTGGTTCGTATATACTATAAAACTGCAAACCATTTTCATTTACTAATTGCTTCAGGATTGCTTGGGGCATGTTTTCTTTTGTTTTGTGCTTTGTTAATTCGTGTGTTTGAACCAATAATTATGTTGCCGATTAATAGTTTAACTGCTTTAATTGGTGCTCCGGTTGTTCTTCTTCTGTTAATTAAAAATATTAGAAATGCTTAAGGTTTTCAATCACACAGTTGGGCATCAAGAGCTGCTTTATCAGATAGATAATTTGGAAATAAATGCTGGAGAATTTGTTGCACTCATTGGTGCAAATGGAACTGGCAAATCCACTTTTTTTAATGACCTTGTAAGTGGAAATTTTGTAGACAATTCTACTTCATTGCAGGAGCAATCATTGGCAAAATTGAATTTACAAGAACGCGCAAAAAGAATAACCTTGGTTGATAACCATTTCTTAGGTCTTTCACACCTTCCGGTATATGAATACTTAAAATTAGGTCGATACACCTATACAAACTTACTCAATCAGTTGACTGAAAACGATCAGCAGATTATTCAGAAATATGTTGATTTATTAAAGCTAAATAACTTACTTAATCGAGCAACTTCAACATTGAGTGATGGTGAACGTCAACGCGTTTCCATTGCAAAAGCTTTGATTCAAGAAACTCCATTGATATTACTAGATGAACCCACTGCTTTTTTAGATTACCCCACAAAAAAAGAAGTGATGATAACTCTGGCTGAAATTGCAAATACACAGAACAGAATTGTACTGTTGGCATCTCATGATATTGATTTTTGCCTTGCTTATTGCAACCGATTTTTACTGATTGAAAAACAAACTAAAAAGTTACAATCCTTTTCTCAAATAACGAAAGAAGAATTGCTGAGCATTGCTTTTTCATAAAAATTAATGTATCAATTAGCCTGCCCAATTTTCACGATCTAAATTTCGAAGTTGAATTGCTTCAGATAGATGGACTAATTCAATGTTTATAGATTCACTTAAATCTGCAATTGTGCGTGCAACTTTCAATATTCTATCATACGCCCTTGCAGATAATCCTAGTCTGTCCATTGCATTTTTTAACAACGCTTTTCCTTCCGTAGTAATTTCACAAAAACAGTTCAATTCATTTCGCTGCATTTGCGCATTGCAATGTGTCTTGGATTGTTGATAACGAGCAAATTGAATGAGTCTGGCTTTGATAACCCGCTGACGTATCTCTTCACTGCTTTCTGTTGGCATGCTATACGCTAAATCATCAAAAGAAACAGGTGTTACCTCTACATGTAAATCAATTCGATCTAAAAGTGGACCAGAAATTTTGTTTAGATAGCGCTGAACAACACCAGGACCGCATAAGCAATCTTTTTCTGGATGATTGTAGTAGCCACATGGACAAGGATTCATTGCGGCAACAAGCATAAATCCTGCAGGATAATCAACCGAGAAACGAGCTCGTGAAATAGTTACAGTTCGATCTTCCAACGGCTGACGCATAACTTCTAAAACTTGACGTTTGTATTCGGGCAATTCATCTAAAAATAAAACGCCATTGTGAGCAAGCGAAATTTCTCCAGGCTGAGGATATGAACCTCCTCCTACCAGTGCCACATCTGAAATGGTATGGTGAGGTTTGCGAAATGGGCGTTGGGTAACTAATCCAGAGTTTTTCCCAATTTTTCCAGCTACAGAATGAATTTTTGTTGTTTCTAGTGACTCTTCAATATTCATTGGTGGAAGTATAGTAGGTAAACGTTTTGCAAGCATGGATTTTCCTGCTCCGGGTGGACCAATTAGAATAACGTTGTGTCCACCTGCAGCAGCAATTTCAAAAGCTCGTTTTATTGAACTTTGGCCTTTTACATCTTTGAAGTCAACTTCGTTTTCGATTAATTGTTTTTTAAACTCTGTTTCAATATCAAAATACGCAGGAGAAAACACTTCAGTTTGATTGAAAAATTGAATTACCTCTTGCATGTTTTCCATACCATATACCTCTATTCCTTCAACAATCGCTGCTTCTGCTTCATTTTGTTTTGGCAATAATATTCCTTTGTAACCATCTGCTTTGGCTTGCATAACAATTGGCAACACTCCTTTCATTGGTTGTAACGAGCCATCTAAAGACAATTCACCCAATAGGATGTAATCACTCAATAAATTCGTGGAAATTTGCTCAGATGCAGCTAAAATACCTATTGCAATTGCTAAATCATACGTAGATCCTTCTTTACGAATATCTGCTGGAGCCATGTTAACTGTAATCTCTTTTCCAGGGTAGTTGTAATTGTTGTTTTTTAACGCCGCTTTTATCCGTTGATGACTCTCTTGAACAGCCTTGTCTGGCAATCCAACAAGCATAAAATTCACTCCATTTGCTATGTTTACCTCAATGGTGATAGTGGTTGCATCTATGCCTAACACGGCACTACTATAAGTTCTTACTAACATAATTCACATAATTTTAAATTAAGTTAATAAAAAAGATTAGATATTAAATCAAAAAAGATTAAAAAATAATCAGAAATTTAATTTTATTTGAGTATTTGCTATCAAATCGATAACTAAAAACTCGTTGTATAGTGTTTGAAGATCTAGGATACATTTTAGTGCTTCGTTTACCATCAGTGTTCCAACAATACCCGGTACAACACCCAATACGCCGTTTTCTGAACAGCTGGGAACGTCTTCAGGATTTGGTATTTCAGGGAATAAATCGCGTAAGTTTTTACTTCCTTTGTAGTTGAAAACGGCAAGTTGTCCTTGAAAACTTAAGATACTTCCATAAATTAAAGGTTTTCCAATTTCAACGCATGCATCGTTTACGATATATCGGGTAGAAAAATTATCGCATCCATCCATTACAATGTCAAACTCTGCTAAAATAGATTTTGCATTTTCTTCAGTAAGCTTACAATCTATGTATTCTATTTCAATATCTGGATTTTGTTTCAGTGCTTTTTCCTTAGCGATTATTCCCTTTTTTTTACCAACATCATCTGGAGTGTATAACGTTTGTCTGTTAAGATTCGAAATTTCTATAAGGTCAAAGTCAATGATTCCTATTTTTCCAACTCCACAACTGGCAAGGTATTGAATTATTGGACAACCTAGTCCTCCAGCACCAACTATGGCTATCTTTGCATTTTTTAAACGAACTTGTCCCAACAAACCAATTTCAGGTAGTATAGTTTGTTTGGCATAGCGTTGAGTTTCTTGTTTGCTAAACATGTGAGTATGATTTATCCCAATCTTTCCATA
The DNA here is from genome assembly GCA_039810825.1 of Fluviicola sp. Classification (GTDB taxonomy): domain Bacteria; phylum Bacteroidota; class Bacteroidia; order Flavobacteriales_D; family Crocinitomicaceae; genus Fluviicola. The sequence goes on from JBDHXR010000006.1 coordinate 7,310, forward strand.
CGGCTTCGTATCCAGATTTTTGGATGAGGGTTACAATTTCTTCAACAGGTCTATCATCAGAAATTTCAAATTGTTCAAGGGATTGGGGCTCAACAGCATAGCCGCCAGGGTTGGTTTTTGAACCAGCACTCATGCTTGTTATACCCAACGGTATTGCATGATTTCGAAAATGTTCTGATTCCCGGGTAGAAAGTGAAAGCTCAATATCTTCATGCATCAAACGATATGCACAGATTAGTTGTACCAGTTCTTTTTCAGAAACGATTACATTGGGTTCAATGATTCCTTCAGCCGGCCTCATTCGAGGAAAAGATATAGAAAATTTAGATTTCCAGTATTTTTTTTGAAGGTAATCAAGGTGTAGTGCGCAGAAAAAGGAGTCTGTTCTCCAGTCCTCTAAACCAAGCAATACTCCAAGTCCAATTTTATGAATTTCAGCATCGCCACATCGATCTGGTGTATCTAAACGGTAATAAAAGTTGGATTTTTTACCTTTAGGATGGTAAGTTTTATAGACCTCTTGATGATACGTTTCTTGATAGACAAGCACTGAGTAAACCCCTAATTCGTGAAGTTCTTTGTATTCTTCTGCATCAAGTGGTTGCACCTCCATTGAAATATTTGCAAAATCAGAACGAATGAGAGACAAAGCATGCTTGAAGTATGGCATGTGCACATGTTGATTAGCTTCGCCTGTAACTAATAATAGATGATTGTAACCTTGTTTTTTCAAAAAAGTGGTTTCAATCTTTATTTCATCATCGGTCAATGTTTTTCTCGGGATACGGTTGTCGAAGCTAAAACCACAATAAGTGCATATATTGTTGCACTCATTACTCAGATACATTGGAGCGTATAGCTGGATTGTTTTCCCGAATCTCTTTTGAGTGAGCTGATTGCTAAGCTGAGCCATTTGTTCTAAAAAAGGTTCAGCTGCTGGTGAGATTAGAGCTTTAAAATCTTCTAAATCTCGTTTTTTTTTGTTCAAAGCTCGTTCTACATCAAGATGTGTTTTGGAATAGATAGAAGTTTGAACTTTATCCCAATCGGTATTATCAAAAATATCTGTAAACGTCATGTCCTAACTATTTAAAAAGCCAGTGAGAGGGCTAGATGCGTTTGCAGATTTTGAAACAATCCCCAGTCCGGATTCATAAGCTAATCTTCCCGCCGCAACAGCCATGCGAAAAGCATTTGCCATTTCGACAGGGTTATTCGCAACAGCAATTGCGGTGTTTACTAAAACTGCATCAGCGCCTAATTCCATCGCATGAGCAGCATGAGATGGTGCGCCAATACCAGCATCAACAATAACTGGAACATTGCTTTGTTCAATTATTATTTCTAGGAAGTCCAAAGTTTTCAGTCCTTTATTTGTTCCTATTGGTGCTCCAAGTGGCATTACTGCTGCTGCTCCTGAATTTTCTAATAATTTACACAAAACCGGATCTGCATGAATGTATGGCAAAACAATGAAGCCCAATTTGGTTAATTCTTCAGTTGCTTTTAAAGTTTCAATCGGATCTGGTAGCAAGTATCTTGGATCGGGGTGAATTTCTAGTTTCAGCCAATTTGTTTCCATTGCTTCTCTAGCCAACTGAGCCGCAAATACTGCTTCATTTGCATTTCTTGCACCCGATGTGTTTGGTAGTAAATTGATGTGTGGATGATTGATGTGAGAAAGGATTTCATCCGTTTCAGCATCTGTGTCAACTCTACGTAGTGCAACTGTAACCAATTCACTTTGTGAAGCCAAAATTGCTTGCTCCATAAGTTGAGTTGATCCAAATTTCCCGGTGCCTAAAAACAAGCGAGAATTGAAAGTCTTATCAGCTATTTTTAATTGATCCATGGATAATGGTGTTTAGTTCTTTAATTAATTCTTTTTTATCGTCGGACTGTGTTATCAGCCCTGAAAGTGCTATTCCGTAAATACCTGTTTTGAGAATTGCTTTGACATCACTCGTATGAATTCCTCCTATCGCATAAATCGGAATGGTATTTTTTACTTCGGAAAGAATGGATTGATAACTTTCCAATCCTAAAATTGGACTCAATTTTTCTTTCGTCGTAGTATAGCGAAATGGTCCTAAACCAATGTAAGTGCACTTTTCATCAATGCGTTGCTGGACATCTTTCAAGGTATTTGCCGTTCCACCAATGATTTTATCGTTTCCTAATATTGTTCGTGCGTTTTCAACCGTTGCATCATTCAAGCCAAGATGAAGTCCATCTGCGTCTACTTCTTTTGCAACATCAACAAAATCATTAATTATTAGAGTGGCTTCATAATTTTCACACAGTAATTTTACTTTTTCTGCAAGCGGATAAATTTCATGCTTGTTTTTATAGCGAAGTTGAATCAAACGTCCACCAGCATCTAACACCTGCTGAATACACGTAAAATGATCTTCAACTGTGTTTCCTTGCGATATGTAATGAATTCTATCCAACATGATACGCTAATAAGTTTTTATTCGAATTGAGTACTTTTTCAATGTATCGTTTGGCTTTTACACAGGAATCGTATAATGTGTGCTCTAATGCAATATTGGAAGTAATCGCTGCGGAAAGTACACAACCAGAGCCATGTTTGGAATATGCGTGCTCAACTTTTGGTTCAAGCACATAAGCGCTACCATTTTTGTCAATCAGAACATCTTGCCCTAGCGCATCAACTCTATGTCCACCTTTTAACAACACATTGGTAAACCTTGATAAATCATCGGCAGCTCTCGAAGCATTTTCTTGTTTTGCAAGCAATTTTACTTCCTCACTGTTTGGAGTAATTAAATCTACTTTGTTTAAAAGTTGCTTCAATAATTCATTCGATACATCGGTATGAAAAATTTTTCCAGCAGAGGCGGTTAAAATAGGATCCCAAATGATTTTAGATTGTGAGGCGTTTTGTTTTAACCAATGTAAAAGTTGATTCAACACTTCTAAATTTTCAATCAATCCGATTTTGATAGTTGAAATCGAATAATGAGCTAACAATGGGCTTAATTGCTCAATGATTTTTTCATAGCTTATCCAATTTACAGACAAAAATTGATCTTCGGTCTGAACCGTAATTGCTGATTGCACTGCAAAACCAAGACAATTATGCTGTTCAAATGTTTTCGTATCTGCCAAAACGCCTGCTCCACCAGAAGGATCAAACCCACCGATACTTAGTACTATTGGGCGATCATAATTTTTCCAAATAGAGCCAAGCATTGCTACACCATCAAAGTCCATGGAAAGTGCTTCAAAACTGTTTTTTTGATTTATTCCTCCAAGTGCAACAACAGCTACATTTGGATTTTTTATTGATAAATCAAAGTGAATGGCCTTATAGTTTTCTTTCGAAATGCTATCAAAAACAGGACTTAGAAACGCATAATCAAAACCACTTGAAAGTGCTAAATATTCCTCTACCGAATGTGTTGATGTTGAAAGAATAGTGCTTTTTCTTTTCAACGCTTCAAGTTGATTAGCTGGCAGATTCACTCTCTCATCGGATGTAAAATGCAAACGTTGAATTCCAAAATCCTTTGCTAAATCATGGTGTTGATGCAATGCTGTTTTTTTCAAAACGTCAGTGTTTAAGTCGTTTAGCAACAATTTCACTTCCTCTTTTGTCCAATTTGGTTTACGTAAATGAAAAACGTCAAAATCCTCCGACATCAATAAATTGATTCGAGCAGCTTCGTTTATTAGCGCATTAGGATATGACAAGAGAATTTTCATTTAAGAATAAATTTGACTTCCTTTCATTTTAAATTCTTCAGATTTTTCGAACATGCCTGCATCAGCAGCATCACGAATATCCTGTGTAATTTTCATTGAACAGAATTTTGGCCCGCACATCGAACAGAAGTGAGCTGTTTTTGCTCCCTCAGCAGGTAGTGTTTCATCATGAAATTCTCGTGCGGTGTCCGGATCAAGAGAAAGGTTGAATTGGTCTTCCCAACGGAACTCAAAACGTGCTTTACTTAGAGCATTATCGCGGTATTGCGCTCCCGGGTGACCTTTTGCTAAATCAGCAGCATGAGCAGCCAATTTATAGGTAATTACTCCATCTTTCACATCTTTTCGATTTGGTAAACCCAAATGCTCTTTTGGAGTAACGTAGCAAAGCATTGCTGTACCAAACCATCCAATCATAGCTGCACCAATAGCAGATGTGATGTGATCATACCCCGGTGCAATGTCTGTAGTTAAAGGTCCGAGAGTGTAAAAAGGTGCCTCATGGCATTCTTTTAATTGCTTGTCCATGTTTTCTTTAATCATGTGCATTGGAACATGCCCTGGACCTTCTATCATCACCTGTACATCGTGTTTCCATGCAATTTTTGTAAGTTCGCCTAATGTTTCTAACTCTGCAAACTGAGCCGCATCATTGGCATCAGCCAAACAGCCAGGTCTTAATCCGTCGCCCAAGGAGAAAGCAACATCATACGCTTTCATAATTTCACAAATTTCTTCAAAATGAGTGTATAAGAAGCTTTCTTTATGATGAGCTAAACACCATTTTGCCATGATAGAACCTCCTCTAGATACAATTCCGGTAACTCGTTTTGCTGTAAGTGGGATGTATCTGAGCAACACTCCTGCGTGTATAGTAAAATATGAAACACCTTGTTCTGCTTGCTCAATAAGTGTGTCTCTGAAAATCTCCCAGGTTAAATCTTCAGCAACTCCTTTTACTTTTTCTAGTGCTTGATAAATTGGAACTGTACCGATTGGAACTGGAGAATTTCGAATAATCCATTCTCTTGTTTCATGTATATTTTTTCCTGTTGACAAATCCATGATGGTGTCAGCTCCCCAACGACAAGCCCAAACTGCTTTTTCAACTTCTTCTTCGATTGAAGAGGTTACGGCAGAATTTCCAATATTTGCATTGATTTTCACTAAGAAGTTTCGTCCGATAATCATAGGTTCAGCTTCTGGGTGGTTGATATTGCTTGGAATGATAGCTCTACCAGCAGCAATTTCGTCTCGCACAAACTCTGGAGTAATCAAATTTTTTGGAGTATTGGCACCAAAACTTTCTCCCGGGTGTTGTGCCGTCAAGACTTCATATTGATCATTTAATTGGTTCTTCAACAGGTCGATACGTTGGTTTTCACGAATGGCAATATATTCCATTTCCGGCGTTATGATTCCTTTTTTTGCATAATGCAATTGAGAAACATTCATTCCGGGTTTTGCTTTTAATGGTTTTCTTACGTGTTCAAACCGCAAATTGTCCAATTTAGAATCTTCAAGTCGTTCTTTGCCATAATCTGACGAAATCGAGGTTAACTCTTCTACATCACCTCGTTCCAAGATCCACTCTTCACGTAAACGATGTAATCCTTTTCGAACATCAATCACCATGTTTTCATCTGTGTATGCTCCACTTGTATCGTAAACAGTAATGGGGTAATTTTCTTCTTCACCACCATTTGCCAATTTGGTAGGTGTTAGCGTTATTTCACGCATTGCTACGTGAATATTATGCAAGGTGCCTTTCACATATATTTTTTTGGAACCAGATATAGCTCCCGTTGTGATACTTCCTGCTTGAGGTGTTTTGTCTTCTTTTTTCATATTTTAATTTTTTTAGAATTATCCGCCTTGTGTTGCTTTGATAAGCAAGATGTTGTCGTTGGGTTGGATCTCTACTACTTCCCAATTTGTTTTAGGAATAACAGAATTGTTTACCGCTACAGCAACACCATTTGTTTTTTCGCCAATTTGACTAAATACGAAAGTTGACAACATCAGCTTGTCATCAATTTCAATTTGTTGGTTGTTGTATTTGATTTTCATTCCACATTATTTCTTTGCTTCAGGAATGAATAAAAATGAGTATTCATTTACTTTTCCCTACGCTGGCATCATCCAAACAGGTTCAAAGGGTATTTCTCAGACTCAAAACAAGTCACCCCTAAAGCATTGTAAAGGTAGAAAGCATTATTGAAAGAAAAAAAGATTTAGTCTATTTTTTTTAAAGAATAAAACTTTGATTAAAAAGCAACTATATTTTTAATCGAACGTTTGTATTATATACTTATCAATTCTATTATGAAAACTTCACACTTTTTTCTTATCCTATTTTTTTTCATTTTTCCTTGTGCTTGTTTTTCGCAGGAAGGTCAGCAGGTAAAATGTACATTAACCATTGAACAAATTCAAAGGCAGCAATCATTTGATGTTGATGACCCGAAGTCTGAAGACATTAGAACTATTTGTCAAGTTCTGTTTCGTGAGTTGAAATGGATATACGAGAATAAGAATGAGGCTAAAAGTGAAGAAATAGAGAAACACGTCTACGTAATCAATAAGACTGTTGAATATGCAAAAGGAATTGGAATGAATTATTCGATGTTCTCGGATGATTTATACTATGTTGAACATTTTCAAGAGAAATGAGTGTTATGAGAGCAAATTTGGTATATTTATTTTTTACAGCTATTTGCATTATTGGTGCATTTGACTTGAAAGCTCAATGTGGTGCTACTGGAATTACTTACGCTCCAGATCCAATTTTGTTGTGCGAAGGCGATTCTGTGACAATAACATTTACAGCTACGGGAACCTGCACAGGTGTTTATGAATTTCAAGTTATGGATGGGGCAACAGTAGTGCAACCATGGAGTAATTCTCCAATTTTTATTGCCTCACCTACCGATTCAACAAATTACACTATTCAAGCAAGATGTTCAGCATGTCCACTTACTGTTATTTCTCAAACCTGCATTGTTGATGTAGTAAAAGAACCGGTAATTACAGGTAATTTAACTGTTTGCTCAGGAAGCACTACCACCTTGACTGCTACTGGATCTAATTCTACAATATAATGGTATGACAACCAAACCGGTGGGAATTTACTTTCATCTAATGGAACCTTTACAACTCCTCCTTTGTCTAATTCTATTACCATTTGGGCGCAAGCATATTCTTCAACTTCAAGTAGCACTGTGGGGTCAGTGTTGATTACAGAGTGTGGATTGGATGGTGCAAATGGTGGAACAACTTCTGAAGATTACATAGAAATTTCTAATTTATATAATACTGCAGTAAATACATCAGGATGGGTTGTAGCAATCAGTAATTCCTATACAAATATTAACGTTGTAAACTCTACTTATTGGTATTTACCAACTAGTTTTGCGCCTTGTTCTATTGTTACAAAAACAGACGTTTCAAGTGCTCCAAACTATTGGGGATCGAATATTTTTTGGAATCCGCCAAATAACAGTTGGGCAATTATCATCGACAATTTTGGAAATGTGGTTGATTTTATTGCTTGGGGCTGGACAAGTGCTGATTTAGCAACGTTTAATCCAACAATTAACGGATTTAATATTACTTTGGGACCTCAATGGATCGGGAACGGTTGTCCTTTGCCATGCGCCTCAACTCCTTCTGTGCAATATAGTTTTGCCCGAAATGGTAGCGCAGACAATAACAATGCATCAGATTTTTTCTGTCAGCCAACTTCAGTAAACTTACTAAACCCCGGTGTGAATTGCGGTTGGTCTGCATCGGCTTCTTGTCCATACCCTGCACCAATAACAGTAATTCCAAAACCAGCGGTCAATGATAAACAAGATCAAAGCGCATGCGGATATTATGTATTGCCAACAATAACTGGAACAAATTTAAGCGGGAATCAAGCATTTTATACAGGCAGTGGTGGTACTGGAATTAGTTATCAAGTAGGTGATACGATTTTTTCAACCACTACACTCTATATTTTTGACTCAACAAGCACCTCACCAAGTTGTGATGATGAAGAATCATTTTTAGTTACAATTACACCGAACACTTTAATGGTTAATGCTGGTCCTGATCAATCTGTTTGTGCAGGTGAATCAGTCACTTTAACAGCTAGTGGAGCCTCTAGTCTTACGTGGAATAACAGTGTTGTAAATGGAGTTTCATTTGTGCAACCTGTAGGAAGTGTTACATATACGGTAACAGGAGTAACAGGGATGTGTACTCAAACAGATCAGGTGGTTGTTACAGTGAATCCGAAACCTATTATTTCTGTAATGGGTGATACTACATTGTGTGAAGGTGAATCGTTGGTACTTACTGCATCTGGAGCAGGTTTAGGAGGAAATTACAGTTGGAATAATGGGATTAGTAATGCGGTTTCTTTTGTTCCACCAGTGGGAAATACCAAATACGTGGTAACAGGAACAGATGCGAATGGTTGCGTTAATTCTGATTCGTTGATTGTAACGGTTATTCCTACTCCAATTGTAGATTTTAACGTAGACAATCAAGGTGGTTGTGCACCATTGGTGGTAAACTTTACAAATAGCTCAACAGGTAATTTAACAAATTGTACATGGACAATAAATAATGGAAGTAGCTTTAATTCTTGTTCTTCGTTTTCAGACACCTTGTATCAAATAGGTTGTTATGACGTTACTCTAACTGTTTCAACGATGGAAGGTTGTAGTAATTCATTAACAAAGCCCGGATTTGTTTGTGTGTATCCTGAACCAACAGCAGCGTTTTATATTACACCAGAACAAGTGAATTCACAAGAGCCTGTTGCCACAATGGTAAACCAATCTTCTGATGCAACAAACTATGTTTGGGATTTTGGAGATGGTACTGGAAACTCAAATGAATTTTCTCCAGCTCATAATTTCCCTTCACAAACTACAGCAAACTATACGGTAACATTAATTGCGTTTAATGATTATGGGTGCAGTGATACAACTACGCGCAAAGTTTTGATGGAAGAGGCATTGATTTATTATGTTCCAAACTCTTTCACGCCGGATGGAGATGAATATAACCAAGTTTTCGTGCCCATATTTACCTCTGGCTTTGACCCCTATAATTATTCTTTTCTTATTTACAATAGATGGGGCGAATTGATTTTTGAATCAAACAATCATTTAGTCGGTTGGGATGGGTCTTATCACGGGAAAATAGCGAAAGAAGGAGTTTACACATGGAAGATTACCTTCAAGATTTTCGGGCAAGATAATCGAAAAGTTCTTCATGGGAGTGTGAATTTAATACGATAAAAAAAACGGGATAATTCTTTCGAAAGAATTATCCCGTTTTCTATTTTAAAAACAAAAAGTTTACATGTTTCTTCTGTATTGCCCGCCTACTTCAAACAATGATTTTGTAACTTGACCCAAAGAGGCATATTTACATACTTCAATCAATTGTTCGAAAATATTTTGGTTTTGTATCGCAGCATGTTGAAGGTTTTCAAGAAGGGTGTTTACTTTTTCTTGATTTCCTTTTTGTAGTGCTTGTAACATTGTAATTTGGTATTGTTTTTCTTCTTCAGAAGCACGAATCACTTCTTTAGGCTCTATTGTTGGAGAACCTTTGGCGCTTAAAAAAGTGTTAACTCCAATAATAGGAAACTCACCGTTGTGTTTCAATGTTTCGTAATACAGTGACTCTTCTTGAATTTTTGAACGTTGATACATGGTTTCCATTGCACCAAGTACTCCGCCACGTTCTGTTATTCGGTCAAACTCGCTTAAAACGGCCTCTTCAACCAAATCTGTTAACTCTTCTATGATGAAAGAACCTTGAAGTGGATTTTCATTTTTAGCCAAGCCTAATTCTCGATTAATAATTAATTGAATGGCCATTGCACGACGAACAGATTCTTCTGTAGGTGTAGTAATTGCTTCATCATAGGCGTTTGTATGAAGTGAATTACAGTTGTCATAAATAGCGTAAAGCGCTTGAAGAGTTGTGCGAATATCGTTGAAATCAATTTCTTGTGCATGTAATGAACGACCAGATGTTTGTATATGGTATTTCAACATTTGAGCACGAGCATTGGCTCCGTATTTTTTTGCTAAAGCCTTTGCCCAAATTCTTCTTGCTACACGTCCAATTACAGCGTATTCCGGGTCTATACCATTTGAAAAGAAGAAAGATAAATTTGGACCAAAATCGTTGATGTCCATTCCTCTGCTCAAGTAATACTCAACATAGGTAAATCCATTTGCTAGTGTAAAGGCAAGTTGAGTAATTGGGTTTGCTCCAGCTTCTGCAATGTGGTAACCTGATATTGATACAGAATAGAAGTTTCTAACATTGTTTTGAATAAAATATTGCTGAACATCTCCCATCATGCGTAACGCAAACTCAGTTGAAAAAATACAGGTGTTTTGCGCTTGATCTTCTTTTAAGATGTCAGCTTGTACTGTGCCTCGAACTTGCTTTAGTGTGTCGGTTTTTATTTGTGAATATATTTCCGTAGGAAGTACTTGATCACCTGTTACTCCTAATAAAAACAATCCTAAGCCGTCATTTCCTTGAGGCAATTCGCCTTGATAACTTGGTCTTTCTACTCCTTTTGCTTTATATATTTCATTAATTTTTTGTTGAACTTCTTGTTCCAATCCGTTAGCCTTGATGTATTTTTCACAATTTTGGTCAATTGCTGCATTCATGAAAAAACCAAGCAACATAGGAGCGGGGCCGTTGATTGTCATTGATACAGAAGTAGCTGGATGAGATAAATCAAATCCTGAATAAAGTTTTTTAGCATCGTCTAAGCAACAAATAGAAACGCCAGAGTTTCCGACTTTACCGTAAATATCTGGGCGTAAGTCTGGGTCATTGCCATAAAGTGTTACAGAATCAAATGCCGTAGATAAACGCTTGGCTGGCATACCTAAACTTACATAGTGAAAGCGGCGATTGGTTCTTTCTGGACCACCTTCACCTGCAAACATACGTGTTGGGTCTTCACCTTCGCGCTTGAAAGGGAACAATCCTGAAGTAAACGGAAACTCGCCAGGCACATTCTCTTGCAAAGACCAGCGTAGAATATCACCCCATGACTTGTATTTTGGCAAAGCAACTTTTGGTACTTGGGTATGAGAAAGCGATTCACTGTGTGTTGCGATTCGCAATTCTTTGTCTCGAACTTTGAAAATAAATTCAGATGCAGAATATTTGGATTTTTTATCTCTCCAAGATTCGATAATTGTCCAGTTGTGCGGGTCTAAATCGCGTTTTAATGTATCAAATGTTTCTTGCAAACCTTTAATCAATCGATCTTTGTCCTCTAAATTTCCGGTAGAAATTGTTTCAATTGTACGTTGAATACCATACAATTTATCTGCAACCTCCACTTGTTTATTTACCCATTTATCAAACCCTCTGTTGTTTTCAGAAATTTCTGTTAAATAACGCGTTCTATCTGGTGGAATCACAAATATTTTTTCAGACATTTCTTTGGTAATCTGAAATGTAGAATCGAGAGGCGCACCTGTTTTCTCTTTTATTTTATCAATGATTACCTTGTATAAGGTGTTCATGCCTGGATCATTAAATTGAGAAGCAATTGTTCCGTAAACAGGCATTTCATCAGTACTTTTATCAAAAAGCTGATGATTGCGTTGGTACTGCTTTCTTACATCACGTAGCGCATCCAAGGCTCCTCTCTTATCAAACTTATTTAATGCGATTACATCTGCAAAATCAAGCATGTCAATTTTCTCCAATTGAGTAGCGGCGCCATATTCCGGAGTCATTACATATAAAGCCACGTCAGAATAGTCTAGAATTTCTGTGTCAGACTGACCAATTCCAGAAGTCTCCAAAATGATTAAATCGTAATTTGCAGCTTTTAGTATTTGTGTTGCTTCGTTTACATATTTTGAAAGTGCCAAATTTGATTGACGAGTTGCAAGTGAACGCATGTAAACCCTTGAGTTTTTTATTGAATTCATTCGAATTCTATCTCCAAGCAATGCGCCTCCAGTCTTTCTCTTTGAAGGATCAACTGAAACGATAGCAATTTTCTTGTCTTTAAAGTCAATTAAAAAACGACGTACCAATTCATCAACCAACGAAGATTTTCCAGCCCCACCTGTACCTGTGATTCCAAGTATAGGAACATTGTTTTGCTTCGCCATTTCGTGCACCTTATGCATTGTTTCCACAACATTTTCCGGAAAATTTTCAGCTGCAGAAATCAATCGTGCTATCGACGGTACATGTTTGTCAGAAAGTCTGCTTAATTCATCATTTAGCTTGTCACCAACAGGAAAGTCGGACAATTCTATCAAATCATTAATCATTCCTTGTAAACCTAACGAGCGACCATCATCCGGGTGGTACAAACGCGTGATGCCGTAGTTTTGTAGTTCGTCAATTTCCGAAAGAAGAATGGTTCCACCACCACCTCCAAAAATTTTAATATGCGGTGCACCCTTTTCTTTCAACAAGTCATACATGTATTTGAAATACTCGATATGTCCACCTTGATAGGATGTCATGGCAATTGCCTGAGCATCTTCTTGAATTGCAGTATCTACAACTTCTTCAACCGAGCGGTCGTGCCCTAAATGGATTACTTCGCAACCGGTTGCTTGAATTATGCGGCGCATGATGTTGATAGCTGCGTCGTGCCCGTCAAATAATGATGCGGCAGTTACTATTCGAATTTTATTTTTAGATTGATAGGGTACTTGTTTTTCCATTCTCTTTTTCTAATTCTGAGCAAAGATAACTCAAAATAGGTAAAAATGGGTAACCACACTAAAAATGAAAGAAAGGAGCAAAGGGCTACACCTGCAAAGGTCTGTCACCTTCAGATATCAACGCTTTTCCGTATATTTTAATGCGTTCTTCGAAGCGATTCTTCACATAATTATCTATTGGAATAGACTTGCCTTCATCATCGATGCGTACAAAAGTAACACTTGTGTGCGTTACAATATCTTGCAATCCTGTGTAAACATTGTGTTTTCTAACTTCAATGTACAATTCAATGGAAGAATTCCCAAAATGATTAACTCGTCCGTACACCTTTAAAATAGCACCAGATTTTACAGCTTTTTTAAACACCAATTCGTCCACCTTTATGGTAACCATATTTGGAGAATCACAAATTTGAGAGGCATATGAGGCAGCAGCGTCGTCAATAATTGACATGATTTTGCCACCAAACATGTTGTTGTGAATACCGATATCAAAATCTTTGCAGATGTACGTTGTTATTAATTCCATTTGTTAAATTTCATTGCAAATTTACGATGTAGATGTGAGTAATTGACATATTTGTTGTAAATAAAATATTAAGAATTTTACAATATTAATACTCGTATAAATTTTGTTCTAGGGTTTACAACCTTAAAAGGGCGAAGTGATTTTTTTTCGTATATAATAGCAACTCTATTTTTTGCCAAAAAATTCTAATTTTCTTCAATTCTATTCCTAGCCCTGTATTTCGTATTTATTTTATTCTTATTTTCGTTCTACTTAATATTTATAAAATGACAGCTTTTTTAGTAATTCTCGGAATCGTTTTGATTCTTGTATTTTGGTTTATTTCAATAAATAACCGCCTTGTTTCTTTGAAAAACAATCGTGAAAATGCTTTTGCAGATATAGATGTGCAATTGAAACAACGTTTTGATTTGATTCCACAGTTGATGGGGGCTGTAAAAGGGTACATGGATCATGAAAAAGAAGTGTTAACACGTGTAACTGAAGCAAGAGCAGGTTATATGAATGCAAATTCTATCTCCGATAAAATTCAAGCTGAAAATCAAATGTCTGCCGCAATGCGTGGCTTTAATATTCAAGTAGAAGCTTACCCGGATTTAAAAGCAAATGCGAACTTCATGAATTTGCAAACAGAAATTGGAGATATTGAAAATAAATTAGCGGCTGTTCGTCGTTTCTTTAATTCTGCAACTAAAGAATACAATAATGGAATTGAACAGTTTCCTAGTAACATCGTTGCTAACTTCAAGAATTACAAAACAGAACCAATGTTTGATTTGGGTACTGAACAAAGACAAACGTTAGACAAAGCACCAGAAATTAAATTCTAGTTTTTTTCATGGCTGCATACGTAGGTCTCCAAGAGCAAATCCGTCGAAACAATTTTAAATCGACACTTATTTTAGCTGCTTTCCCACTACTTGTTTTGGTGGGAGTGTACGCTTTCTTTTTTCTGGCTATGGGAGGAAAGGAAGATTTAGAGGCAGTAAATTTCCGTTTCATCAAAACCATTCCTTTTGTAATAGCTGGTGTGGTTGTGTGGTTTTTAATCGCTTATTTTGCAAATTCTTCAATGATTCAAATGGCTACTCGATCTAGACCATTGGAACGAAAAGAAAATATGCGCATCTATAACCTGACAGAAAATTTATGCATGTCTGTTGGGATGAAAATGCCCCAACTATTCATCATCGATTCGCCTGCATTGAATGCGTTTGCCAGTGGGATAAACGAAAAATCGTATGCAGTAACATTAACAACGGGTATCATCGAAAAATTGAATGATGAGGAGTTGGAAGGAGTTATTGCTCATGAACTTACTCACATTCGAAACAAAGATGTTAGGCTTTTGATTGTATCTATCATTTTTGTTGGAATCTTCGCTTTTATCGTAGATATTCTATTTAGAAACTTATTATTTGGTGGAAGCCGCAGAAATGAAAAAGACGACAATAAATTGGTTTTGATAGCATTGTTGATTTCAGTTGTTGCATATTTTCTCTCTATTTTATTCAAATTTGCTTTGTCAAGAAAACGTGAATATTTAGCAGATGCAGGAGCCGTAGAACTCACAAAAAATTCGAAAGCCCTAGCGTCGGCTCTTCGTAAAATTTCTGGTAGGTCTGAAGTTGAAAATGTTTCCAGTGAAGACGTAAAGCAAATGTTTATTGAACACAAAGCATTAGATGGTTCGGGCATTATGAATTTATTTGCTACTCACCCTCCAATTGAAAAACGCATTGCTGTTTTAGAGCAAATGTAATATGGTAGAATTCGAAAAATCACAAACAACTATCTAGCGTTTTGAGACTTAACTACCGTGTTTTCTTCCTTATTTGTTGTTTGTTGTTTTGCGCATTTGCTGTTCAATCTCAGAAACGTTTATTCTTCAAAGTTCAGTCCGAATCTTTACCTTGCGAAGAGGTTCCAAAACAAATTGTGATTCGAAATACCAATGGAGACGTATTAATTAAAGAAACATCTTTAGCTTGCAATTTTAATATTCTTTTATCCAATTATACCAACGATGTTGTTTTATCAATAACCACACAATTGTTTGATTCGGTTTCTTTAAAAGTATCGATAGCAAAGTACACTTCTGATTCAATTGTACTAGATGATATTCTGTTAAAAGAACATGTTTCTAAAATAGATGAAGTAACGATAACAGGAGTAAAACGAAAATTTATTGAAGTTGATGCAGACAAAACAACTGTAACTATCAAAGACAACCCGATTCTTGAAATTGCCAGTTTGTATGATGCAATCTTAAAACTACCGGGAGTAATGCCTTTTCCTGGTGGAGGATTTGTAGTGGGTAGCCAAATGGCAAATGTTTATTTTGATAACATTCCCAATGTGCTTTCAACAGATGATTTAATGAATCTATTGAAGAGCTTACCAGCAAATACAGCTGAAAAAATTGAAATTATTTCAAATCCTGGTGCTTCTTATGATGCGAATTTAACGGGATCAATCATCAATATTCTTTCTCATAACAAACCTAATAAATGGCTTTCCGGAACTCTGACTGTGGGCTATGGATTCAATCAAAATCAAAAATTTTCTCCCTCACTCATCCTTGATGGAAGAAGAACTAAATGGACATGGCAACTTCAGGCAGGGTATTCATACAACGAGAGCCGTTCTAGAGATACTTCAAATAGATTGTTCAATACATTTGTACCAGTTTTAGGCATTCGTTCAGATAGAAATGAGAAGAATATACGCTCATACTACTACTTAAAGCCAAGTGTAAACTTTCTTTTTTCCAAAAGAACAAACCTTTCACTTAGTTACAATGGTTCTTTTGGCGACAATCGTATTTCAGGAAATTCTGTAACAGAAGGAATGAGTCTTCAACCTCCCATTTCTGCCTTGCAAGATTATAGATCTCGAAATTATGGAGTTGGAAACCAAGGTATTCTCTCGTTCCGACACGAATTTGACACATTAAAAAGAAGTGTTCTATTCACTGCGTTTTACAACAACTATCAAAATACTTCAACTAGAAAAAATAGTCAATTTTTCCCCGGACTTGAGAATTTTAGTTTGCTAGATTATTCCTTGAATATTCACCGATTTTA
This sequence comes from Fluviicola sp., assembly GCA_039810825.1. GTDB lineage: Bacteria > Bacteroidota > Bacteroidia > Flavobacteriales_D > Crocinitomicaceae > Fluviicola. The sequence goes on from JBDHXR010000006.1 coordinate 23,392, forward strand.
CACAAAAGTGGATTTCTCGGTTCCTTTTAGCAGAATCAAACTGTATGTTAATAGCGGACTAAAATACAGCTTAACAAAAATAAATAACATTGGTTCTTACAACATCAATAACAGTTCCGCCTCTGTTTTCGACAATAAATTGTACAATTCTGTCATTGACTTTGATTTTTCAGAAGACAATATGGCCGCTTATGTTGAGTTAAAAAAACACTTTGGAAAAAAAATATCTATTGGTGCTGGAGTAAGGGCAGAAAACTACACGGTTAGAAGAAAATCAAATGTAAGTACACAGCAACGAAATGATTATTTTAATCTGTTTCCATCTGTAAATGTTTTATATCGTGCTAGTTCTATACTAAACATTATTGGTTCGTACTCACGAAAAATTGGGATCCCATCCTTTAGTCAATACGACCCAAACAATACCGGATATTACGATGCGTTTACTTCAAGTACCGGGAACCCTTTGTTGCGGCCAAATTTTTATGACAATGCAGAATTTAAAGTCACTTTGCTGGACTACATAGAAGTTTCATTCAGCTTATCTCATTCTCAGTTCCTAAATCTAAACGAAGTTGTGGTTCAACCCAACTCAATTCAGGTATTGTCTAGTTACAAAACGTATAAGAATGTAAATGGATATTCTGCTTTTGCAGCCTTACCAGTGCCGTTTGCGTTTTTCACAAAAGGCTTAAAAATGTTGGATGAACCTATAGAAGTTGATAAAATGTCCTTTTTATACTTGTATGCAAATTATACCAAAACAACAATAGAGGGTTATCAATATCAGCAGAAAAACAAAGGATTTGTTACGTTTGGTGTTTATTCTCAGTTCATTCTACCTGCTAAAATCAGGTTGAATGTTGACTATTATATTTCAGGTAAAGGAATATACCAAATCTATGAGTTTTATAAGAACAGAACATCTTTTGACTTGATTGTGAGTAGAGATTTTTTACAGAAAAAATTGCGAGTTTCTTTATCTGCTGAAGATATTTTCAACATGAGTCAATCTAGTACCCGTGTGCTTTTTCCAAATATTGAAATGAACAGTTATTCAAAAACAGACACACGAGTAATTCGAGCAAAAATTTCGTATTCTTTTGGAAAAGTAGAAAAGAAGAATGAGTCAGATTTAGGGATTCCGGATAAAAGTAAGGGAATCGGAGTAGAATAAAAAAAGGCACTCGATTGAATGCCTTCATTGCTAAATAATACTGTTTTTACAACACAGCAATTGCAGCATCGTAATTTGGTTCATCACCAATTTCCTTGATAAGTTCTGTATGAATAATCTGCTGATTTTCATCCAACACAACGATTGCTCTGGATGACAATCCTTTCAAAGGACCATCAACCAATTCAACCCCAAAGTCTGAACTAAAATTGCCGTTCCTAAAGTCAGAAAGTGATTCCACATTGTTAATACCTTCTGCACCACAAAAACGTTTTTGAGCAAAAGGTAAATCTCTAGAAATGCATAATACTTTAGTATTAGTTAATGCTGAAGCTTTTTTGTTAAACTCACGTACCGATGTAGCGCATGTTGGAGTGTCAATACTTGGAAATATATTAAGTATCAAACGTTTTCCTGCATAATCTTCTAATGAAACTGTTTTTAAATCTGCATTCACCAATGAGAAATTTGGTGATTTATTTCCTGTTTTAGGTAATTCTCCGTTTGTGTTGAATGGATTACCGTGTAAAGTTACTGTTGCCATGATATTTTATTTTTGATGCGTAAAGTTACTTATTTATATTGATTCTACATAATAAAATCAAAATTTATTCGTGTTTGATAGCCCGAATCATTTCTCGTTTTCCGGGTGGACCAGCCAATGTTTGCACTTCGAAACCACAAGCCTTCAAATCTCTTTTTACTTGACCTTTAGCGCAATAGGTTACAAATATTCCATCATTTGTGAGCCAAGAATAAATAAGTTCAAAAACTTCTGGTGTCCATAATTCAGGTTGCACACGCGGACCAAAAGCATCGTAAAAACACAAGTCCAACGCATTGTTTGGTAACTGCAAATCTTGTAGCTTTGTATTTTTCTTTTCAAGAACAAAATGTTCTGTAAGTGATAGAGCTTGATTCCATGGAACTGAATGCAATTTCTGAAACACGTTTTCTACTTCTAAGTCTTTCGAGAAGTGTGAATAATTCATCAAGCTAATTTCCTGATCTGTTGGAGGGAAAGCTTCCACTCCAATATAGTGCACATACTGCTGTCTTTTTTCTGAAGCAAAATAGGTGAGAAGCGCATTTAATCCGGTACCAAACCCCATTTCTAACACGGTTAAGTAATCATCAGATTTTTGGTACAAACCATTTTGTATAAACACATGTTGAGCCTCTTGCACTGCACCATGAGCAGAATGATAATGTTCGTTCCATTCAGGAAGATAGATTGTAGTAGATCCATCAGCCGTTTGAATGATTTCACGCTTCATTTAAGGGAACTTAGGAAACTTACTGAAGTCTCTCGGTCTTTTTTCCAGAAAGGCATTTCTACCTTCTACAGCCTCTTCAGTCATGTATATCAATCGGGTAGCTTCACCTGCATACACTTGTTGTCCAACCAATCCATCATCGATGAGGTTAAATGCAAATTTTGCCATTTTGACTGCAATAGGGCTTTTCGTCAAAATTTCTTGAGCCCATTCGTAGGCTACTTCTTCCAATTCTTTATGTGGAACTACGGCATTTACCATTCCCATCTCTAGCGCTTCTTGAGCTGTGTAAGATTTGCCTAAAAAGAATATTTCACGTGCACGCTTTTGTCCAACTTGTCTAGCTAAATAAGCAGAGCCAAAACCTCCATCTACACTTGCTACATCAACATCAGTTTGTTTGAAAACCGCATGTTCTTTACTTGCAAGCGTCAAGTCGCATACTACATGTAAACTGTGTCCACCACCAACAGCCCAACCTGGGACAACAGCAATTACAACTTTATTCATAAAGCGAATTTGACGCTGTACATCCAATATATTGAAACGATTTACTCCATCTTCTCCTTTATAACCGGTTGTGGATCGTACACGTTGATCACCACCAGAACAAAACGCCCAGCCACCATCTTTGGGAGAAGGTCCCTCACCAGAAATCAAAACCACACCAATTTCTTGTGATTCATGTGCAATAATCAATGCTTCCAACAATTCGGATACTGTTTTTGGACGAAAAGCATTTCGTACTTCTGGTCGGTTAAATGCAATTCGTGCTACACCGTTTCTTTTGCGGAAGGTAATGTCTTGATATTCTTTTATGGTTTCCCAGTTTGACTGACTCATGAATAAGTTTTTCACAAAGATAAACCAAGTTTCAGAAAAACAGGTGCTGTTGCACAGCTTATTTCACTTCACAAGTGGTGTAATAACCATCTGTATTCGCTTGATTTGTAGCAAGAATATCACATTGAGTTTTCGCTTCTTTTTTTGTTCCTTTTACAGGGTAAGCAACTACTTTTTCCTTATTCACATTGCCCCAAGTTGTGTAATCAACCCATGTTGTTTTGCATTCGCAATTTCTAATTTTTTGACAAGAAAAACCAAAGATTATAATAGATAAAAGCAATAGGATATTTAATTTTTTCATAGTATTTCAAATTCAAATTCAAATTCAAATTCAAATATAGCTGAAATAATTTAAACGCCGAATCATCGTCAGAAAATGTTTACTTCACGTTCCAAAACAATTCCAAATTTTTGATGAATGTCATGAATTATTTGCGAAGAAAGGGCATAAATTTCGTTTCCTTTTGCATCACCGTAATTTACGAGCACCAATGCTTGTTTTTCGTGGACACCACAATTTTCAACACGTTTTCCTTTCCACCCCGCTTGTTCTATTAGCCACCCCGCTGCAATTTTTATTTCTCCATTTGCTTGAGGGTAATTTGGGATGTTTGGGTACTGCTCTTTGAGTTGAATAAAATGAGCGTATGAAATCACCGGATTTTTAAAGAAACTACCTGCGTTTCCAAGTATTTTTGGATTTGGTAATTTGCTGTTTCGAATATTTATCACAGCTTGGCTTACACTTTTTACAGAAATTTCCTGGTAATCCATGCGTTCTATTTCTTCTTTAATAGCGCCATACTCTGTGTTTAATTTTGGCTTTTTTGATAAACGATAGGTGACAGATGTAATGATGTATTTATTTTTCAGCTCACGTTTGAAAACACTTTCTCGGTATCCAAAATTGCACTTATCTTTATCAAAATATTCTATTTTGAGTGTTTCAAGGTTTAATGCGTCTAAAGAAACAAAACAGTCTTTAATTTCTGTGCCGTAAGCACCAATGTTTTGCATAGGACTAGCACCAACGCTTCCTGGAATTAGGCTTAAGTTTTCTATACCGCCTAAACCTTTTTCTACAGTATATTGAACAAATTGATGCCAAACAACTCCAGCACCAACTTTATATTCCACGAATGAACTGTCTTCTGCCACACATTCAATACCTTCAATGTTGTTTTTAAGAACCAAGGCATCAACATCCTTAGTGAAAAGAATATTGCTACCACCTCCAAGAATAAAGAGAGGAAGTGAAGACTCTTTTGTTTGAATTATTTTTACTAATTCATCTACGGTAGAAAAAGAAGAAAATGCTTTGGCTTTCACATCGATGCCAAAAGTATTGAATTGCTTTAAGGAGAAATCGTATTGAATCATGTTGCAAAATAACGGATAAAAAAAGACCGAAGTACTATTCGGTCTATTCTTTCAATAAAATTTAGTTCAGAGTTATTTCAAAAGGCAAGCGCATCTGTATTCCACTGTAAGATTCTAATTTCATCAAACGTTTTGTAATGTCATCTAAAATTTTTGGAACTACTTGTTGTTTAGTTTGAATTGACTCACCCTCTTCTTCTAGCATTTTAAATACTTCATCGATCATTTTATCTTGCACTTTAGGAAAATATTGCACTTTTGGATTCGTAATCTTAGCATCTTTCATAGCATAGGCAAGCGCATCATTGAATCCGCCTAGCTTGTCAACCAACCCAATTTTCAAAGCATCTTCTCCAGTCCAAACTCTACCCCGTGCAATTTCTTGAACACGATTTAGACTCAACTTTCTGCCATCAGCTACACGAGTTTTGAAAAGTAGATAGGTGTCATCTACATTTTGTTGAATAATTTTCAATTCTTCTTCGGTCAAACGTTTGTTTAAAGAAAGCACACTGTGTTTGTTTGTTTGTACCCGATCAAAAGTTAATCCCAACTTATTTTCCATGAAATCACCAATGTATGGAATTACCCCAAATACACCAATTGAACCAGTAATAGTAGTGGGTTCTGCAAAAATAACAGATGCTGGAGTTGAGATATAGTATCCGCCAGATGCAGCTACATCTCCCATAGACACAACAACTTTTTTCTTTTTAGCAGTCAAAGTTACTTCTCTCCATATTTCCTCAGAAGCTAAAGCACTTCCTCCTGGGCTATTTACACGGAATACCACAGTTTTAATACCTTCGTTTTTTCGAACTTCTCTGAAATAACTGCATATTTTTTCAGAAGTCAATTCATCTCCATCAACCGTAATAGCACCTTCACCAACAATAACAGCAATGTTTGGTTTTTCAATTTTATTTGTAAAAGCCAACTGTTCGTTTTTAAAAGATGTTTTCACGTAGCTTTCAAAAGTCATGGCATTATCTAAGTTTTTCAATTTAGATTTAGCAAGCACAATTTCTTCCACTTCGTCACGGTATTTTACATCATCAATAAGTTTGTATTGCTTTGCGTCACCAAGTCTCATTATTTTTGAATCTTCTGCTATTGTATTTAGTGTAGCAACATCTACGTTTCTTGATTTTGAAATGTCTTTTAGAATCGTATTCCAAATAGAAGTCATATACCTGCTGGTTTGCAAGCGAGAGGAATCACTCATGCTTGTTCTGAAGTATGGTTCTACCGCACTTTTAAAATCGTTGTTTGAACCTCGGATTACCTGCATTTCAATGCCCAATTTATCAAATGTATTTTTAAAGAACATCAATTCTCCTCCCAAACCAATAAACTCCATGGTTGTATTAGAAAAGCCATATAATTTATCTGCAACAGAACTTACATAGTATTGTTTTTGAGTAACCACCTCTCCACTTAAAAAGGCGATTAAGAATTTTCCTGAAGATTTAAAATCTTCAAGTCCTTTACGAATTTCCATTGCAGTAGCATAACCGCATTGGATATTTCCGAGATCCAAGTATATTCCATCAACAAATTTATCCTTTTTTGCCTGCTTTAACCCGGCTAAGATATCGGATAGACCAATTGTATTTGTAGTTGAAAGACTAGCAGGAGTAAACGAATTATTGCTTCGTTCAGCAATTGCCCCGTGCAAAGTCATTTTCAAAATACGAGAATCTTTGGTTGAAGGGGGGGGAGCAAACATAGATGCAAGAACAAATATCCAAAACATCCAGCCCAGTATTGACAATACAATAGATGCTACGAAAGAAGGCCAGAAAATGCGCCAAAAAGAAATTTTAACAGTTGACATAAATCAAATTTTAAAACAAAAATACAAATTCAAGGATTAGGGAGGAAGAAGAAATGATAGGAGTGTATTATTTCAAATGATTGGATGTATTTTTGTACAAATGGTAAGCATACATAATAAAAACATTTATATAGGCATAGGCACAAACATTGGTGATAAGCTAAAAAACATTGAAGAAGCCATTCATCTTATGAAAGTTTCAGGTGTAAGTTTGTTGCGAATAGCTTCAATTTATGAAAGTGAACCGTGGGGATTTAAAAGTCAAGATAATTTTTACAACACAGTTTTGGAATGTGATTTTAAAGGAAATGCACTAGAGCTTTTGAAGGAGTTGAAACATATTGAAAAGCAATTAGGCAGGGTAAAAAACAATACCAAGGAGTACGAATCAAGAATTATTGATTTAGATATTTTGTTTTACAAAGATAAACAAATCAAGGAACAAGAATTAACAGTTCCACATCCATTCATATTTCAGCGTAAATTTGTAATCTTACCGCTTATGGAATTGTTGGGGAACATAAAGATTTCAGCTTTAGAGAAAACATTCGAGGAGTGTTTAAAAACATTAAACGACGATTCTAAAATATTGGTCGTTGATAAAATTCAATTAATCTGTTGAAGAAAAAAAAACGATAATTGTTTCAGATAAAAAAAAATGTTTATTATTGCATTTGTAAAATTAAAGGTAGTATCTAACAATTTAATATGAAAAATCAGAGTATCAAAGGATTAGCTTTTTTTGCGGTAGCTGGTTCACTTGTAACAGGATGTGACTTATTGAAAGATTTGCAGTACACTGTAACTCCAAGTCCATTAGAAATGCATGCTGACAGCGTTCGCGTAAAAGTTGACGTAACATTCCCAGAAAAGGGGATTCACAAAAAAGCGTACGCAGAGGTTACGCCAATGTTAGCAGGAACAGCTTTGAAAACTGTAACTGTAGTAGGTGAAAAAGCAACAGCAAATGGAAACGTAGTTCCTTACAAGCAAGGAGGTAAAGTTACATATACTGATGTTGTAGCATACAAACCAGAATTTGAACACACAGAACTTATCGTAACAGGTAAAGTTTTTAAAGGTGGAAAAGAGAAAAAGGACAAATTCACTGACACAGAAATCGCTAAAGGAACAATTATTACTCCTTATTTAGTAAACAAAGATTTCAAGTGTATTTATGCAAAGGATGAGTTTAAGCGTGTAACTGAGCAATCTACAAAAGCACAGTTTAACTATGAAAAAGCTAAAAGCAATGTTCGTGCTGCTGAATTGAAAGACAAAGACATCGTTGATTTACAAGCTTGGTTAGCTGCGGCACAATCTAACCCAAAAATCAATATTAAGTCAATCAATATCACAGGGTTTGCTTCACCAGAAGGGGAAGTTGCTTTTAACGGCAACCTATCAACTGAGCGTGCTAATTCTGCTAAAACATCATCTATAGATGTTGCTAAGAAAGCTAAGAATGAGAAAGCTTCAGGAGAAATCTATACATTAGAAGGAAAAGGTGAAGATTTTGATGGATTCAAAGTTGAAATGGCTAAAAACGAAAAAATCAAACAAGAAGACAAAGACTTGATTTTGCGTGTTTTAACAATGTATGCTGATCCTCAACAACGCGAAACTGAAATGAGAAACTTAGGTAAAACGTTTACAGAGTTGGAAAAAAATATTTTCCCATTGTTACGTCGTGCTGAAGTTACAGTAGTTTATGATTTGACTGGATATTCTGATGAAGAATTAAAAGCAATCTCAGTTTCTGACCCACAAAAATTAACAATCGAAGAGTTGTTGTTTACAGCTACTTTGACTGAAGATTTAAACGAAAAATTGCGTTTGTACCGTGAGGCTGAGAAAAAAGACCCAGCTGATTACCGTGCAGCTAACAACGTAGGAGTTGTATTGTACAACCAAGGTAAAGCTGACGAAGGTAAATCTCAATTTGAAAAAGCAAATGGATTAAAAGACAATGCTATTTCTAAGAATAACTTAGGTGCTGTTGCTGGTTTGAAAGGAGATCGTAAAAAAGCTTCTGAATTATTCGGACAAGCTAGCGGTGCTGGAGATGAAGTGAACTATAACAAAGGTATTATTGCTATCCAAGATGGTAAATATGCAGATGCTGTTAGTTCTTTCGGAGGAGATGCGAGCTTTAACAAAGCGTTGGCTCAATTGTTAAACAAAGATGCTGCTGCTGCGGTTAGCACAATTGATAACTCAAATGACAAAGAGTCTGGGCAAGGTTATTACTTGAAAGCTATTGCTGCTGCTCGTCAAAGCAAATTGGTTGACATCGTAAGCAACTTGAAGAGCGCAATCGGAAAAGATGCAGCTTGGAAAGCAAAAGCTCAAAAAGATCGTGAGTTCTTGAAATATGCTGAAGACGCTTCTATGTCTTTCATCAAATAAGAATTAGATAATTTTTAAAAATAGCCCTTTCGTTTGTTCGGAAGGGCTTTTTTTTTGAGTTGAAGATAGATTATATTAAATTTTTACGATTTATAAAAAATGGATGATCTTAAGATTATCCACCATCTACCATGGTAACTAAAATGAGTGCTTTATTTCTTGAATACCATCTTCATGAATATTCAATATCCTTTTACCTCAGAATTCAATTGATTTTCAGCATTTGACAAGCATTCATCTTCGCTTAACTCAAACGCTTTAGACCAATTCGTTTTCTTTGCTCATCAACTTCAACCACTCTAACTTCTACATGTTCATGCAACGATATCACTTGTGTTGGGTCTTCAACATAGTGCTCTGCCAATTGTGATTTGTGGATTAAGCCATTTTCTTTGATACCTATGTTTACAAAAGCACCAAAATTCGTGACGTTAGTAACAATTCCATTCATTATCATACCTTCTTTTAGGTCTGAAATCGTTTTGATTCTACTGTCAAATTCCAGAACAGTGGCTTTTTTCCTAGGGTCTCGTCCTGGCTTTTTTAATTCTTTTATGATGTCATTAAATGTATATGCATCTATTTCTGTGAAGTCAGCATGTTTTATTTCGTTCAATTTATTTTCGTTTCCAATCAATCCATGCAGTTCTACATTTAACTTCTTAGCCATTTGTTTGATGAATTTATAGCTCTCTGGGTGTACTGATGAATTGTCTAAAGGATTGTTACCATCGCGGATACGTAAAAAACCAGCAGCCTGCTCAAATGCTTTATCTCCTAATCGTTTAACATTCTTAAGCTCTTCTCTATTTTTGAATCCTCCAATTTCTTGACGATATGCAACAATACTTTCAGCCAAACCTAAGCTCAAGCCTGATACATAGCTTAATAAATAGGGAGAAGCAGTGTTTAAGTCAACTCCAACAACGTTCACAGCTGAAATTACCACATCATCCAATGCATCTTTCAAAAGTGTTTGATTCACTTCGTGTTGATATTGACCAACGCCTACAGATTTTGGGTCTATTTTTACCAATTCAGCTAATGGATCCATCAAGCGTCTTCCAATAGAAACGGCTCCACGAACTGTTACATCAAAATCTGGGAATTCCTTTCGAGCGATAGGGCTTGCTGAATAAATGGAAGCACCATCTTCACGTACTACATATACTTCCAAATCTCGGTCAAAACGAATGTGTTTGATGAAGTTTTCTGTTTCACGTCCTGCTGTGCCATCACCGATTGCAATGGCTTCTATTTTGTACGCTTGCACTAATTGAGCAATTTTTGATGAGGCTTTGTCACGTTCATTTTGTGGAGGATGTGGATAAATAGTAACGTTGGTAAGCAAACTTCCATGCTCATCGATGCACACAACTTTACAGCCTGTTCTATAGCCGGGGTCGATCGCTAAAATCCGTTTATTCCCAACAGGAGGAGCTAATAATAATTGTTTTAAATTGGTAGAAAACACGCTTATTGCTTGAATATCCGATTTTTCTTTGGTTTGTGCTAATAATTCGTTTTCTAGAGAAGAGCACATCATTCTTGTGTATGATTCTTTACATGCTTGAGCAACCAAATGTCCACATTCGTCATCGGACTTCACAAAAAATCGTTCTAAAGATTCCAAGGCATCATCTTTATCTGGTCTCGCTTTGATGGAGAGAATGCCTTCACGTTCTGCTCTTATTATTGCAAGAAAACGGTGTGAGGCAGTTTTGTAGATGGGTTCAGAAAATTCAAAATAATCTTTGTATTTTACTCCCTCTTCTTCTTTTCCTTTTACTAATGTTGATGTTAAGATAGCTTTTCTCTGGAATAGGGTGCGTACTCTTCCTCTGGCTACTGCATTTTCATTGATCCATTCAGCAATTATATCTATAGCTCCTTGTAAAGCCATATTTTCATCCACAACTTCTCCTTTCACAAAACGCTCAGCCATTTGTTCCGGATTACCGCCGCGTTGCGACATAATCATTTTTGCCAAAGGTTCTAATCCAAGTTTTATCGCTTTATCACCTTTAGTTTGCCTTTTTTGCTTATAGGGCAAGTAAATATCTTCCAACACCACTGCGTCAAAACAAGTAAGCACCTTATTTTTCAAATCATCAGTCATCTTACCTTGCTCTTCTATTGAAGAAATCATGGTTTGCTGACGTGCTATGATATCATCGTATTTTTTCGAAAAATCACGGATTAGAGTTATTTGAACCTCATCCAATCCACTAGTCATTTCTTTGCGATATCTGGCAATAAAAGGAATGGTTGCACCCTCATTTAAGAGGCGTAATGTGTTGTGAACTTGTTTTGTGTCAATGCCACTGTGCGAGCAGACGAAATCGTTTTTTTGCATAAAACAAAGATACAATTTCACTGTGTTTCTAGTACATGTAGCGGATAAAAAAGCTTAGTGCGCTCTTGCTTTGGAATAGGCGGAGTATAATTCAATGTATTTTGAACGCAAGTATTCAAAATAGCGGTCAAAATTTTGACGTAGTATTAATTCAATATCATTCAATAGTTTTTGTCCAATGTTTGGATAGGTAGAAAATGAATCAGGAATTCTTTCGGATAACAAATCAAGTTGCGCAACTTTCAGTGCGAAACGAGAAAATGCTCCACGAAATTCAGGAACACATTCCCACACATTGTTGTTTTGAATACAAATTGTTTCAATTTCTTTGTATTGGTTAATTCTGTTTTGAAATGACGTGTCCATGACTTTCTAATTTATGTTCTTTTATCACTAACGCATGTTAGTATGATTTAGTTGTAACGAATTTTCCTAAAAAAAGCAAAATGTAGTGTTTGTTGATTGTAAGGAATTTTTAGACCTGTTTTTAGGAGTTTTTAACAGGATTCTATAAATATTACTTTGTGAAAGGTTGAATTAGATAAAAGTATTAATTTTGCACTCGCATTGGCTCCGTAGCTCAACTGTCCTTTTTAAGATTTCAGTTGAACTACTACACAATGGCTCCGTAGCTCAACTGTCCTTTTTAAGATTTCAGTTGAACTACTACACAATGGCTCCGTAGCTCAACTGTATAGAGCACTGGATTTCGGCTCCAGCGGTTGGGGGTTAGAATCCCTCCGGGGTCACACTAAATGAAGCATTACGAGAGTAGTGCTTCTTTTTTTTGTTTGAATTATAAAGTATAGTCAAGAATTGGGATCAAGTCGTTCAAGTCAAAAAGTTGAAGGTAATTGCTCACTTAGGAATTTGATACTGATAAAAAGCTGAGTAACTTTTTAATTGGCATTAAAAAATATGAACCAAGCTTTTTGGCTTTGAGAATTTGGAGACTTTGTAGGAAGTATAAAAATGAGGACATTAATAAAAAGAGCTCCTATTCAAAATCACCTAAATCTTCAAAGATACTTCTAGAGCCATTGCAATTTTATTCAATACTGAAACACTTGTATTTACATTCCCTCGTTCAATTCTTCCTACTTGTGAGATGTCAAGATCAGCTTTATATGAGAGTTCTTCTTGAGTTAATCCTTTACTTTTTCTGATTTCACGATTAGTAAAACCCAACTTCTTCATTATGACTTCATCTCGAAAATAACTCATAGGCAAATTATACCTATATTTTTTTAATAATACAGGCTAATTAGCATTATATTATTAAATTTACTCACTACTTAATATCATACTACTACGAAACAGAAATACAACCTTTTTTTTGTATATTCGTCTATCAGATAGATGATACACACTTCTTCTTTTTTGCAAGGTGCAAAATTCTTGGGCGACACAATTACAATAATTAAATTTTTTTCAAACATATTTTATTAATTGTTTAAACCTGTTTTATATATAATCACATTATTAGCTACTCTTACATCTAATGCTCAAGAAAATCTTGTGCCCAACGGTAGTTTTGAGGAGTATAATTGTTGCCCTAATTATGCAAATGGGTTCTTTATTACTGCATGTAAGTACTGGACAATGCCTACATTGGTCTCATCCGATTATTTCAATGCTTGTAGTACAGATAGCATCGGCAACGCATACCCTGTAAATCGTCAGCATAAAGTGGACCGTTCATAAGATAAAACTTAGTTGGTGTTTCCATTTATTAATGTTTAATTTTAACAACCTCTGCTTCTATGGTTTCCACTTTTCCCATCCATAGCATGCCCGAAGCCCTATCATTCAACATTATAATAGCACCTTTGTGATTTTTTCCAACTATCGTATCTACTTCTAAATGTCCAAATTCACTGCGTTCATTGGCTTCTTTTGGTCCTTTTTCAATTCCAACTCTTTCTACTATCTTTCCTCGATTATCCTTACTGTTCCCTCGTTTTCGATAGTGACGCCCTTTGCACCACAAATGACGATGGAGCGATCCATTTTGCCTTTTATTTTCCCAAATTAATTGATAGATCCATTCATGTGACACGATAGGTTTCCCTGCTTTTAACAATACTTCGATTGAGTATCTTTGTTCATATGATAGATGTGAAATTACAACTTTATTTTTGGCAATTTAATGGGGTAAAATAACTTCTTTCCTAGAAACAGCGAGAGTAATCTATGGATTTATCTCTTGTTTTTAAATTTATTTTACCTCGAAATCTATAAGTTGCATTTGTTACTTGAATTTAAGATATGATTTCTTAATTTGAAAATAAAAATCAAAAAATCAAAAACGCAATATTGCGTTTTTGATTTTTAAGTGAAAAAATAACGAAACAATTTAGTAGAAACATCCACTAAAAAAGATTGACTTTTGGTCAATATTGACGTGCCTTTCAACTAGCTAAACTTCCTATTCCAAATATATTCCCAATCTTTGATTTGTTCAAATCGAGCTTGACACTCTTTGTTGCTAGGATGTTGCAAGCAAGATTCAACAGAAATTTCAACTAAATGTGGAGCTAAATCGTTGCGTAAAAAGATAAAGTTGAATCCTAAATCATTGCATGCTACCAAACGATAGCCGAGATGTCTCGCTAAATTTGTCATTGCGATTGGTGAAGCACCATGGTAATCAGGATGCTTTCCCGGGTAAAAGTAGTCCTTATCGTATGGTACTACAATATCGTTTAAGCCAAATTCATTGTGCGTTTCAATAACTACAATTTGCGGAGAAATTACCTTTATAGCTTCCCAAACCCAATAATCGTTTCCATCTATGTCAATTGAAAGCAAGCCTATTTCGCCTTTCAGTCCGCCTTGTGAGATCAATTCGTTGATGTTTTCTCGAGTAATTAGCGAATGAATAAATGTTGGTGCGCTTACTTGTTTGTTACCATAATTTGAATAGAAGTATTTTCCCCTTTCGATAGCTTTTTTATTTCCGTCAATAAATAATCCTGTCCAGTTGTGGTGAAAATGCAAATTTGCAGAGTTGCTGTTTACGCCATCATCCGAGCCGAACTCTAAAAACAGAGGAACGGGCTTTTCAAGTTGAGAAATGACTGCAAGTAGCAATCCGTCTTCCTCATGTTGTGAGAAATTCTTGAAAGCATATTTACTGTTTTCGGAGGAAGTTATTTTAGTTTGTTTCAATTGAGACAACACCCCTCTTTGTCGATTTCCTTCTTTACTGTGAAGCTTATTTTTTACTTTAAAGTATAGAAAGTACTTTTTCAGATAGTGTTTTAGACTTGGATGCATGTACTGAAATAATCTTATTTTTGTTTTGCGAGTAAATGTAACGATTTATTGATAGATTGTTTTCTTGCAATTTTAAATTATGCAGATATTTCTAACATTTGATTATGAATTATTTTTCGGTTCTAAAGCCGGAAGCATAGAAAAATGCATGATTGAACCAACACAAAGATTGTTGGAAATAGCAGAGCGAAATGCTATTAAACTGGTGTTTTTTGTAGATATTGGATACTACATTCATTTAAAAAAACAAAATTCTCAAAAAGCGGTAAACGACACACGTTTGTTTGAAAAACAAATAAGACAGATGATTGATGGAGGACACGATGTTCAACTTCACATACATCCGCATTGGGAAAAAGCTATATACGAATCTGATTCGTGGGTTTTTGATATGAAAAACACTTATAAATTAGCAGATTTTCCAGACTCCGAAATTGAACGAATCGTAAGTAATTACAAAACAGCTTTAGATGACCTTACTCAAAAAAAATCGTTTGCCTTCAGAGCAGGTGGTTGGTGCATTCAGCCTTTTCATAAACTTGAGCATTTGTTTATGAAGCTCGGAATACGCATTGACAGTTCTGTTTTTCCGGGAGCAAAGTATAGTACCGACCAATACGATTACGATTTTACGAACGCACCCAAAAAGGATAGTTACTGTTTTCAATCAGATGTTACAATTGAAACTGAGAATGGGTTTTTTACGGAAATTCCGATTACATCATACAGGTATTCACCACTTTTTTACTGGAAACTCTATATTTTAGGAAGGTTATTTCCGAAACAGCATAAAATGGTTGGCGACGGTATATTTTTATCTCAGCCTGGGAAAAAGAAGTTTGTACTTACAAACTATACTTGGAATCATGCAAGTTCAGATGGATATTATGCATCTAAATTAAACGACATTGCAAAGAGAAATCAAGACAATTCAAACATGGTAGTAATTGGGCACCCAAAAGGGATGACAGAATACTCTTTCAAGCAATTGGAACGGTTTATTCAACATCAGAAGAAGAAGAAACATACGTTTGTGACATTTTCTACATACAACAGTCAGTAGTTTTTCTACCAATGAAAAGCTTCTTCTTTAAACCATGTGCCTTGCACTCGTAGTGTTTGTTCAATCACATCTCTCACGCATCCTTTGCCACCACTGAAAGGAGATTGATAGTCTGAAATGTGTTTTATTTCATTGACCGCATCTTGCGGACAAGCAGCGGTTCCAACAGTTTGCATTACCTCGTAATCGGGAATGTCATCTCCCATATACAGCACATTTTCATCTTTTAGGTTGTGTCGCTGTTTAATATCTGCGTACACAAGCATTTTGTTGAAGGATGAAAGATGCACTTCTGATACGCCTAAACTTTCAAGCGCTGTTTTCATGTGCAGAGAATTTCCTCCCGTAATAATGAAAATTTTATAGCCTTTCTTTATGGCATATTGGATAGCGTAACCATCTTTGGAATTTAAGCCCCTCAACATTTCTCCTTGAAAAGGATAAACCGTTCCATCGGTCAATACTCCATCAATATCAAAGGCAAAAGCTTTGATGTGATTTAATTTTTCTTTATAGTTTTTCATTGCTTTTGATAATGCGCCATAATACTCGTAGTAAGAAGCGTGTATATTTCTTTTCTTATACCCTCAAGTTGAGAAAGATGATTTGCTATTGTTGAATGATCGTTTCTTTTTGCAGGACCAGTTTGCAATAAATGAGGATGGTTATCCATAATTGCATGGAAATTTTGAGAAATTAAGGGCTTTAGCCACTCGAAGTTCAACTTATTTTCTTCACACAAATGTGCTGCTGTATCGAGTAGGTGAGTGGTAAAATTGTTTGCAAAAACAGCTGCAATGTGTAGTTCCAAGCGTTTTTCTTCTGTTAATATGATTCCATTTCCACTTAGTAGATTTGCAAATTGGGTAATTTCTTCTAGAAAATTCTTGTTTTCAGCATTTGTAAAAATAGGAAGCTGTTTCCAATTCACTTTCTTCTTTTGAACAAAGCTTAACAAAGGATACAGAGTTCCAATAGGAAATTTTGTCGAAATATTTTCAATTGAAACAGTTCCTGAAACAGAAACAGCAGGAGCAAATTTGGCTACTTGAATCAGTACATTTAACATTTCATTATCCGGAATTGCGCAAATTACAAGGTCACAACCATTAAATTCTGAAGCGTTTTGAATATGTTGTACTGATTTTGGTAACTCATGCTTTAGGCTGCACCATACTTTGATGTTATTAAATTCAAGATCAACAAGCCTCGACACGATATGTGAACCTACATTGCCAAACCCAACAACTCCTATTTTTTGAAAAGCATGCATGTACAAATGTAATGAAATTGGGTGTAATTTTATCCATTATACGAATCGCTATTGCAGAGTTAAACGAATAAATTTATTACTCATTTTTTTTACAAACTTCTTGCTTTTCTAAAACCAAATGTGTATATTTGATAGTATAATAATT